>JAMCRV010000088.1 GCA_023381555.1 Chloroflexota bacterium | reverse complement strand
CGCTGGACTTCGTAGACGCCCTGGTAGTCGCGCATATGCAACACAGGCACATCAGCACGGTAGTATCGTTCGATCGTGACTTTGATCGAGCGCCCGGCATACGCCGGCGCGACCCCTGATCCGCGATGCTGCCATGGTGACGACTAAATCAAACCAGAATGGCGTTGCGAAGGAGACCCTCACCCCCTGCCCCTCCCCCAAGCTTGGGGGAGGGGTGGAGAGCCTTGGCGAGCCGGGGTGAGGGCCCCGCCTTTCGCAACACCACCGTGGAAGGATTTAGCGAGGTGGGATTGTGAGTGTCGCGCTGCGTCCCTACCCTGTGTACCGCCAGTCGCATCTGCGCTGGTTAGGGTGTATCCCGGCGCATTGGGGGGAGAAACGCACAAAGTACCTGTTCCGGGAGGTGGACGAGCGCTCAGCCACGAGCCAAGTGGTGGTGACCGACCACGGGAGGGAAATTGCTCGGCTCGTCCCGACCACGAGCGCGAGACTGGCGGCGCTGGACGATGAAGACCTGGTGGCGAGCGGCATCATCATTCCCCCCGAGAAGAAGCCGTCCCCGGATTTCTGGAGCCTTCCACGCGTCCCTGATCCGGAAGGCTTAGTGCTGAAAGCCGTACTGAAGGAACGCGAGGAGGAGCCAGTATGAACGAATTGCACCGCATTACGGTCAGATCAGAGCAGTGCGGCGGGCGGCCATGCATTCGCGGGATGCGGATACGGGTGAAAGACATCCTTGATCTCTTGGCCGCAGGTACGAGTCGCGAGGAAATCCTGACAGATTACCCATATCTGGAAGACGGCGACATCACGGCGGCGTTGCAATTTGCGGCGTTGGAGGCTGATCATCCAGTGCTACGTGCGGGCTGATGTGCTTTCTGGTAGACCACCAGCTGCCCCCGGCGCTTGCACGCGTGCTTGTAGCGCACGGACACGCCGCCGAGCACGTCTCGGACGTGGGGATGGCGAATCATCTCATCTGGGATCGCGCCCGTGCGACAGGTGTGGTGCTTGTCTCGAAGGATGAGGATTTCGCTCTCCGGCGTATCCACGCCTTTGCAGGGCCGCAGATCGTCTGGGTTCGTAGGGGCAACTCCAGCCGGCGCGAGTTGCTGCGCTGGTTCGAGCCCCTGCTGCCTGCCGTTCTGGAGGCATTGGAGCGGGGAGACACAATTGTGGAGCTCGTGTGATGCGCATAGGGCCGACTGACACCAGCGAGCGCGGCCTGGAATCCCTGATCGTCGCCGCGCTGACCGGGCAGACTGCGAAATCCAGACTTAGCTATCCGAGCCTTCTAACGCGCTCTTGGCCCCAGGCAGCGAAGGTAGAGACTCAATGAGCCCGCGACTGAGTGCATATTTCAGAATCTCCGTGCGATCGTGGACGTTGAGCTTCTCCCGGATGCGACTGCGATGCACTTCCACCGTATTGGGACTCACGTAGAGCATGCCGGCAATCTGCTTGTTCGTGTAGCCTTCGGCGATGAGACGCAGCACTTCTTTCTCCCGCGCCGTGAGCAGATCATAGGAATCCTGACGCTCGCGACCTTGCTCGAGAAACTGGGTGATGAGCGCCTTGGCCGCACTCGGGTAGAGAAACGATTCGCCACGCGCCACTGCGCGAATGGCACTCAGAAGCTCAGCATCCGCCGCCCGCTTGGGAACGTATCCGGCCGCTCCAGCCTGCAAAGCCTCGAAGAGGTAGTGAGGATTATCGAACATCGTCAGCATCAACACACGCGGATGGGACTTGGTGTGCGCAATCCGCCGGGTCGCTTCGACACCTCCTACACCCGGCAGGGAGATATCCATAAGCACCACGTCAGGCTGCAACTGTTCCGCAAGCCCAATAGCATCGTCACCTTCGCTTGCTTCCCCGACGACTTCCATGTCGCGCTGGAGTGTGAACAATGCCCGCAATCCGGCGCGGAGAACGGCGTGATCATCAACTACCAGGATTCGAATCTTTGCCATCAACTGCCTCCTCTTTGGCTTCGGCACAGACGCCAGCCAAGCTATCAGGAATATGCACTTCGACTCTTGTCCCTACACCTGAATGGGAAGTGATGCAACACATTCCATGCAGGGCAGTCGCGCGCTCGTGCATGCCGATGAGCCCAAGGCCGGGGAGGTCTGCCTCCGTACGTACCTCGTGCACATCGAAACCGACTCCGTCATCCTCCACAACCACCATGATTTCAGCCGTGATCCGCTGCAGCAGGACCCGCACGTGCTGCGCCTGGGCATGCCGTGCAATGTTCGTCAAAGCCTCCTGGACAATTCTGAACAGTCCTGTCTCTATCTCGGCGGACAAACGCTCCTGGAGGCCATCGACTCGAACTTGGACCGGGATACCGAATCGGTGAGAAAACTCACTCGCATGCCAGCGAATAGCCGGTCCCAAGCCGCGCTCCTCCAGCAGACCAGGACGAAGCTCCACGATGAGCCGGTGCAGATCATCAAGAGTTGCGGCGGTGAGCTCGCGGAGAGCTCGCGATTGCTTCCGGACTTCTTTGATGTCCTCGAGCTGATCGATGACTCGATGTCCCACGATGATCGCGGTGAGAGCTTGGCTTGCCTCATCGTGGAGTTCCAGCGCGATTCGCCTGCGCTCCTGCTCCTGCGCACGGATGACTGCTGCTGACAGTGCCTGCACTCGACGGAGCTGCGCCTCGAGCTCATGCTGCTGCACCTCTACCGTATCGAGCAGCCGGTTGAGCGTTTGGCCGAGGCGATCGAGATCAGGGTCGCTGAAGAAGGGGCGCTGGACACGTGCAGAGCGATTGCCGCGACGGACCTGCTCGACAGTCTGCCGTAGGGGCTCAATGGCAGAAAGCGCTGCCCGCAAAATCACCGAGTTAATCAGTAGAGACACAGCAACGCTGCTGACGCCAACCACGACTGTCCACCAGGCATTGGTCTGTGTTGCGTAGTGGCGCGTGAACCAGTAACCAAAGACTGTCCCCAACGCCACCAGGGCGGTATTCGCGATCAAGAGCTTTTGAAACAGCGGGAGATCACGCAGGAAATCCCGCAACCGCACCGCGCGCGGCTGTAGCTGTAATGGAAGAGACTCACTTCGAGCTGCCATACGACTCCTCTCCGCAGTATACCCCCTGCCTCTCGTGGCTCCGGCGCCACAACAAAGCACGCCCATCCCCACGCGACACGTGCGTGCCAGAGCTGACCCTCCCCCTACTTCTATTGCCTAGCAGGCAAAATGCCGGTACTGTGGTGCCCATCAGTGGAAATAGAGGTACCGATTTGGCACGAGGATGCGACCGCCGCTCCTCCATCATCGAATCCGTCATCATCCTTGATGTGGAGACCACCGGACTCAGCCCGCTACACGACTCCTTGATTGAAGTCTGTGCACTTCGCTGCGGACCTAGTGGAATAGTCGATACCTATTCCAGCTTGGTCAACCCCCAAGTGGGTCTACCACCAGAGATCACCCGCCTCACAGGCATTACGCTGGACCAGGTGGCTACCGCGCCCCGCTTTGCTGAGATTGCCCCAGAGCTGTTCTCCTTCCTGGGTGACGCAGTACTCGTCGCCCACAATGCTGTATTTGACTACGGCTTCCTACGCGAGGAATTTCGCCGAATCGGTATCTCTTACCGCGCTACCACCCTCTGTGTCGCACGCTTAGCTCGACGCCTCTTGCCTTTACTGCCTTCAGCAGCACTGGATAGAGTAGCGGCGCATCTGGAAATCTCGGTAGCGGAGAAGCACCGGGCCGCAGCCGATGCTCACACTACCTACGCGGCGCTGCTCGCGCTCTCTGACATAGCAAGAGACCAGGGCGTGCGCGGTCTCGTCCGGCTGCAATATCAGCGTACAGGTAAGCGTGACCGTGATCTGCTGGCGCAGATACGGCAGCTTCCGAAAGCACCGGGGGTGTATCTACTCCGTGACGCTTCGGGCCACCTCGTCTACGTTGGTAAAGCTGTCAACCTGCGACGCCGTGTGCAATCACACTTCCGTCCGGGGGTCCGTGAGCCCTACCGGCTGCGGCGCGTACTCTCCAACGTACAAACCATCGAGCACATCGAGACCGGCTCAGAGCTTGAGGCATTGCTGCTCGAGTCACGTCTGATCAAACAGCTGCTCCCGGCAGGCAATCAAGCCCAGCGTGATTACCAGCAATATCCCTACCTGCGACTCAGTACACAGGACCGCTTTCCCCGGCTCGATGTGACCCGCCAGGTACAAGCCGATGGTGCTACCTACTACGGTCCCTTCCGTCGCGCCACACTTGTGCAGTCTGTCGTAGAGCAGCTCCAGAAGCGCTTGCGGCTGCCACGATGCACCGGTCCCATTATTCCCGGCGAGACACCACTCTGCGTCTACGGGCAGATGGGGCGCTGCCTCGCCCCATGTGTGGGTGAGGCAAGCGAAGGAGACTATGCCCAAGCAATCCACACGATCCAAGACTTGCTCTCGGGAAAGACTGCGCGGCTCATCGAAGAACTGGAAAAGGAGCGAGACACCCTCGCAGAAAACCTCGAGTTCGAAGAAGCCGCAGCACTACGTGACGCCGCTCACGAACTCGAGCGCGTCTTCCATGCTCAACATGAGCTCAGCAGCACCATCGCGGAGTGCCACGTCGTTATTCTGACGCGAGCACGCCTCCCAGGATGCGTTGCCCTCTTCGCCATCCAGGAAGGACTCCTCCGCGCCCACCGCGAGGTACGTCCCGGCAACGACTCCGTCACCTCTCTAGAGACTTGGCTGGATCAGGTCTACGTGCCTGAAGAACGCACCGCCCAGTCTTTCGTGAGCAACGATCAGCTCGACGAGCTCCACATCATCACCAGCTGGCTCCGGCACAATGTGGAGCACTTTCGCACTGTCGTGATCGACCCTGCCCACTCGCGCAACGCTGCGACCTCTCTCTACCGTGCGATCGAAGCCTTCGACCTCTTCACTGTCCCAACGGTTCCCGCTGCTCGCGACGACAGCGAGGCACCTGCGGCTTCCATCTCGTAGCTTGACGGCGCATTGAGATATATTGGTGGACCCCTCACCGGAGCGGCAGCTGATGCGCCCCCCACGTGCCCAGCTTGTCGCGTATACTCGCAGGGCAGAAGGCGGCACCGGGAGAGGCGTGTTGACACACCAATTACCAACGCTCGAGACCCTTCCGGTTTCCAGCGCTGCGCTCCGCTATTCGCGGATCGTCGTGAAAGTAGGCACTAGCACCCTCACAGCAGGGGGTGATGCTATCTCTCCGGCAGCGCTACGGCAGATCGGCCAGCAAATCGGAACGCTGCTGCAGCGCGGTGCGATAGTTGCGCTCGTGACATCCGGGGCAGCGGCTGCTGGTCGCGAGCGGCTCGGAGTCAGCGTGGATGCCAAGGATGTGCCACGGAAACAAGTGCTGGCCGCCGTCGGTCAAGCTCTGCTCATGCGCCAGTGGGACCAGGTGTTCCGGGAGCTTGACGTGCCGGTGGCTCAAGCGCTCCTGACCCGCCAGGATCTCAGCAACCGGCAAAGCTATCTCAATGCGCGTACCACGCTCCTGAACTGCTTCGACTGTCGCGTGCTTCCAATCATCAATGAGAACGAC
>JAMCRV010000022.1 GCA_023381555.1 Chloroflexota bacterium | reverse complement strand
CTGCCCCGCGGGCCGGTACGCTTCAGTGGATAGAGGATACGCTCCGGATCGTAGACCTGGTTCAGCGTGGCCGGCCCTTTGGCGCAGTTCCGCCCTCTGCTCCCGGGATGGACGGGGTTGCCTTCGAACTTGCGAATCTGGAACGTAGCCCGGTCAACGTAAGCCACGAGGCCGCACGCTGATTCGCAGTTGAAACACGTCGTCGGAACGAGCGTATAGCGACGCTCGACCTTCTCCGGCCAGGCGCGCGCATCATACTCAACCCAGTCGTCCCAACGATCGCTTGGTGGTGCGGGGCAAAGCTCACCGTTGTTCTTGTGCCCTTTCGGTAGTGGGGCCACACGCGGCCACTGATCAGGCCAGGTAGCGGGTAAAGTCGACCCGGTGGTCTGTACGGGTGCCGGCGGCGCAATGAGTGACCCGGCATTACCAGCTACCTTGAAGAGATGCGTCAGTCTAACGCTCACGAGTTCATCGCTCCTCTAACTGAGTGGTACGGACTGCCCTGCGGTGATCCAAACATCCTCGTAGATCAGGAGCCCAACCAGGGCGCAGATGCCGGCGAGCACGCTGAGCACCGGCGTCGCAGCGCCGGCGAGCGCGAGCACACCAAAGATCCCTGCAAGCACGATGCCAACGATCACCACCAAGCCCCAGAAGGGCCGGCGCAGTCCACCGTGGACGAGTTGCTCTGCGGCAAGTCGTACGTGAGCGTTACTGTGTGGAACGGCCAGCTCACCAAGGAGCAAGAGCACGTGCACAGTCAATCCAAGCAGGAGCGTGCCCACCAGCAGATGCCACGTTGCCATTGGGGCACCCGTGGCAGCAGCAGCGAGAGACAGCGTGGCAGCGCCCGCTACGAAGGCCTGCGCCAGGAGATGGGGCAGGAGCAGAGGGCTCTGCCAGAAGTCGCGACCCTCGGCCTGGCCAAACAGGAAGGCACTGTAGCCAGCTGCGGCGAGGGCGAAGAGGGCGGCTGGCCAGATCAGTGCCCGGGTGACAGCATCCAGGCGTAACAGGGACGCGGCCAGCCACACCGTGACGAGTCCGCCGAATAGGATCAAGACATAGGCGCCTTTGACCAGCCAGGAAGTCAAATTGGGCTTGACCAGAATGTACAGGAAGCGCTCAGGGTGTCGTAGGTCACCAACTAATAGCGCCGTCGTGACGAGCAAGAAGAATAAAGAGAGTACGGGGGCAAGGATACCAAACGTACTGTGCCCGGTAGTCAGGCTGAAGCCCAGCGCCAGTGTAGCCAGGAGGAATGCTCCGGCACTGATGGACTTGGTCCAGAGGTAGAGCGACACCAGCCGGCCCCACGGCTGCTCGTGCGCGACGTTGTAGTCGACCTGACCGGTGGCCGCGCCGGCGAGAATGCTCGCTGCGACGCTTGCGGCAGGAAGCGATCCACTTGGGGCCGCCGCGTCAGAAGCAATCACACGTGCTGTCCGCGGTGCGGCTGATGGCTGGTTGCGGGCCATCGCAATCAGCGACTCGACCGGCTCCTCGTGATGCTGGGACCACATGCCTCCTTGCGGATCAACGTACGTTTCAGGAGTGATCGCACTCTCCTCGGCACCGATGTACCAGAGCTTGGGTTGTGTCCCTTGGTCGGGCCTGCGCACCCGCACGTCTTCCCTTCCCAGGAGCTGGGAAATACGCGACGTGGGATCATCGATGTCTCCGGCGATAATCGCCTCTTCCGGGCAGACAAGCACACAAGCTGGCTGCAGTCCAATTTCGGTCCGGTGCGCACAATAGTTGCACTTCGCCGCCGTATCCGTCACCGGGTCGATGTAGAGGGCATCGTAAGGGCAGGCTTCCATACACGACTTGCAGCCAATGCACCGGCGATTATCGAAATCGATGATTCCATCTGGACGCTTGAAGAGCGCTTTGGTTGGGCAGATCTTGACACAGGGAGCGTTGTCACAGTGATTGCAACGCTGGACGAGAAAGTGCCGGCGCGTATTGGGGTAGCGGCCTTTCTCGACGTACTTTACCCACGTGCGGAAGACTCCTAAGGGGACGTCGTTCTCTGACTTGCACGCTACGGTGCAAGCGTGACAACCGATACAGCGTCGCTGGTCGATGACGAAGCCATAGCGCATGCCTCTTCCTTTCCACCGTCTCCTGCCACGTCTGCCGTGCCCGGATTTGCAGACTGATACGGAGCACTGGCTACGTAGCCACTACCAGAGATCTAGAACTTCTTCAGCCAGCCCCCCCATCGTGCACGCGCCCGAACGTGTGATGACCGCTCTTCACAACTCGCCCCAACCACCAATCCGGCCGTCCTCCCCACCGCGAGCCACATAGCCACGTGTTCTCACGGTAAGGCGCTTGGGTATATTAGTCAAAGTAGCTATTCTTTCGATAGGTACAAATATTCTCTTATATGAGGAACGCTCGATGCCCAACATCACGCTTGCGCAGCTCCAGGCCTTCAACAGCCTGGCATCGTCGGGTAGCTTTACGCGCGCAGCACGCCAGCTTAGCGTCACCCAGCCAGCAGTGACACAGCAAATCCGTGCGCTCGAGCGTCTGCTCGGCGTGACTCTCGTCGACGTTGTGGGCCGCCGTACTATCTTGACCAATGCTGGCCAGTTCCTGGCAGCACGCGCTGAAGCACTGCTCTCTGGAGCTGCCGCTCTCGAGCGCGAGATGGGTGAGTTCGCAGCCGCCCGGACCGGCGAGCTCTATCTCGGGGCGACGCTCACCATCGGCACCTATACCCTGCCCGCTTTGTTAGCCCGCTTCGCCCGCCGCTGCCCAGCGATCCGGGTTCACGTCGCGGTCGCGAACACGGCGATCACTGCCGCCAGAGTTCGGCACGGAAGGCTTGATCTAGCCCTAGTCGAAGGTCCACTCGACGACGATGACTTCGATGCGATCCCCTATCAAGATGACTGCTTGCTCCTCGTCATGTCTCCCTGCCACCATCTCGCGGGACGAGCGCAAGTCCACCCTCAGGAGCTGGAGGGAGAGCCATTCGTCTGGCGGGAGCAGGGATCAGGGACAAGAGCGCTCGCGGAGCAGAAGCTGGCACGAGCAGGACTCGTGGTACGCTCGGCCACATCGCTTCCTAGCGGAGAAGGGGTAGCTCGTGCCGTTCAAGCAGGGCTCGGCCTTGCGATCCTCTCTGAGCTAGTTGTGGAGCACGCGGTTGCCAGTGGACGCCTGGCTGCCGCTGAGATCGCTGGTGTCGATTTGCGGCGCACATTCCGAATCGTTACCTTGCGGGGCCGGACGCTCTCTCCAGCTGCACGTGACCTCATCGAAGTTGTCCGCGATCAAGACGCGGGAGTAGCTATTGCCTCGAGCGCTGACGTTGTCGAAGAGCGCAGAAACAGAGCATCACGAATGGTGCAAACAGCGTCGCCCTCTGGAGCTGCTACGTAGATGATGAGGAATACACCCGCATCACGTTTGCTGACTCCGCGCAGAGGCACAACCCGGCACCGTTCCGGTCAAGAGTGCGGCTCAACGCAACCCTCCTCCGCGGACTCAATGGTGTAGTACGCAAGGCCGGAGCAGGGCCGGCAGAGAGTTCGCCCATCGACGATCACCTCGCGATCATTGAGGATCTCTTCGCGACAGCGAGCACACGTCACTCGACGCCCCGGCTTGCTCACGATCGCGTGAACAGAAGTCAGTAACCGCACGTGCGACCACTGGAAGAGCAGGTGAGCCGGCATACGCTGATACCCGAGGAGTTGGGCTTTCCAACGGCCAGGCACCTCTGGAGCAAAGGAAGAGGCAAGATCGCGTATCTCCGGACGCGGCACAATGCGAACCGCCCGCTCCGTCAGCGTATCAACAAATGTCGCTGCTACTTTCCCATAGTCCTCTATGCGGAGCGTTCTCCGACCGACCCAGCAGCCAGTAGCCACCGACAAGCCGTCGGCAGCACAACCGTCTGTCTCGGTAATCGTCAAGAGTTGCTTGTCCGTCCTAGGTAACGACAGGTTGAGGAGCTCGCCAGCGTAGAGACCCATCCGTACGCCCAAGACCTGCCTAGGGCACAGATGGCTGTGGAGAGCGCTACTCGCACGCAGGAGATCGCCCAGCTGGGTTTCCTGGCGGATCAAGGACCCGTTCTGCCTGTCGCCGGCCTCGTGTTGCATCGCATCCATTGCTATCCTTGCTCCTCCAGGAACGGTGTTGTGCGCTCTCACTTTCTACACAATAGCGCGGCGCGAGCGACGTTGAGCCATTCCTACCAGCGGCATGGATGCTCGGGGTGCAGCAGGTCAGCGGACCACCAGCTACAGCGTGACTCACTCGCCCGCCAGTCCACCGGTCGTCAGATCCGCCAACGAGCAGACCCTAGGATGAGTTCCCAGGGTCTGCTCGCTCATCAAGCGCTTGCTTGACCGGGCGGCCCGCTCCTGGAAGCGACGCCGATCACTTCATCCTCTGCAGGCGCCACATCCTGCAATCTGGGCATACTTGGCCTGAACTTTCTCGAGGCCAGCAAGCACACCTTCCTTATTGTTGAACACCGGGGCCGTCAACTGGGTCCAGGCTGTATCCATTTCAGCGATGTGGTCGAACGCATCGGCAGGATTGTAGATGAGAGGCTTCTTCATCTCATCCCACACCACCGTGGTCAGTGCGCCTGGCGGCATGTCAAAGTTGGGAAGCGATCGCGCCTCCTTGGCCCACGTCTCGAACGAGCTCTTCGTCGGGCCCAAGAAGCCGTACACCGCTGGCGACTCCTTGCCAGGAAGAGTGGCAAGGAAGACGGCGAACTCTGTCGTCGCCTTCGGGTGCTTCGTCTTCGCACTCACCAGCCAGGCATTCTCGTTGACCGACGATTGATCAGACTTCCCTGGGCCATAGGGCAGGGGCGCGATTCCCCACTTGAACTTGAACTTATCGGTCATTGCTGTGCGAACGACCCCGTTTGCCGGAAGCACCTCCATGGCCACACGCCCACTGCTGATTGAGGCGCCCAGGGTGCTCAGTGCAGCTAGATCCGACGGCGGCGGATTCACTCTGTCCTTGTAGATCAAGTCAACGTACCATTGGATCGCCGCGACCACCTTCGGATTCGACATATCAAGATAGGTGATCTTTCCGGTTGTATAGGCCGGCGAGCTAAAAGGCCCACCTTGGGAGTTGTAGTAGTCAGCCCCCCAGAGCCACGGTAGATCGCGTATGCCAGCCCATTGCACGCCCCAGATCGTTTCGGGCGCGTTGGCACGGTTGTGGGTCAGCTTTTCAGCGTCTTGGAGCAACAGGTCCGTCGTCCAGGAGGTATCAGACCACGAGTCGGGAGGAAGCGCTACGTGGTACTGTCCGAACAAGCTCGCGTTGTAGCCGATCGTTATCGGGTTTGCCAGCCAGGGAATCCCGTAGGTGTTGCCATTCTCTACGTAATGCGACAGCACGGAGGGCAACACCGCCGAAAGGTCCAGCTTATTCGCATTGATCACCGGGGTGAGATTGAGCAGCTGATGATCATTGTAGAGCTGGCGGAACTGTGCCGTTCCCCAGTCGGTGAAGATGTCCGGTGGTGTCCCGGCTGCCTCCATCGCCAGTAGCTTCTGTCCGACGTGGGGCGTCGTGATGACCTGAATGGTCACGTTGGGATGGGACTTCTCGAACAGCGGTATCGCCGTCTTGGTTGCCCACGGATCCAGAAGCGGGTCTGTCGGTAAAAGCCAGACGAGCTTTTTCTGCCCCGCCGCGACAGCCCCGGTCGTGGATGTCGCAGTGCTTGCCGCAGCTTGCTTTGCGGACGCGGATGATGCGTGCGTCGCGGTCGCCGTTCCCTGGGTGCCGCAGGCGCTGAGCATCATCGTCAGCACAA
>JAMCRV010000095.1 GCA_023381555.1 Chloroflexota bacterium | reverse complement strand
CAGACCGGACGATGGAGCTGCTCTTCAAGTACGGCGTCAATCACATCGATACAGCGGCGAGCTATGGCGAGTCGGAAGTGCGGCTCGGCCCGTGGATGGAAAAGCACCGCAATGAGTTCTTCCTCGCTACGAAGACCGGTGAGCGGACATACCAGCAGGCGTACGACCAGATTCGGCGTTCCCTGGAGCGATTGCGCGTTACCAACGTAGATCTGATTCAGCTGCACAACCTTGCTGATCCCACCGAATGGGAGACAGCGCTCGGTCCAGGTGGTGCGCTGGAGGCGTGCGTCCGGGCACGAGCGGAGGGACTTGTACGCTTCATTGGAGTGACTGGTCATGGCTTGACTATCGCGAAGATGCACCGGAAGAGCATCGATCGCTTCCCCTTCGATTCTGTGCTGCTTCCCTACAACTACCCCCTCATGCAGAACTCTCAGTATGCGGCCGACTTGGAAGAGCTCTACCGCACCTGCCGCGAGCGGGGCATTGCGGTGCAGACGATCAAGTCGATTACGCGTGGACCTTGGGGAGAGCACGAGCCTCACGACACAACAACTTGGTACAACCCATTGCGAGAACAGGTGGACATCGACGTTGCCGTCAGCTACGTGCTCGGCCGCGAAGGTATCTTTCTGAACACCGTCGGCGATATCTACGTGTTGCCCAAGGTGCTAGATGCAGCGAGCCGGTTTGTTGCTGCACCAACCGAGGAACAGATGAAGGGGCTTCTGGAGCGCCAGCAGATGACCCCACTTTTCGTGTAGTCCGGCGGCCCTGCTGTCAAGTCCGTTCCCGAGGGGGGAGGATCAATCCTCCCCCCTACCTTCTTCTCGGTGGGGGCGCACCGTGATCGTGGGTCCAGTTCCTACCTCTCGACGAGGCTTGGGGGGGCCCTCCACGTAGAGCGGGTGCTTCCTGGCAAGCCTGAAAACTACACGGATCGCTGTATGCTATTGCCCGTTTGAGCTGTTGTGCCACCCACGTTCTTGCAACAGTGGTGCATCCATTCTGACGTCCAACTCACTCCGTCTAACGTAACAAGCCGATCACGAGGCAGTGGTGAGTGGAAGCAGGGGTACTGGCCACCGGACGCAGACCTTGAGCATCTTACGCTGGGGCGTACCGGGATAAGGGATAAGGGATACGTGCGAGAGGTGCCATTGTGCGGGCTCGGCTTCAGCCGAGATGAAAGTTGATCACACTCCAAATGCCGCTTGGATGCCAGACGAGTGGGCTCCCCCGCACCATACGCAGCGTCTGCCGGAGGGCCACGAAGCCGCGCCGGCGCAGATGGGCGATGGCAGCCGTATTGGCGCTCGGCACTGTCACGATAGTGGTTCCATCGGGTCGCTCAAAAGAGCGGTCACTCAGGCGTAGGTCGAGCAGGTTGCCCAGCGGTCAAGCTCGACCACACTGTTCAGATCACTGTCTGTGAGAGGTCGCAGGTACTGGTGGTAGGGTACCTGCGTGAGCGTCCTGCCGCCGAACACGGTGTAGGTGCTCTCTGCGGAGAATCCGAGCTTGCGGTAGACTCGCTCGCCTTCAGAAGTAGCGGCAAGCGCCTGAGATACGCATCCTCGCTCCTCCAGCCAGGCTACGAGTGCCTGCGTAAGTAGGGTCCCGTAACCTCTCCCCTGATAGTCCGGGTGGATGAACACAGCACCGAGCCAGCCTACTGGACCTTTGGCGATGGCAGTGCCGCTTCCGATGGGATCCTCACCGTATGTGACGATCAGTGTCTGGGCCTGAGGCATGGGTAGATAGTACTGCAGCCGCTCCTCAAGCTCACTCCAGCCTACTGACGTAGCCGCAACACTCACTGCCGGAATGTCTGATGGTGCGAGAGGACGGATCACCAGGTCCTGCATTGCTTGCGGACGCGCCTCTCTCGCTGTGTCCCTTGGAAGAGTGTAGCGCCTGGAACGCTCGTAGCGTGGCAGTGTCTCTGGACTGCGACGGCAGCGCGCCTCATGAGGAAGCGCTCTGTTTGGCAGCAGCGGTTCGTGGCTGCTTCAGCTGGATACGTGGTGGCCCGATGAATTCCGGATGCTCCGTGAAGAAGGTATCGCCGTCTTCCGGCTGGACGTCGCGCGTGTAGAGACCGTGAAGGTGCAACATCACGACCTGGCTCGCCTGCTCGAGTGAGGAGCAGTGGATGACACCATGCAGAAGGTCAGGTTGCGGTAGCTGCGCAGTCGCGAGTGTGCGCGTGTCTTCCTGAAGGTGCTTTCCCGTCGCCAGGTAATTCAAATCGACGGGATCGGTCGCGGTTGTGCCGCGGCGGCGAATGTAGGTGTGCACGAGGCTTGCCATGTTGTCGCCTTCCCTCTTGAGTCGAGCACATCCCTGCTGTCAGCTCAATCCTTTGCTTCTCCTATGGTACGGAGCAAGTGGGTTCGGAAGCCCGGTGCGTCGAGTCCGGTCGATATAAGAGTATGGCTGGTCGGGTCGGGACTTGCTGTCATGTGAACTTTGCGGGTCTCGTAGCTTGCTGAGAGTCTCATCGGCGCCGTCGTGAGGTAGGCAGACGTGTAGGCGCAGGTGAGCGTGAGTGGATCGTACATCGAGGTCGCGGTGCGCTGTCGCTGCTGCAGGTAGAGTGCAAGCTGGTCAGCAGCGGCCACGCAGGGCGGTAAGCCGCCGGCTCGCAACCGGTCGGCGTCGCTGGAGTCAAGCCGTGCCTGGTACGTCACGTCGTACGTGCCGATGATGAGTGGTGCACCTGATTCGAGGACGAGGCGTGTGGCGAAGGGGTCGCAGTTGATGTTGTGCTCGCCGTCCTGGGCCTCCGGTCCCAGGCGTCCGCCCATCATGATGAGCGAGCGCAACCGGCGAGCAAGGCGCGGCTCGCGTTGAAGCGCTGCACCAACGTTCGTCAGGGGTCCAATTGCCACGAGCGTGACAGGGCTCGGGTGTTGCATCACGGTATCGATGATGAACCTGGCTGCGCTACTCGCTGGCCGTGTTGGCTCTACCGGCTCCTCGCCGGGCTCGGCGGCGAAGCCTTGCCCGGAGGTGATGACCGGACCGGGAAACCAGCCATCCAGCGTTGTATCCTCTCCAGCGATCACCGGCACGTCCGAACGTCCGGCTAGACGCAGCAGCTTGGCAGCGATGCGAGCTCGCTGGTGCACGTCGCCGAAGACTGTAGTGATGCCGAGAAGCTGAACGCGAGGCTCGCGTGCTGCAAGCAGCAGCGCGAACACGTCGTCGACATCATCGCCGATGTCAGTATCGAGGAGAAGGGGAACGGACTCGTTGCTCATCATCTCGTTGCCTTGCTCTGTGCTCCGATGCAGCGGTGACTGAGCACTAGCTTAACGCTCCTATGCTGGCAGCAAGGCTATCGAGGGCTCGGCCCAAGAATGGCGCCGTTCGAGATGTGTCACATTGGGCAACTGCTTCCGGCAGACCGGCTGTGACAAGATATCCTCCGCGCTCGCCCCCCTCTGGACCCAGGTCTATGACATAATCCGCGACCTTGACCACATCCATGTGATGCTCGATGACGATGACCGTGTTGCCCCGATCAACCAGCCGCTGCAAGGCTGCGAGCAGGGTCTGCACGTCAGCAGCGTGCAAGCCGGTGGTCGGCTCGTCGAGGATATAGACCGTGCCACCGGTGTTCTGGCGGCAGAGCTCCGCTGCCAGTTTCAGGCGCTGGCTCTCGCCCCGTGAGAGGGTGTTCACAGGCTGGCCGAGTCGTAGGTAACCGAGACCCACGCTCGACAACACCTGCAGAATGTTGCTCGCGGCGGGAAGATTCTGAAAGAATTCGAGTGCTTCGTCGATAGTGAGCTCGAGCACACCGGCAATAGACTTGCCGCGATACTTCACTTGCAGTGTCTGGGCATTGTAACGGCGGCCTGAGCACACTTCGCAGGGCACCGTTACGTCGGCGAGGAAGTGCATCTCGATGGCGATAACGCCCTCACCGCCGCACGCCGGGCACATCCCCTGACGCTCGTTGAAGGAGAAGCGGGCCGGTGTAAAGCCGCGGACCCGACTCTCTGGCAAGTTCGCAAAGAAGTCCCGGATGCTCTCGAAGACGCCACTATATGTCGCTGGATTAGAGCGTGGTGAGCGCCCAATCGGCGATTGATCAATGATGACGACACCGGTGACCTGCTCGACACCATCGAGGCTCTGATGAGCGCCGGGGATGACACTGCTGCGACGAAGGCGCTGCTCCAGCACTCTGGCGAGTGTGCCGGTGATGAGGCTCGACTTGCCGGAGCCTGAGACGCCGGTTACGGCGATCAAGCGGCTCAGAGGGAAGCGCACATCGATATTCTTGAGATTGTGCGCGCGAGCGCCGTGCAGGAGCAGCGCTCGCGCGCCGTCGCCGCGCCGCTGGGGTAGCACGGATGTGAGCTCACCGCGAAGATAGCGCGCAGTGAGAGAGGTGGGATGACGCAGCACCTCGCCGTAGGAGCCAGCAGCTACAATCTGCCCACCGAGACGGCCGGCACCTGGCCCGAGATCGATGATATGGTCTGCCCGTCGCATTGTTTCGGCATCGTGTTCCACAAGCACGAGCGTATTGCCGAGGTCCCGCAGTGCCGCGAGGCTGTCGAGGAGCTGATCGACATCGCGTGGATGGAGCCCAACGGATGGCTCATCGAGCACATAGAGGACACCAACGAGCTTGGAGCCAATCTGCGTGGCGAGGCGGACCCGTTGTGCTTCTCCTCCCGAGAGTGTTGCCGAGGAGCGATCCAGCTCGAGGTAGCCAAGACCAACGTCATTGAGAAAGCCCAGACGGTCACGGACTTCTTTCAGCGGTTGCTCTGCGATAGCTGCTTGAGTCTCTGGCAACCTGATAGCGGCAAAAAAGGTGCGGGCTTGTTGCACTGACAGTGCACAGACCTCCGGTAAGCGCTTGCCGCCCAGAGTGACGGCCCGAGGCACTGGTTTCAGCCGCTCACCACGACAGTCGGGGCAGGTGCTTTCTTGCATGTAGCGCTCCACCCAGGCGTACTGCCCCGGATCCTCGCGGAACCAGCGGGTCAGCATCGGGATGAAGCCTTCCCACTCCGCTGAGCGATCAACCGAGACTTGCGACGAGCGTCCGCGACGGCGGAGATGCACGTCAAGGAACTCACCAGCCGAGCCGTAGAGCAAGACTTGCCGTTGCTGCGGAGTGAGCCCCTCCAGGGGTGTGTCCAAGGTGAAGCCGTAGTGTCCGGCAACGGTGGCGAGGAGGGCTTGGCGCCACTGCCCCTCCTCCAGCCAGGAGTCCCGGAGAATGGGGATGCCACCCCTTCTCAGACTCTTGCGTGGGTCTGGGATCAGCAGCTCGGGTGACACCGCCTGGACACGGGCGAGACCGTGGCAAGTTGGACAAGCACCGGTGAAGCTGTTGAACGAGAAGTCTCGAGGAGTCAGCTCCGTATCGAGGCGGAAGCTGCATTGGGGACAGGCCGTGTACTCGCTGAAGCGCTCTACCGTCCCCTCCCCGCCGTCCACTAGCACGGTGCCGCTGCCTTTTGCCAATCCGAGCTCGATCGCATCGGCCAGTCGACCACGATTGTCTTCCTCCGTCACGGTCCGATCGATGATGAGCTCCAGAGTCTGCGGGGATGCGCCATGGTCGACCTCGTCCAGAGTTGCGGTGTCACCATCGAGGCGGAGGCGGCGGAAGCCTTCTCGTCGTAGCTGAGCCAGGAGCTCGCTCAGAGGCTGCGTGGTGTCCAGCGGCGCCAGCACGGTAAGGATGCGTCCCTTCGACCTGAGGAGGGCATCGACGATCGTGCTGCTGGTAGCCCGCTCCAACTCGCAGCCACAGGTTGGACAGTGTAGAGTGCCGCAGCGAGCCCAGAGCAGTCGAAAGTAGTCGTACAGCTCCGTC
>JAMCRV010000123.1 GCA_023381555.1 Chloroflexota bacterium | reverse complement strand
AGGATCGACCCAAACCCTTACTGCACATCGCCGGACGCCCTATCGTGGACTACATTCTTGACCAGGTGGAACGCCAACCCGAGATGACCGAAGTGTATGTCGTGACGAACGCGCGCTTCGCGAGTCACTTCGCCGAGTGGGCTGCCAGGCAAATGCGGCGTCTTCCCATCACCATTATCGATGACGGTACGACAAGCGACAGCAACAAGCTGGGAGCTATCGGCGACATCTTGTTCACCGTGCAACAGCAAGGAATCGCCGATGACCTTTTTGTCATCGCCGGTGACAACCTCTTCGACTTTGACCTGCGGCCGTTCTTCACGACCTTTCATCAGCGTGGCTCAACCGTCGGGCTTTACGACGTTGGCCGGCTCGATCTGATGCCACAGTACAGCGAAGTACAGCTTGCACCAGACGGGCGCATCGTGCGCTTCGTCGAGAAGCCTCAGCATCCAGCCACAACGTTCATGGGCATCGCGGTCTATTGCTACCGCGCAGAGCATCTGGCTCTTCTCCACCGATACCGTGCTGAGGGCAACAATATGGACTCGCCAGGATACTTCCCAGGCTGGCTGTGCAGTCGCAGCACCGTATACGGTCACATCTTTCGAGGCAGATGGTTCGACATCGGGCGGCCAGAGCAATACCACGAGGCTAATCTGGTGTGGACGGAGCGCCTCCAATGGGCCTAGCAGCCACAAGAGGCGGACACGGATAAGCCGCGTCCGCCCTTGCTTTGGCGCTCCGGCTACTCTTCGTCGTCTGGGCCGAGGCTGATATTAGTGAAGAAGTCTTCGTTGAACACATCATCCTCTTCGCCTGCCGTCGGGAAAGAGTCGGGCATGCTTGCCGGGAAGTCGCTGCCGGCGCCGACCGCAGCTAGTGCCTGCTGTTCCTCGCTCTGCAATCGCTGCTGCTCTGCCAGCTGGGCACGCTTCGTGAGACCTGTACCAGCCGGAATGAGCTTCCCGATAATGACGTTCTCCTTGAGCCCAAGCAAGCGATCACGTGCACCGGAGATCGCCGACTCGGTGAGCACACGGGTTGTCTCCTGGAAGCTGGCACGCGCCAAGAAACTCTCGGAGTAGAGCGCCGCCTTCGTCACACCCAGCAGCGTGGGCTGAGCGACCGCTGGTACGCCACCTTCGGCCAGAACACGGAAGTTGATATCGTCGAACGTGAAACGATCGACGTAGTCGTTCGGCAACAGCTCCGTGTCACCACTCTCCGTCACGCGAACACGACGGAGAAGCTGGCGGGCGATGACCTCCACGTGCTTGTCATGGATGTTTACTCCCTGGGAGCGATACACCCTCTGTACCTCGCTGACCAAGTAGCGCTGAGCTGCGGGCACTCCCTTGAGCTCGAGCAGCTCGCGTGGGCTCGCGTGCCCCTCGGTGAGCGCATCTCCAGGGTTGACTGTATCGCCGTCCTTCACATGCAGAGCAACCGTAGAGGGAACGGTGTATTCCTTCTCCTTCGCGTCGGGGTCTTCAGTCTGGATGACCGCTACATTCCCAGCGACAGACACGCGCCCGGTCATTACCGCTGTGAGGCTGGCTGTTTGAGCAACAAGGTCGTCCCCCCCATCCTCGGGAACTGCGGCATGGCGCGCTAAAAGGTCTCCAGCCGTCACGACCGCTCCATCAGCAACGACCCACTGCATACCATCTGGAAGGGCCACTTCCTTCGTTATGACATTAGAGGGCGTCACCTTGATCACCGTACCCTTCTCCGACTTGGAGATCGACACGAGTCCCGCAGTTGCCGAAAGCACCGCTGGCTCCTTGGGTATGCGCGCTTCGAAGAGTTCCTCCACGCGCGGCAAGCCCATCGTGATATCTTCACCTGCGGTCCCACCAGTGTGGAAGGTACGCATCGTGAGCTGCGTTCCGGGTTCACCGATTGACTGAGCAGCCATGATGCCGACAGCTTCGCCGATCCCAATCGGAGCACCGACTGCCAAGTTGCGGCCGTAGCACTTGCAGCATACGCCTCGTCGTGCACGGCAGGTCAGAGGTGACCGCACTTTGAGCCCGACGATGCCGTGCTCGAAGAGCTGTGCCAAGTGAGCTTCCGTCAGTTCCTCATCGCGATCGACGAGCACCTCACCACTCTGAGGGTCGACCACGACCTCGGCTGCTATGCGCCCCACGGCGCGGAAGGTGAGCAGATCGCGAGCCTGCTTGCTGCTAGGATCATCGATGGCATAGTCGAAGCAGTCGCTGACGTGCAGATCAATGCCTTCCGAGGTACCGCAATCATCTTCATAGATGATCACATCCTGAGCTACGTCGATAAGACGCCGCGTCAGATATCCCGACTCTGCTGTACGGATGGCCGTATCAGCCAGCCCCTTGCGGGCACCGTGGGTACTCATGAAATACTCGAGCATCGTCAGGCCCTCGCGAAGGTTGGACCGCACGGGTAGGGGAATGATCTGCCCCTTCGGGTTGGCAAAGAGCCCGCGTAGCCCTGCTAGCTGGCGGATCTGGTTGAATCCACCCTTTGCCGCCCCCGACTCTGCCATCATAGCAATCGACCCAAACGGCGGCAGAGTACGCCGAACTTCCTTGAGCAGATCTTCCTCGACCTGCTTCCACATCTTGATGAGATCCTGTGTCCGCTCTGCTTCAGTCGAGAGACCTTCACGGAAGTTGTCCTCGATGATACGAGCTTGAACATCGGCTGCGGTAATCATCCGCACCTTGGCTTCCGGGATCTTGATGTCGTCTATAGCCGCCGTTGTGCCAGCGATAGTGGCATAGTGGAAGCCGAGTGACTTGATGCGGTCCACCGCCTCCGCCGTGCGTGCTGGACCGCAAGCACGAAAGATACGACCAATGAGGCGGCGCATCCCGGCCTTATCGACGAGCTCACGGGCTGTTCCGTCGTTGTAGAAGCGGATCTCCTCTGGGAGGGCATTGTTGAAGATCAACCGTCCCATGGTGGTCTTCACACCAAGCATCCTGCCTGGCCTCCACGTGCCATCAGGATGGCGCTGGGGCACCGGTACGATCTTCTCCTTAGGCACGCCTCCAACGGAAATCGGCACAAGGTCGCCGTCGGGTGTCTCATCGTAGAGGTGGCGTGGCACTCGAATGAAGATGGGAGCGTGCAGGCTGACCTGTTTTGCCTCGTGCGCCAGGAAAGCATCTTCGAAGCCATCGAAGACACGAAACCGGCCCTTGTTGTGCGCTTCGTCCGGATCGTCATCCGGACGCATGTTCATGAGATAGTAGCAGCCTAACACCATGTCCTTCGTGGGGCTGACAATCGGCTCACCGTCGGCTGGCGACAGTAAGTTCTTGCTTGCCAGCATGAGCTCACGAGCTTCCTCTTGGGCCGCAGTAGAGAGAGGGACGTGCACTGCCATTTGGTCGCCATCGAAGTCTGCATTGAAGGCAGTGCACACGAGGGGGTGAATCTGGATGGCAGACCCTTCCACCAGCACAACATCGAAAGCCTGGATACCCAAGCGGTGGAGTGTTGGCGCGCGATTGAGGAGCACCGGGTGATGGTGGGTGACCTCTTCCAGCACTTCCCAAACTTCTGGACGCTGGCGTTCGACGAGACGTTTGGCACTCTTGATATTTCCCGCAACGCCGCACTCGACAAGCTTGCGCATGACGAAGGGCTTGAATAGCTCCAAGGCCATTCGCTTCGGCAAACCACACTGATGAAGCTTCAAATGAGGTCCCACCACGATGACCGAGCGACCGGAGTAGTCAACGCGCTTGCCGAGCAAGTTCTGGCGGAAGCGCCCTTGCTTTCCCTTGAGCATGTCGGATAGTGACTTGAGTTTGTGGTTGCCGGAGCCAGCCACGGGGCGGCCACGACGGCCATTGTCGATCAGTGCGTCGACGGCCTCCTGCAGCATGCGCTTTTCATTGCGGACGATAATGTCCGGTGCACCAAGCTCGAGAAGGCGCTTGAGCCGGTTATTGCGGTTGATAACACGACGGTAGAGGTCGTTGAGGTCACTCGTAGCGAAGCGCCCACCATCGAGCTGCACCATGGGGCGCAAGTCTGGCGGAATGACCGGGAGCACAGTAAGTACCATCCACTCGGGACGAGCACCCGACTTGCGGAAGTTCTCCACTACCCGTAGCCGCTTTGTGGCAATAGCACCCTTCGCACTGAGCTTCTCACGTCGTTGATCCGTGCGCATCTCATTGCGCACTTCGGCACGCAAACGCTGCGCCTCCTGGTCAAGATCGAGGCCCATAACGATGTCACGGATCGCTTCCGCGCCCATCCCCGCTTCGAACACATCGGGAAAGAGACCCTTGAGACGGCGATACTGGTCATCTGTGATGAGCGCGTAGGGTTCGAGCTGCTGAAGCTCCTCCTGTGCTGTCTTAAACCGGAGGCGTGTCTCATTCTCCTCGCGCTGGATAGTAGCGTCGATCGAGGCGACTTCCTCCTGCGCTTCGGTGTTATAGCGCGCATGCTTGGTGCGATAGTCCTGTGCGATCTTTGCGGCATCGGCATCGATCTTTGCTTCTTCAGCCTTGGGCCAGCGCTCGATCTCCTCACGGGCAGTGGTGAGCATTTCCTCGGACACAGTCTCGCCAGCACTCACGATTGTCGCGCCCGTCGGCGTAAAGGTAAGATCCTGTGGGGCTGTCTCACCGAGTAAGCCACGCAATACCTGCAGGAAACTGTCCGGCTCTTCAACAACCTGCGCAGCAAGCTCAGAGCGTCTACGCTCGACGTTGGCTACATCGCGTGCGTGATTATCTTCGAGGTCAAGCAAGCGCTGCTCTCGAAGCGTCTCGATGTCACTGAGGCGCTCACTACGGCTGTTTTTGATTCTCTCGATCTGCTCTTCGAGCAGCACGCCCGCGTTCGCAAGCGCTGTTTGACGTGCAGCATCGTCGACCTTCGTGACAATGTAGTTCGCGAAGTAGACGATCTTCTCGAGCTTCTTAAAAGGGATGCCAAGAAGAATGCTGAGATAGCTAGGAGTGCCTGCCAGGTACCAGATGTGGGTTACTGGCGATGCGAGCTCGATGTGCCCCATGCGCTCGCGCCGGACCTTGGCTCGTGCGACCTCAACGCCACATTTGTCACAAACGATGCCCTTGAAGCGAATACGCTTATACTTGCCGCAGTAGCATTCCCAATCCCGCGTGGGACCAAAAATACGCTCACAGAATAGGCCATCTTTCTCCGGCCGGAGAGTACGATAGTTGATCGTCTCCGGCTTGGTGACCTCGCCATACGACCAGTTGCGTATCTGCTCTGGTGACGCGAGGCTGATGCGGATTCCGGTGAATCCATTGACCTCTAGCACAGGACCTACTCCCTTGCCTCCCCTCATCGAGGAGGTTTCACTGTGGCCATTCGCGCGTGGAACGGACCTCTAGCGCTGAGCGGTGTAGGCAGAGCACCATCGGGATGCGTGAATTGCTGCCTCTGGTGCTCTGCCGGTGCGTTAGCGTTCCCAGCGTGTCAGGCTGATCTGATCCAACGAGGAGCCGGCTTCAATGGAAGTATCCTCGATGAGCTGCACCACTTCATCGTTGTCATTGAGCACATCAACGTTGAGACCGAGGCTCTGCAGCTCGCGGACGAGCACTTTGAAGCTCTCGGGCACCCC
The DNA here is from genome assembly GCA_023381555.1 of Chloroflexota bacterium. Classification (GTDB taxonomy): domain Bacteria; phylum Chloroflexota; class UBA4733; order UBA4733; family UBA4733; genus JAMDCW01. The sequence goes on along the minus strand of JAMCRV010000123.1, from coordinate 335 downwards.
AGGCTCCATGATCTCCTCACCTTTAACGATTGCCTCATAGGTCTTGACGCGACCAGTGACGTCGTCAGACTTGACCGTGAGCAGTTCTTGCAGGATGTTTGCAGCACCGTAGGCTTCAAGCGTCCACACCTCCATCTCGCCGAAACGCTGGCCACCGAACTGTGCCTTTCCACCCAGCGGCTGCTGTGTAATCATCGAGTATGGCCCAGTGCTCCGGGCGTGAATCTTGTCCTCCACGAGGTGGTGGAGCTTCATCACGTAGATCATGCCCACCACAACGGGCTCATCGAATGGCAAGCCGGTCCGGCCATCGTGGAGAACACTCTTACCAACGA
>JAMCRV010000100.1 GCA_023381555.1 Chloroflexota bacterium | reverse complement strand
GTGCGTCTGGATTATCTCCTGGCGCTCGCTGGCATGATCGTGATCACGCTCATAGTCTTTCGGGAAATTGCTCCTCAGATCTACATCGTCACTCTTGCGCGCCTGGAGCAGGTGGGGAGCTTCTTCCAAACGATCACCGACCTGGTTTCGGGCACGACCCGTCACTAGGCGAGCTCCGGCCCCGAGGAGGCGTGCCGATGACCGATACTGCAGAGCTCCTGGACGTGATTGGACGCTCCGTAGATGCCGGCGGATCGCTTGCGGTCGCTACCGTGATTGAGACCCGCGGGTCTACGCCCCGCGAGGTGGGGGCAAAGATGCTCATCCGTCCCGACGGCGGAATTGCGGGCACGATTGGTGGTGGGTGTGGTGAAGCCGATGTGTGGAGGGCAGCACTCGACGTCATCGACACAAAGGTGCCCGAGAGCGTCTTTGTAGATCTCACTCAGGAGATGAACCTCCAGAGTGAGGCAGTGTGCGGTGGGACGATGCGCATCTTCGTCGAGCCGCGCTATCCGGCGGGGGTGCCGAGCGAAGAGGGTGTGGCACCGCCGGGGGATGGGTACGCTGCGGCTATTCGAGCAGCCCTTCTGGCCCGGCGACCTGCGGCGCTGGTGACTGTAGTGCGCGGCGATCCACCGCTCGTTGTCGGAGCTCACATGCTGGTGACTCCTGAGCAGAGTGAGGGAAGCCTCGGCGTACTGGCGGCTGATACATCGGCCCGTGAAGCGGCCAAACGCGTGTTGTGTACGGTAGGAACGCGACCGTTCCTCCACCGGCTCACCGGACTCAGTGGTGAGGAGCAGGGTGAAGCCTTCATCGAGCTGTTCCTTCCCGTAGCCCGATTGCTCATTCTCGGAGCAGGTCACATTGCGGTGCCGCTGGCTCATGTTGCGCAGATTCTTGATTTCGAAGTGACAGTGTGGGACGATCGCGCCGCATTCGCGAACCGTCAGCGTTTTCCCACCGTACACGATGTTCGAGTTGCGGGGTTCGACCGTGATCTTGCCGGCTATGTGAGCGAGGCAGTGGATGAGCGGACGTTCGTAGTGCTCGTGACGCGCGGCCACCAGCAGGACGTGCCGGCTTTGCGCGCTCTTCTAGCGAGCAAGGCGCCCTACATCGGCATGATTGGCAGCAAACGCAGAGTCTGGACGGTGCTCAAGCTGCTCCATGGGGAGGGCGTTCCTGCCGAACAGCTACTCCGCGTCTATGCCCCTGTGGGGCTGGATATCGAGGCAATCACCCCGGCTGAGATCGCTGTAGCGATCTGTGGTGAGCTCGTGAAAATCTTGCGCGGAGGTAAGGCCCGGTCGCTCTCGGAGGCCACGCGAGAGCTCTTTCAGCGCCGCTTCGGTCGTTTATCGGCGCCACCCGATCTGGAGCTAGAAGCAGAGACCAGCATCCTGATGGATCTTGCTGGCGTGCGGAGTGAGGGCTAGGGGTGGCGTGGTGATTGCGCCGGATCGAGTCGCGGCCGTTCTCCTCGCAGCAGGAAACTCGACGCGTCTCGGTACTTTCAAGCCGCTGCTTCCGTGGCCAGCGGAGGACAGCGATGAGATGTTGGTGGAGTACCAGGTGCGCCAGCTCCTCCACGCCGGCTTGAGTGACGTCATCGTGGTTGTCGGGGATCGGGCAGATCAAGTCGAGCCTGCCGCCCGGCGCTGGGGCGCGCGCGTGGTATTCAATGAGGATTTCGCCAGTGGTAAGGCGAGCTCTGTGCGCACTGGCGTCGCCGCTGCACCGTTGTCCTGGCTGCTTGTCGTGGGTGTGGATCAACCTCGCCCGGCAAGTTTCTACCGCACCCTGTGCGCGGCAGCCCAGGATTCTGCTCCTGTGGTCGTGCCCGCTTTCCAGGGGGAGCGTGGCCATCCGCCTCTCTTCCATCCACGCCTCCGTGACGAGCTGCTCGCTGTGTCTGAACAGAGTGAGGGTATGCGCTCGGTAGTACACGTTCATCTTCTCGACCTCCAGCTCGTAGAGTGTGGTGAGCTCGCTCGCATCAACATCAACCGGCCGGAAGATGTCGTGCGTGCGCGTGCTCTAGTAGACTGGTAGGGCACACTATGGGAGGGCCTGGTACCAGCCTCGAGGAGACGAAGGTGCCGGGTGAGCCGCTGACTGCACTGCAGTGTCGCGCCACGGTGGCCCGTTTTTGCCGCGACTATGAGCTCTTGCGGCCCGGTGCGCTGGTCGTTGCAGTGAGTGGGGGCGCGGATTCCGTTGCGGCGCTCACGCTGTTGCATGATCTGTGTGAGGACACGCACACCTGCTTGGTAGTGGCTCACTTCCATCACGGGTTGCGAGGTGCGGCTGCCGGCGCTGATGCGGCGCTGGTGGCTGATCTGGCAAGTAGACTTGGACTGCCATACTGGTTGGGTGGGGCCGATATCGCACGTATCGCCCAGCGGCGGCGGCGCTCGTTAGAGGCGGCAGCGCACGAGGAGCGCTGGGCCTTCCTGAGGCGAGTACAGCACTCTGTTGGTGCGTATGCTGTCGTGACTGGTCACACCCAGGATGACCAGGCTGAGACGGTTCTGCTCCATCTTTTCCGCGGTGCTGGTTTGAGTGGTCTTGCCGGACTGCGCCCTAGTGGAGAGGGAATCGTACGCCCGTTGCTGACGCTGCGGCACCGAGACACCAAGGCGTGGTGCACAATCTCTGGGTTGGCGTGGCACGAAGACGTCTCGAACACGGAGCCCTGGTGTGATCGTAACCGGGTGCGTCTGGAGGTCGTTTCCTGGCTCGAGGCGCGTTTCCCCGCGCTTGTGACGCGCCTGGCTGAGACGGCAAGTTCCCTGCAGTGTGACGCTCAGTGGCTGGAAGAACAGGTTGACACGGCTTGGCACCGAGCGGTCGTCTGGCGGACTGACGGTAATCTCAGGCTAGACCTGGAAGAAATCCGCCGGTTGCCGCAGAGCGTACGCCGCCATCTCTTACGCAGTGTGATCGGGCGAGGGGGTGGAAGGGCAACGGTGGAGAGGGCTGAACGACTACTCCTGTGTGGCAACTCGGGCGACGAAGCCCCGCTTGGTAGTGGGCGATGGCTGGTGCGTAGATATGCCGATGCCCTCGTCACGACGAAGGCGCGTGGGAACACCGCATTCCCCGACGTAGTACTCCCGGTGCCTGGAGTGACGATTGCTCCACGGTGGGGGATGCAGGTCCGGATCGAGAGGGTGCCGAGTTGGGGGATCTCTCCGGTACAACCATTGAATATGAATGCGTTCTTCAGTGAGCAGGCACTGGAAGCACCCGTGGTGCTGCGCTCGTGGCGGGCAGGTGATCGCATCGAGTTGCTGCATATTCCTGGCGCGAAGAAGGTGCACGATCTCTTCGTGGATGCCAAAGTGCCGCGCACGGAGCGGCTCAGGGTGCCGATCATTGTGACGCCGCGCGGCATCGCCTGGGTTGCGGGTCTGCGAGTGGCAGCGTGGGCGCGGCCACAAGCCGGCGCCCCGGCATACCAGATCACGCTTCTTGAACCCGAAGTCGGCCACCGAACCTAGACTAGAAGAGAGATCTCATCAGTGAAGACGACTGTTCGGCTTGATGACTCCATCGCCGAAGTGCTCATCGAAGCTGACGTGCTGCAGGACCGGGTGAAGGAGCTTGGGGCGCGCCTGTCGGTCCTCTATAAGGACAGCGTGCCCATCCTCGTGGGAGTTCTCAAAGGGGCAGCACCGTTTCTCGTGGACCTCATGCGCGCGATGCCAATTCCCCTGCAAGTCGAATTCATGGCGGTAAGCAGTTATGGCCGGAACACGCAGCATAGTGGTGTCGTTCGCATCCTCATGGATCTCGTGGTCGGCATTGAAGGCCGCGACGTGCTCATCGTGGAAGATATTGTTGACACCGGACTGACGCTCGATTATCTCCGTAGTTATCTAGAGAACCAGAATCCGCGGAGTCTTCGTATTGTGGCCCTACTGGACAAGGTAGAAGCGCGACGAGTTGCCGTGCCGCTCGATTACGTTGGGTTTCAGATTCCCAACGAATTCGTCGTAGGTTACGGGCTCGATCTTGCCGAGCAGTACCGCAACTTGCCGTACATCGGTATCCTCAAAGCGCTGGCTGTAGCAGAAGCTCTGCGTTCGTAGGCCTGCTGCGGCGACGAGGTTGGTTTGTAGATGGAAGGGAAGAAACACCGTGACAGAGAAGCAGACCGTCAAGACATCCAGTGCGCCGCAACCGATCGGGCCGTACTCGCAGGCAGTGGTGTGGGATGGCTTGGTCTTCGTATCAGGTCAGGGCCCGACTGATCCAATAACAGGGCAGCGACCTGATGGTATCGAGGAGCAGACCCACCAAGTCCTGAAGAACATCCGAGCGATTCTTGAAGCGTCGAATAGCTCGCTGGACCTCGTGCTGAAGTGTTCCTGCTTTCTCCGTGACATGAACGACTTCGCCAAGTTCAACGCGGTGTACGCTATGTACTTCACCGGTAACCCGCCGGCACGCACGACCATTCAGGCAGGGCGGCTTCCTGGAGACATTGCTGTGGAGATCGATGTAGTTGCGGCCGTCCGCGGGGCATAGGAGTAGAATAGGCCCGCTCAAGAGATGATCGAGCGTGCCAAGTGGCTATCGGGACTGCTTTATGCCCTTTCGGGCTAAAGGTACTGGACAGCGAACTGATCACGGCGCTGCTAACAGTGCCTACGATACCGCTGGCGTGCGTACCAGCTTGACGGGCCTGTACATTCGAGGTCGTAGCCGGGCTGCGCTCGCTGACCGGCGGTAGGCACTGCGTGCGCCGTTGCCGGAATGCCTCCCGGTAACGGCGCTCCGTTGTTCCTGGCGCCCAGGTGGTGAGGATGGTGCCCGGTCATGAAGTTTGCACGGCGTGGCCTTCAGGGGAGCAAGCTACAGTAGGCTGCCTCACATGCCACACACCGCTACGCCAGCGCGTCCAGGTCGGGCGTGCCCACCTGGTGGTGACTGTGTAGTCCGGTGATGTGGAAGCGTGTTCGCCGCTACTAATGATGAGCAAGGATGGTCGTTTGTTCTGCTGGTCTCGCTCAGTGCTGCGGCTTATTGCTGCTGAAGCATGGTGGTGAGCTTAGGGGCGAGGCTGGGGAGGATCTCGTGGACGCTCTTGCTACCATCCCAGAGGTAACTGAGCTCTTTTTCCAGGAGAGTGTCGATTTGCGCCCAGTGGACCGACTGCGGATCGATGTGCACATATGCCGGCGCGTCAAGGAAGACCTGCATGTGCTTGGGGGGCAGCTTAGGATTGATGTAGCAGCTAGAGTTCCCAACCGATTGGCGCGGCGGTGCGACTGTACCGGCTTGACACTCCATGGTCTGGACGTGGTTGCCTGCCAGCCAGGCGAGTAGGTCCCAGGTGAGTGCGGGGTGCGGGGGTTTGGCGATCATGGACCAGCAGATTCCGCCGCCACTCGTGGCCGCCAGCGCCTTCTTCGGGAGCGGTGCGACGTCCCAGGAGATGGTAGTAAGCTTGCGGTAGTCGGTGAGCGCCGCGGGGATGTCCATGTTCATGGCGAGGCGCCCGCTGGCAAAGAGGCTTGTGTTGTTCTCTTGCTGGCTGTACTGCGGTGTGGGCATCACCCGATACTTATGCATCAAGTCGGCGAGGAACTGCAGGCCTGCCATGGCAGGCTCCTGGTCGAGAAGGCACCTGCGGTTGGTTTGATCTACCACTTCACCGCCGAAGATCCATACCCACGGCTCCCACTGCCGGAGGCCCAATGCTTGTCCATAGCCGTATTGCACGACACGGCTGCCCTGGCGTTGAGTGAGTCGGTCCGCCAGGGTAAGAAAGGCGTCCGTTGTCCAGGAAGGATCATTCCAGCGTTCACCAGGAACAGTTGATCCGACCTTTGTAAACAGGTTCTCGTTCCAATAGAGATCTTGGTTGCCGAAGCCCCGAGGAAGGCCGTAGAGTTGTTGGTGCCAGTAGTACTGCTTGAGCGCCTTCGGGTAGAAGTCGTGCAGATCATATTTCGCTGTGTTGACGAACGGGTCGAGCGGCGCAATCGCACCTTTGACGGCATAGACGGGGACGTGGGAAGGATCCAGGTAGAAGACGTCGGGCGGTACGCCACCAGCGATCATTGTGTCGAGCTTGGTGTATTGGTTGCCCCCTTGGGTGCTGACATAACTTGCTTTGACGCCGGGATGCTGCTTGGAGAATTCCTGGAGCGCTTGCTGCATCACCTTTTGCTGCACGAAGTTGCCCCAGGCCATAACGGTCAGGCTGACGGGACCGCTGCCCGTTGCCGGCGCGGACGGTGTGCCCTCCGCCGTGCTTCCTGCAGCCGCACGACTCGAGGATGTCCCGCTTTGAGCGGAGCTACTCGGTGAGGAACCGCTGCAGGCTGCTAAGAGCGCTACGGAGCTTGAGCCTGCGAGAAACTTAAGGATGCTCCGTCGCCTAATTGCAGCCATCACCGCCTGTACCTCCCAGAATGGACCACGCGAATACTCTTGCCTGCTGCACTCTCTCGAGCAGCCGTTCTGAACCGTTGAGAATGCTAACACCAGACCTGCGGGCAGAGTGTACAGTACGGCTGAGGCGGCTGCAAGCGCTTGCGTGGCACTACTGCGAATAGTACGGTTAACGCTAGCATTTGCAGTCTACCAACGAGGATTGGGCATATGGATCGATCAGACGTGCCAGGAGCGCGACGCTGCGATGCAGGCTCTCCAGCCTACACTCGCCGTTGGCTTCTACGCTGCATTGTCTTGGGTGGAGTGGCAACGCTGTCGACCGCTTGCGCGCGCCGTGCTCCCCAAGCGGTGTCTACGGCAACGACATCGGTGAGCAGCATCACGACATCGCCTGCTAAACAGGCGCCGGTCACGCAGCGGACGACCATTGCCGTCTATTACTGGGGTTCGCTCGCAGAACTGCAGAACTACAAGGCCCTTCATGCCGGCTTTGAACAGACCAATCCGACTATTACTTTGCAGATGAATCCAGGGGCGGGTGGTGTCCCCTACTATCAGAAACTCGAAGCGATGGTTGCCGGCGGCACTCCACCCGACGTGTTCCGCCTGGCGCCAAACTGGTTTGCATCGCTGGCTGCCAAACATTTGCCAGCGAAGCTCGACCCCTACGTTGCAGCGGACAAATTTCCGCTATCCAGCTATTGGAATGCACTGGTGCAGTCGTGGCGCTATCAGGGTGCGCTCCTGACGATGCCAGAAATCGGCAATGTCCTCGTCCTCCTGTACAACGTCGATCTCTTCAAGAACACTGGCGTTACTGACCCGAACACCGCAGATACCGCAAAGAGATGGACCTGGGACGCCTTACTGGCCGCCGCACAACGACTCACCCATGGCGTCGGCGGCAACAAGCAGTTCGGCTTCAGTTTCATTACCGCCATCCAGCAGCTCTTGCCCTGGATCTGGTCGGCGGGTGGGCGGCTCTTTACTAATGATGCTCAACCAACCACACTAGACGTGAGTGACGCACACACGGTAGCAGCCTTCCAGTGGCTAGCCGATTTACTCAACAAGTACCAAGTCGCACCGGCTCCCAGTTATACGGCAACAGTCGCCCCAAGCGTCATGTTCTATACCGGCCGCCTCGCGATGTATGCGACGCTTACTGATCTCGGTACGGTGAGACAGCAGGTCAATGGGAAGTTCGATTGGGATGTCGGGCCTTTGCCTTCCGGCCCGGCAGGTCGCGTGAACTTTGCTGGCGGTGCTGGTTTTGCGCTGGCCGCGACGAGCCGAGCCCACGATCAGGGTTGGTTATTTCTCACCTATATTGCCAGTAAACAAGGGCAGGAGCAGTACGTGAGCCGTCAGCTGGAGATCCCGGTCCTCAAATCGCTGGCCGCGGGTTCCTGGCTCAAGCTCCCACCACCTCCAGCGCATCGTGCACCGATACTGGCCGCGCTGCACGAAGCTCGCCCAATTCCCAAGTCTCCACAGATGCTTCAGCTCGCTGCCCAAGCGATCAATCCGGAGCTCGATCTCTTGTGGAGCGGAAAGGTCGATGCTAAGACTGCCATGGCGGAGATTGACCGGAAGGCGAACGGTATTCTCCGCCAGAGTTAGAATCGCGCCGGTATCGATAGTTCAATAAGGGGGATCATGAACGTTATTCTTATCATTGCCGACAGCTTACGGGCCGATCATCTCGGTTGCTACGGTAACTCGTGGATTTCTACGCCGGCACTCGACGCACTGGCAGCAGAGAGTGTACGGTTCAGCCGGGCCTGTCCGGAGGCGCTGCCGACGATACCGGCCCGCCGGGCCATTCACACCGGTTTGCGAACCTTCCCTTTCGACAATTGGGTTCCCGAAAAAGGTGCCTCCGCCCACCGTTATGGCTGGCAACGCATCCCCGAGGATCAAGTCACACTGGCCGAGATTCTCAGCCACGCTGGCTACCACACCGCCTTCATCACCGACTGCTACCACTACTTCAAGCCAACGATGAATTTTCACCGGGGCTTCTCTCAATGGGAGTGGATTCGGGGACAGGAGCGTGATCCCTACCGCTCGATCTACAAGGGAGACCGGGCGCGAGCGAAAGCGCTGGCCCCGGTGCCTGACGCTGCCGGTCCGCAGAGCATGCTGCTGCAGTACCTCGCCAACGCTGCCAGGCGGCAGATCGAAGAGGACTGGCAGGCTCCGCTGGTGTTTCAGGCTGCCATGCGCTGGATTGCCGAGAACCAAGGAATCTCGCCGTTCTTCCTCCTGATCGATTCTTTTGATCCGCATGAACCGTGGGATCCGCCACAGCCCTATGTAGACCTCTATGATCCGGGGTACCAGGGGCGAACCGTCATCACGCCCCGCTATGGTCCCAGTGATTATCTCAGCAAAGACGAGCTGCGACATATGCGGGCGCTCTACGCGGCAGAAGTGACGATGGTTGACCACTGGCTTGGACGGTTCTTGAACTGGACGCAGGCGCACGGCATGTTAGAAGACACGCTGGTGATCGTGATGTCAGATCACGGCCATCAGCTTGGTGAGCACGGGTTGACGGGGAAGGTTGCTTCTGGACTCTACGCAGAGCTGACGGATGTGCCGCTACTGCTGCGGCATCCGCGGGGAGAGCGGGCGGGACAGGTCTGCACGGCGTTTGCTCAAGATCACGATCTGGCGCCGACCGTTCTCGGCTTGCTTGGGATCAAGCCGCCGCTACCAATGGAGGGGCAAGACCTCTGGCAGGTGGTAGAGGGTGCTGTTCCTCCGCGGAGCTACATCACCGCTGGTATGGACGACTACGTGTGGTGTCGCAACGACGACTACGTCTACATGTCCCGCAACGATGGCAGTGATGCGCGGCTCTTCGACGCACGTCAGGACCCGGCGCAGCAGCGTGATGTGGCTGCGCATCATCCAGAAGTGATGCGCGACATGTTCGCCCGCGTTCTTGCAGATGCGGGTGGAGTGCTACCCGACTACCGCCATCTGCAAGAACGGACCGCTCTTGCCTGGTGGGAGCTCTATCGTTTTCGTTGATGGCATCTACGATGTGCGCTGCCTTGATCTGCGGCAGCTGGTATAGAGTGCTTCCATCTTGCCTCCGGTGAGGAGAGAGACGGTCGCCTACGCCATGTTGGGCGCTTGCTGCTGTGGGTGCTCCGGTTCATCCCAAACCAGTCCTGCCGGTGCTGATCCATCATCATGGTGAACGGCACGCTCAATCGCGATGGGGAGCACGTTCCTCTCGCTTATCCATGTGAATAAGTCGGGACAGGGATAGGCTACTTGATCCCGGTGAATACGATGCCTTGGATGAAGTAGCGCTGCAGGAAGAAGAAGAGCAAGAGCACGGGTAACATCACCACCAGGGACGCAGCCATCAGGAGATTCCAGTCGGTGCCATACTCACCTTGGAAGGCACGTAGCCCCAGGGCTAACGTGAACATCCCCTGGCTGTGCAGGTAGATCAGGGGCCCGAGAAAGTCGTCCCAATGCGCTTTAAAGATGAAAACGGCAACGGCGGCCAAGGCCGGCTTAGAGAGAGGCAAGAGAATACGCCAGTAGATGCCGAACACGCCTGCCCCATCGATCTTGGCAGCATCATCAGTTTCGGTGGAGACGGTCATGAAGAACTGGCGCAACAGGAAGACGTTGAAGGCGCCTATGGCGAAGAAAGGTGGCACGATCAAGGGGTAGAAGGTGTTGATCCAGCCCAGGTTACGGAACAGAATGAAGCGGGGAATCATCGTCACCTGCTCCGGCAGCATCAAGGTCGCTAGCACCACCAGGAACCAGATGTCCCGCCCTGGCCAGCGCAAGCGGGCAAAGGAGTAAGCAACAATGGAGCAGGAGAAGAGAGCGCCCACCAAGGGCACCAGCGTAGTAATCAGGGTGTTGCGGAAGAAGAGGGCGAAAGGCAGCACAGTAAGCGCCTGGGCGTAGTTCTGCGGCTGCAGCGGCTGGGGAATCCACTGTGGCGGGTAGAGGAAGACAGCCCCCTCATTTTTCAGGCTGGTGGAGAGCATCCAGAAGAAAGGGATACAGACGAAGATACCGCCGATACCGAGTGTGAGATAGGTGAGGGTCATCCGTGTGGCATCTGCCGTCCGCCGGCTCTGCCATAGGCGCACCTTCCTATCACGCGGCGACGCCAGCCACGATTGCGCTTGCGAGGCCATCTGTGCATCCCTTCCTAGCGGCCGCGAGTGCGACCTTCATAGTAGACCCAGGCAGCCGAGCTGCGAATGACCAATAGAGTGAGCGCCATGATGTAGAAGAAGAGCACCCAAGCCAAGGCCGAGGCGTAGCCCATCTTGAAGTATTCGAACGCGTTCTGATAGAGGTAGAGCATGAAGAAGAGACTGGCATCGTGCGGGCCGCCAGCGGTCATAACGTAAGCCTGGGTGAACACCTGTAAGGCGCCGATGATGCCCATAATTACGTTGAAGAAGATCACGGGACTCAGCATCGGCACGGTGACGGTCCAAAACTGACGCACGGTGCTGGCTCCATCCATCTGCGCCGCCTCGTAGAGCTCGGTTGGAATGCCCTGCAGTCCGGCCAGGTAGATGATCATGCTGGCGCCCACACCCCACAGGCTCATAATGACGAAGGCTGGGATGACTGTCTGCCCGTCAGAGAGCCAGGCCGGCCCCTTGATGCCGACATAGCCGAGGAGGGTGTTCAAGAGGCCGAAGTCGGGGCTGAAGATCCACTGCCAGAGAAGAGCGACCGCCACGCCCGAGACTACGGAGGGCAGGTAGTAGACCGTGCGTACGAAGCGCTGGAAGCGGATCTTCTGGTTGAGCAGGATGGCGAGGAACAGACCGAAGGCAGTGTGCAACGGCACAGCCAGCACGGCGTAATAGGTAGTGACTTCCAGCGAATGCCAGACGGAGGTGTCGCCGCTGAGGAGCGTCTGATAGTTCTGGAGACCGACAAAGTGGGGCGCGGTCAAGAGGTCCCAGCGGGTGAGGGAAAGTGCGATAGAGGCGAGCATCGGTCCGGCTGTGAAGACGAAAAAGCCGACGAACCAAGGCGAGGCGCAGATGAACCCCCACAAGGCCTCGCGCCGTGCCAACGTGCCGCGCCGTGCGCTGGTTGCTGAGCGCACGGCCGTTCCAGCTAACGCCATCGCTCACTCCTCCCGTTACTGAACTTGATGCATGCGCAGCATCACCACCTAGAAAATTAGGCCCGCAACCGAGCCCACGACTCTCAACAGGCTGCCGCCACACGCGTCCGAGGAAACTCCTATAAGAGATATCTTGGACCAAACTCTCGTGAATTGCAAGCGTTTGCAGCGTAATACCACTGGTCATCAGCCGGCAGAGAATGCCCGGGCGATGGTAGCCGTGCTTGCGCTGGCGAGGCCTGGCAACTTCCCCAGCCAGAGATGGTAAGCGAAGATGCGGCGTCCATCACCTAAGCGCTCGGCTTGCCCAGGAGGGGCGTCACAGCAGCAACGGCAGCTTTGGTTACGGTGAACGCTGTGCGCTCGCCCGTCCACAAATAGGAAAGCTCTTTGTTCAACGCTGTACTGATCTCTGCCCAGTTGTTTGGCTGAGGATCCGTCCGTACGTAGGTAACCTCGTCGACGAAGAGAGCAGCGTGAGCCGGCGGCTGCGAAGGGTTCAAGAAGGCGCTCGACTTTAAAACGGACAGCCGCGGTGGCGCCGTCGTGCCGTCCTGCAGTTCCTTGGTCTGAAACTGTTTGCCGGCCAGCTCAGCCAGCACTTGCCAGGCAAGCTCGGACACTGGCGTTCTCGCGTACATTCCCCAGCCGACGCCACCGCCACCCGGGATACGACCGTGCTTCCCAGCCGGCGTGACGCCGACATCCCACGTGAACTTCGCATCCTTACGTCGCTGGGCAAAAGTAAACGGCTCGCTGATGGACATAGCGACCCGCCCACTATCGAACATGTTCATCACGTTGCTCGTCTGCATAACGGCGGGGGTCGGTGCCGATCGATCCTTGACGATCAGGTCCTGGAGAAGCTGCAAGGCTTCCACCGCCGGTGCTTGATCGAGTAAGCATTGTGTGTAGTCGTGGCTGAACACTTCGCCACCGTTGCTCCAGACGTACGTCATCCACTCGCGAGCGTTGGCAGGATTCACAATGTAGCCAAAGGTCTTATTGGGTTCGCTGCCGCTGGTGAGCTGATGGGCCCTGTTCCTGAGGGCACTGAACGTCCAGGTGGTGTCTTTCCAGTTCGCCGGCACGTCGGGGAGCTGGGCTTTATGGAAGAGATCGACGTTGTAAAAGACGGCCTCCATGCCAAAGCCGCGGGGAAACCCGTAGGTCTTCCCGCCGCTTTGGTACTGCTTCAAGGCAGCGGGAATGAAGTCTTGTACATCGTAGTGGGAGCGTGCTACGTACTGGTCGACCGGCTGGAGCAACTGCTTGGCTACCAGCGTAGGTAGGTCGGTAGGGCTGATGAAGAAGATGTCAGGAGCATCGTTTCCAGCGATCATCGTGAGCAGCTTGTCCATATAGTTGCCAGGAGTCAGGATGAAGGTACAGGAGGCTCCTGGATGCTCTTTGTCGAAATCGATACAAAACTGCTTACGCTCGACGACGGCCTGCGGCGAGCCCCACGCCATGAAGGAGACCTTACCCGTCAGCTTCGCCGTACCTACCGCAATAGTGCTCGTACTGGAGCTGGCCGCTCCGGGTGGTGTTGCTGTACGCAGAGCGGATCCGGTGCCGGCGCAAGCAGTGAGAGCAGTGGCGGCTAGCCCGCCCGTGGCGGTGCGGAGGAGCCCTCGTCGTGTCATTGTGAGCATGGCTTACTCCTTCGTCTGGTAAGACTGCACGTTGTCAGTTGTGCGATGGTAAACAGTCCTGTCTCGGCTCAACACTCGTACCACCCCTCCTCATTGTTTTGCTTGTGCGAGGATGGGCTGTCCAGCTTGATCGATGGTTTCTGCCACCTGAAGTGCCGCCGCCTTGCCGTTCCAGAGGTCGGAGAGGTTCGGTTGCACCACGCGCGAATTGAGCTGTGTGTACGCCGACGTCGGAGGGATAGGCTTGGAGTGCAGTAGGGCATCTAGGATGACGCGCTTGTGTGGCGGCGAGCCAGGCGCGTCAAGCCAGGACTTGGACTGGGCCACAGACTGCAGCATGGGGATGGCCAGCTCGTGCTTGACGTAGACTGCCTGACCGGCTGGGCTGGTGATGTACTTGAGCAGGTCCCAGCCAAGGGCATGCTGCTTGCCGGACCTGGTCACACCGAAGTCCGCACCACCGAAGAAGTTCCACATACCAGCCGGTCCTGTTGGTAGGGGTGCGCAGTCCCAGTGGAAGGAGGTAATCGACTGTTGCATACCTTGAATGTCGAGCTGTGCCACGTACATTCCGACGCGGCCCGTGTAGAACATCCGGCCGCCGTTGGTTCCCACTAAGTCTATCGGTCGCGGCGCCACATCATACTTAGTGTAGAGATCAGCCAGCCACTGGAGGGCCATGAGAGCCTTGGGGTTGTCAAAAGTCAGCTTCGTCGGACGTGCCTCATTGTTGAAGAGCGATCCACCGGCCATCCAGACCCAAGGCAGCAGATAGTTGGTCGAGGTCAGCAGCAGAAAGATGCCGTACTGCTTGGTCGGACCGTGGCCCGATGTGAGCTTCTGCGCCGCTTCCAGCGCAGTCTGCCAGGTCCACTGCTGGCGAGCTGCCAAGGCATTAGGATCTTCAAGACCAGACTTGCGGAAGAGATCGACATTGTACCAAAGGATGAGATTGTTGACCATGTCAGGCAAGTTGAGCAGCTGCCCGTTCCACGTATACTGCTCACGGAGATTGGGCCACCAGTCGGAAAAGCTGTAGTGATCCCGCGACACGTAGGCGTCCAGTGGCTCATACACGCCAAGTGCCGCGAAGGAATAGAAGTCGCTAGGATCGGCCCGAAAGATATCAGGAGGTACCCCTCCAGCAATCATCGTCTCGACTTGCTGCTGCCAGTTGGCCGTCACGAAGTTGAGGTGAAGCGCCACCTCCGGGTGCTCTTTGAGGAAGCCCTGGGCGATCTCGTGCATAATGGTATCGTACGTAAGCGCACCGTAGTAGTTGACGACGAGGGGCACTTGCTTCCCGCTAGCGTGCCCTTGGAGCACTGTTTGCTGGCTGCTACCGGTCGGCCGAGCTGTAGTCGATGTAGAGGCGCTACCCTGAGTCGTATGTGTCGCAGCAGGCGCTACGCTGGTGCTCTGAGCTGCACCAGTGCCTGCCGTGCGGCCGCAGGCAGCAAGACTCAGATCACCGAGTACGACGGTGCTCACTGCCATCGCCAGTAAAGACCGGCGGGTCATCACGGGATGGTGCTGCGATGCCCCACTTGGAATAGCACATCTCGACCAGAGCGGCTGTTGCATGCGTCTCTTCCCTCCGCAAGGATGCGCCGAGTTGCCGTACCACAGGTTCCTTGGTCTCCGCAGCAGAGCGGCTGCTGCGGAGACGGCACGCTATCACGATTGTCATTGAGTAGTCGTGAGTGCTGCCTGCCGTACTGGATTGTGTGACCAGCGCTGCCACGGCACGACGATGGGCCATGGCTCGCCAATATCAGCCGGGGTGCGGGCAAGGAATGGCCGTACCTCGCCTTCGATCAGCGCCTGCACGATATCTCTGCCTTCTGGTCTGCCGACCAGATTCTCCAACTCGTTGGGGTCGGTCGCCAGATCCCAGAGTGCGATCGGCACCAGCGTCGCTGCCTCCAGCACCAGCTTGTGGCGCTGGGTACGCACCATGAGCCGGTGATCGATTTCGCTAATGGCGGCGGAGCGATGGTGCTGCGGGTTTGCGTCCACCTTGAGTAAGGGGAGCAAGCTTCTCCCCTGCCCACCATCCAGGCTTGCCCCGGCTAGATCAAGAAGTGTGGCCGGCACGTCCAAGAGCTCGACCAGTGCGCTGCTCACCACACCGCGGGGCGCCTCTCTCAGCCGGTCCGGCGGGCGTATGAGCAACGGGACGGTCACCGCCCCTTCGTAGAACTGCCCCTTCCAGAGCAGGCCATGGTCGCCGAGCAGCTCGCCGTGGTCTGACGTGTAGATGACCCAGGTGTTCTGCAACCAGTCACGCTGTGCCAGCACGTCGAGGATCCGTCCTATGCGGTTATCTATGAGGCTGATGTTCCCATAGTACTGGGTGCGCATCTCCTGGACCACCCGGCGGTTCGCGCTACTGAGTCCGAAGCGCGACAGCTGGCGTGCAGCTACTGGATCGGTGGCCGGTTCCATGATACTGGGGCGCATGTCTTCAGGACGGTACATAGAGGCGTACGGTTCCGGCGGGTCGAAGGGGTTGTGTGGCCCTGGTGGGCCGACCCAGAGGAAGAACGGGCGATCATCGTGTTTGGCCAGCCAGGCCGCTGCCTGGTCGCCGATCCAAGCGTCGATGTGCGCTTCCTCAGGCAAGATCGATGGCCCGTGCTCGGCCGTGGGTCCGGCCGCCACGCGGCGACGCAGGTCCGCGTAGAAAGGGTAGAGGAGATCACGGCTGCGCAAGTATTCGCTGTACTCGCTGGCGCGTAGATTGGCCATGCTCATCTTCCCTGTGGTTTCGTGTGCATCCACGAACCCCAACTGCCATAAGAGCGGGTGGCTCACTAACATGTCCAGATCGTGGCGCCAGGTGAAATGCAGCTTGCCGATGACCGCCGTATACAGGCCAGCCTCGCGCAGCGAGCGCACGAAGCACGGGCCATCCGGCCAGACGGTCGCGCCGTTGCTGAAGACGCCGTGTTGATGAGGGTACCGGCCGGTGAAGAGTGAGGTGCGCGACGGCATGCAAACGGGGCTCTGGCAGTACGTGCTTGCAAAGCGGATTCCTTCGGCCGCGAGCCGGTCGAGGTTCGGTGTGGCAAGTGCCGGTTCATCAGCCGCCCCCAGGGCGTCGGCCCGATGCTGATCCGTCAGGATGAGTACCACGTTGTCGCGGACGCTGCTTGGCATACTGTCTTCTCTAGGCTTCTCCGGGCGGCAGCAGACATAAGGTAATGCTAGTGTATAGTACAAGCGCTTGCAGCGCAATCGTACTTGCCGATCGTTTCACCTGTTAGAGGAACCAGTAGACCCGATGCCCGATTGCCATACACCGAAGCTCCTTGGCGCTCCGCCCCCGCGCGCTTCTCCCTGACGTCCACTGTCGAGTCACACGATCAGTTTTGATTGCGCAACTTGGCGACGAAGCGCCGCAACTCTAGTTCCATATCGCGTGCGACTGCCGGATGGCTGGCCAGAACATTGTGCTGCTGGGTGAGGTCGTTGCGACGATCGTAGAGCTCCGGAGCGCGCTGCTGCTCATCGAGCGTGTGCAGGTAGGCCCAGTCGTGTGTGTAGAGCGCCCATTGCTGGTTGTGAATCCCTACCAGCGCAAAGTCGCGTATCTGCGTGGTCTCGCCGCGGAGCAGGGGGAGCAGGCTCTTGCCTGTCAGCTCGACAAGATGCCGTTGCCGTACGACGTCTTGAGGAAAGAGGAGTGGACCACGCTGCGGCGCAACGTAGGGGAGGGTGAGCGGCGTTTCGATGTTGAGCGCATCCAGTATCGTGGGGAGGAGGTCGGTTGGCTGGACGAGCGCGTCGACCGTAGCACCCGAGCCTTCACCACCCGGCAAGCGCACGACCCAAGGGATGTGGACCAACTCCTCGTAGAGCCACGGGCGCGCCTTGCGAATGATGCCGTGCTCTCCAAAGGGCTCACCGTGATCGGAGACCCACATGACCAGGCTCTGCTCATAGAGCCCGAGGCGACGAATCTCGTCCAGCAACTGCCCGACACAGGCGTCTACGAAGCTTACTTCGCCGGCGTAGTTCGCCTTGACGTGCTGCACCTCCTCTGGCGTGAGGTAGCCGGCGACGTCACCGGGCACAGGATCCCAGATGTCGATTCCTCGGTAGGCGGGATCGTGATAGAGCGCGGCGTAAGCAGGCGGTGGATCCCAGGGCTCGTGGGGATCAAAGTAGTCCACCCATAGGAATAGATGATCTTTCTGCTGCAACACCGCCTTCTGCAGCCATTCGACAGCGGCATGAGTGACGCGACTGGCACTGTAGTCAGCTTCCGACTTGCGGCCCCCTACATTGCGGAGGTACTGCTCGAAGCGCGGCTGCCAAGTGGCATCACTCGCATCCCCGCGCAGCTTGTGGTGCGCCTCCAAATCAACGGTCGGATTGCGATCCACGATCCAGGGGTCGTACTCCTGGCCGCGGATGAAGCACACCTCATCGAAACCGCGACCAAAGTTGAAAACGGGCTTATGCAGATGGTAGGTATCCGTGACTAGAGCCGACGTGTACCCCCGATCCCAGAGGATTTCAGGGAGGACGTAATCAGTGAACTCCAGTGGCTGCCAGCCGCGAAAAGGTGACTGGTAGCGACCGGTCCACCAAACCGTCCGGGTAGGGACCGTGGGGAGGTTCTCGCTATACGCGTGGCGGAAGAGGGTACCCTCCTGTGCGAACCGGTCGAAGTTGGGCGTGCGCACCGCGCCTCCATAGGCGCCGAGGTGATCCACCCGCAAGCTGTCCGTGCTCACGACGATAATGTTCAGATGCTTTCTCCCTCCAACATCGCCATTGTATGCTCCTTACGGCAGGCTACTGTGCGCCTACGAGACCGTGGCGTCCGTGGTGATCGCCGGCAGCGGGGTGACAAGGCGCCCGGAGCTGCGTTTACAAGCGGTCTCGACCCATAGCGCCCAACTAGCATGGCTCCAGCAGCAGCGGCGCCATCTCTTGAGCTACTGTATCGGCCACTTGCTGGGCTGGCCGGCTGGCATCCCAGAGTCTGGAAAACTCCTTGTTGAGCAGATCGCCGATTTGGAGCCAATGGGAGGCGTGCGGGTCGGTGTGCAGGCTCTGATCCGAGGCTTCCACGAACATCTTGACGTTGGCAGGATCCTTCCCTTGATTCACCTGCACGAAGTATTGCCCGACAGAGGTGCGTGAGCCCATCGAGGTGCCGGCATCCACCTCTTGCTTCTGGACCGTAGCACTGGTGACCCACTGCATCAACTGCCAGGCCTGGTCAGCGTGCGGGGTTTTCCCGTAGACACCAAAGCCCGCGCCGCCGCCGCCAACCCAGCGTTTCGTGCCATGCGGACCCATGGGCGGAGGAGCGACATCCCAGTGGAAGGCTTTGGCGCCAGCGCGGATTTGCGCCAGGTTCGCGGGGATACTCACAATCATGCCGACGCGACCGGTGTAGAAGAGGTTGTTGGCGTTTTGCGACTGCAAGTCGGCCGGAGCAGGGGCGACGTGGTACTTGCCGATGAGGTCTTCCAGGAACTGTAAACCCTCCACCGCGTCCGGCTGGTTGATGGTCGCTTTCTTATCGTCCTGGCTGACGATATCGCCGCCATTGGACCAGACGAACATCATGTAGGCGCGGAAACCCTGGGGAACAGCAAAGCCATACGTCTTAGTGGCGCCACTGCCGCTGGTGAGCCTCTGGCAGGCTCCAAGGAAGTCGGCGAAGGTCCAGCCCTTCGCATCGAATTTCGCCGGCGGGAGGGGGATGTTGGCCTTCTTGAACAGGTCGACGTTGTAGAAGATGTCCTGGTTGGCGAAGTCCCGTGGCAGCGCCCAGAGCTTCTCGTCGATGGTGTACTCCACTGGTCCACCAGGATAGAAGTCAGAGAGGTCGAACTTATCGCGCGCTACGTACGGCGTAAGATTGAGTAAGGCGTGGCGACAGCGCAGTGACACCACGTGTCCCGGCTCCAGATAGTAGGCGTCCGGCGCATCCCCACCAGCCATCCGCGTTTGAATGGCTGTCCAGTAGTTGCCGGTCACAGGTGCAAAGGAGACGTGGATGGAAGGATGCGCTTTGTTGAACTGCGCCGTGTACTCCTGCCGCGTCTTTATCTCGGCAACGCCGCCCCAGGTGATGAAGCTGAGCTTAACCGAAGCGGTGTTGGGGCTGCTCACCGCTTGTGCGGCCGTGCTGTGGCTGACGGACTGCTGCCCGGATACTGCTGTCGGCTTGGTAGAGGAGCCGGCACAAGCGGCGAGCAGCGGCACTGCGAAGAATGGAACCATGGCGACAGCACGCTGGAGGAAGCATCGCCGGGAATGGCACCAAGCGGAGGAACCTGGTGGAGACGCCAGGTGCGTGTTCCTAGCTTCGCCTGCAGACACGACAGACCTACGAGGGGTGCGGGGAGCATCAACAGGAGGATTCAACACAGTTTTCTCCTGATCTCTACATTGCCCAAAGAGGAATTTTGAGCGTACACGTATCCACGTAGCGGCCGGTTAGGAGTGTAGGATGCAACCGCTTGCAATGCAAGGTACCAGTACCGTAGGAGTGCGCCGCAAAGTTTTGCAGAGCGAGGGAGCGGTGAGGCGGAGGGATGGTCCACACTGCGGCTGTCGATGATCGGCTGGAGTGGATCGGGGAGGCAGCGTGGTCGTGGACGATGTGGTTGGGCAGCGTCTCCGCCTGGAGCGGATGAGGGGGATAAGGCGCGCAGCAAGGGCTCCTGGTGCCCAGCCTGCCTCAGTGCCGGGTTAGGGCAAGTTCAGCAAGCGGGCGTAGGAGCGCTAGCGAAGCTCCTCGTATACTGCCTGCTCCACGCTGTCTGGGGGAAGGAGGCGTTTCTCACGGTTCCGGCTCCCGCCTGGTGATCCCAGGGAGGGTATCAAAGTCGGTATCATAGCTGTACAGTTCTGGCTCTTTCCGTTGCTCCAGAAGGGCAGCGTGGTAGCAATCGATGTAGTCAATCGGAACGGTCGTGTACAGTTCAAAGATGCGGTCGTAGGGCTTTTTGTAGGCGATCTTGAGGTTGCGCAGGTGAATCAGCGGCAGAAGCAGGTCACGGATTTTTTCCCGGCTGAGGTGATAGGTTTTCTCGTTGGAGAGGACAAAGACGACCTCGGCCAGTACTAAGTCGGTGGTCCAGCCGAATTGCTTCCCCTCCTCGATTGCGGCGATCAGGCAAAAACAGGCCGCGGACTTGCTGGGATCATCGTTTAAGAGATGCCGGAGGAAGATGTTCGTGTCCAGGAACACGGGATCACTCATGGTGCGATGGGGATGCGGGGCGATCCTCGGCTAGCACCTCCTCGGCAATGCCTTCCTCAAAGATTCGGCGTAACTCTTGGAAGTCTTCTGGACGCTTGCGTGGGGCGACAGCCCCAAAGGTCATCGCGGCGACGGAGTGAGCAGGGCGAAGGGTGGCGTGGAGCTTGCCGGATTCAGCAAGGGAGAGGGCGACTTTGTCGCCTTCCTTGAGCCCCAGCGCTTGCCGGATTTCCGCTGGGACGGTGATCTGCCCTTTGCGGGTCACCACGGTGAAGAGTTCCTTCATGGAAGCACCTCCAGAATAGGTAGTGCATACTATGATATGTACTACGTATGTATCATAGGTACTACTCTTCTGTCAAGAGGGAAGACGAGTGGGCGCTGGTCTGGGATCAGCGAGCACGATGGGTTCCTGGCGTCAAACCTCGCCTGGACGGTAGGATGGCTATCGACGGCGCAGCAGTCTTCACGATGCCAGTTTGCCACTGTCGCACGCCAGCCTGATCAAGCGGTACCTCGAGGGAGCCTGGCCCGTGTAACCGCCCGTGGCAACGAGCGGGCAGCGATTCTTACCAAACTTACTCGCCCGCTCCGACGGCATCTTCCGATCTTGGGCCGTTTGCGAGACAGCTGAGGGGTTACTATTCCGCAGGGTGACCGCACCGGCTCCTATTGGCTCTCTGGTCGCCAGCTGGACTGCTCGCGTGATTCGTGGAGCGAGTATCCTCGCTTTGTTTGTACCGAGCTCTCTCAACTTCTTGGTACTGCAGGAGCTAAGCGGCTGATAGGCGCGGGCCATTTGGTAGAGCGTGGTATGTACATACAAGTTACGGCGGCCTGCCCCAATTAGCAGGGTCTGCCGTTTGGGCACCGGATGGGAGACAATGTGATCGATGGTGACACTAGCGGCTGTAGCGAGACGTGCTGGAGTCTCGGAGGGTACCGCATCGCGCGTCCTGTCTAGGACGAACAGTCGTGTGCCGATAAGCGCTTCGACGCGAGCGCGCGTAGAACAAGCCGCAAGGGAGCTCGACTACCATCCCAATGCAGCGGCGCAAGCTCTCTCGTCTGGCCGGGCGCGCGCCCTGGCTGTGGTCATCCGCGAGCAGGCTCGTTGGAGAGGAAGCCGGCCTCACCACATCTTTAGCGGCTACAATCTCGGTGAAGGCTTGAGTGGACTGCAGGAAGGCACCCACCAGGCAGGCTACCGACTGGTGCTGGACACGGTCGACGAGGAGGCCCTGGCTAGCCCGCTTGATCTCTGGAAGTCTCGGGTCGTCGATGGCGTGGTGCTCTGGCAGCTCGCCGCCCCTGAGGCGCTCATCACGGCCGGTTGTCCACTCTTGAGCCTCGGCGTGGTAGGCCCAGGAGCTTGGATCGCGGCGGATGAACGAGGGGCTGGCCAGGTCGCCACTGAGCACCTGCTCTCCCTCGGTCACCGCCACATAGGCTTTGTTGGCGCTCGGGTGTCGCACTATTACGGTTCCTACCAACGGCTTGCCGGTTACCTGGCGGCCATGCGGGCTGCGGGGCTCACCCCGGAAGCGGCGCCTGTGGAGATACTCTCGGAAGAAGAGGGTCGGGCAGCCGCACGACGACTACTGGAGCGGCGCCCGCAGCTCACGGCACTCGTGGCCATGAACGATCTCCTGGCCTCCGGCAGCCTCACGGCCATTCGCGAACTTGGGTTCCGCGTCCCTGAAGACATCTCGCTTGTCGGGATCGATGATCAACGCATCGCCCCGTACCTGTGCCCTCCTCTGACCACCGTGCGCATGCCAAACTACGAGCTGGGCCAGATTGCGGCTCACTACATCATTGCGCTCGTCGAAGCATCGTCGACACCGGGGCAACCGGAAGTTCCTCCGCCGACCCTCATCCAGCGAGCTTCGACCGCTCCACCGCTGTCACGCCAAGATCACTAGCAGGGCCTGACACCGGCGACTGTCGCTGTGACTCAGACTCAGGGTGACTACGCTGGCGTGGTGGATTGGAGAATTCCGTTCACTTGGGTCACGATCCGCTGGCAGACGCTGGCCGCCGAGGCGCTATTATCCCAAAGCCGGCTCAACTCTTTGCTGAAGACGTTGATGACCTTCGTCCACTGTGGGTTGAGCGGCGGCTTGTGCGCGTACTGCATAGCCGTGAGAAAGATCTCGGCATGTGCTGGCGGCGGCTTGAGGAATTCCTTTGAATTGCAGACCGAGATTCGCGCCGGCATGACGGTGCCGGTCTGCATCTCCTTCTGCTCGGCTGGGGTGCTGGAGAGGAAACGGAGCAATCCCCAATCCTGGTCAGGGAACTTCGTCCCCTTGAAAAGGCAGTAGCCGACACCCTGCAGTGCTGTCGCCGCGCCTGCGGTGCCCCGCGGGAATGGTGCGAGGTCCCACGTGAAGCCTTTGATCGCCTGGAACTGAGAGAGAGCGGCGCGGATGCTGATCGTCAGCCCAATCTTGCCGGAGCTGAAAAGCTGAAAGGCATTCTGCGTCGTTAGCTCCGCGGGTGTTGGCGACACGTGGTACTTGAAGACGAGATCCTGCAGGAATTGCAGCGCCTCGACCGTTTTCGGATCGGTCATCGTGCAATTCTTGAGGTCGGGGCTGAGAATCGTGCCACTGTTCTGAAGAACCCATGGTTCCCAACCGTAGAAACTCGTGTTGATCGCGTAGCCGTACGCTTTCTCATTTCCGCTGCCCTGCGTCAACTGCTTTGTCCGCTGGACGAAGGTCTGCCAGTTCCAGGACGCATCGGTCCACTGGACGGGTGGAGGCGTCACACCCATTTTCCGGAAAAGATCGACGTTGTAGAAGAGAACGTCGGCGGCGACTCCGCGCGGGAGGCCGTATTGTGTTCGCGCGGCGGCGTATTCTTGGAGCGGTCCTGGCCAGAAATCGGTCAGGCTGTACTTGTCACGGCTAATGAACGGGCTGATTGGTAGCAGCACGTTCTTCGCCACGAATGCCGGGAAGTGGTCAGCACCGACGTAGAAGAGGTCGGGTGCATCTCCACCAGCCATCTGGGTCTGAAGCTTGTCGTAGAAGTGACCGAAGTCGACCGGCTGAAAGGAGATACGAACATCGCTATGGGCCTTTTGGAACTGCTGGAGCAGCTCTTTCCGTACCCGCAACTCGTCGACGCTGCCCCACGTACTTACCGTCAACTGCGCGACCGCCGCGGTCTGTGGCGTCTTCTGACTGGCGCAGGCGCTCAGTCCGGCTACCGTGCCCAGCACGCTGGCGGCGAGGCTAGATAGCACATAGCGGCGTGTAACGATGGCAGCCATTTTCTTCCCTGCCGTTTGCTCGATTGGGTGAGATTCTCGTCTGCGCGGGTACTATACCGACTGGTGATGGTGCCTACAAGCGCTTGCACTTGCCCTCTCCCGAATCGAGAGATACATCACCGCGACACGCCGCTGGCCCTCCCTAGGAGGGCTTCTGTCGCAGCAACTGATCCATCTGCGGCTTGATGGCCTGCATGACGTCGAAGGCTGTCTTCGATCCATCCCACAAGTAGGAAAGCTGCTTGATCAGCATGGTCTCGATCTGGCTCCAGTTCCAGACGAAGGGATTCGGATGGACATAAGACATGCCGTCTAGGAAGATGCTGCCGTGGGCAGGCGTCCCCGCCGGATGCTCCCAGACCTGCTTGGCGATGGAGATGCGTGATGGTAGTAACGCGCCACCCTGGGCCAGCATCAGCTCGGCAGCCGGCGACACGAGAAAGCTGCTCAACAGCCACGCTTCATCGGCGTGCTTGCTCTGCTGCTCTACCGACCAAGCCGGACCGCTCGACTGGTTCGCAAAGCCGGCCTTGCCGGCAGGCAAGGCGCCGGTATCCCAGGTGAAGTGCGCGGCGTTCTTGCGATAGTAGGTGATCATCGAGATGGTATCAGTCGTCATGCCAATCTTCCCGGTGGAGAATAGCGTCGCAGCCGACTCTGTAGTCAGTACGTCTGGTCCGGGGGCGGCCCGGTACTTGTGGATGAGGTCCTGCAGGAACTGGAAGGCCGCCACCGTCTCTGGTGACGTCATCGTGCACGCGGTGCGCTCCGGGTTCATGAAGTGGCCACCGTTGGCCCAGACCCAGGGTGCATAGTTAATGAAACCATTGGGCACAAGACAGCCATACTGACCCGGCTGACCGCCGGCGCTGCTCTTCGTCAGGTGCTGACAGGCGGTGAGAAAAGCCTGCCAATTCCACTGCGTATCGTGATAGGTAACCGGAGGTGGTGGAGTACCCGCACGAGTAAACAGCGTCTTGTTGAAGAAGAGACCGCGATTATCCACCTGACTGGGCATGGACAGGAGATCACCATTGAGCGTGTAGGCAGCGAGGCCAGCTTTCCAGAAGTCTGAGAAGTCGTACTTATCTTTAGCGGCGAGCGACGAGAGGTTGAGAAGTTGCTTGCGTGCCGCCCAGGCACCGAGGTTCTGGGCATTCATCCAGAAGACGTCCGGAGCGTCACTACCGGCAGCCTGGGTCAGCAGTTTCGTCCAGTAGTTGCCCGTGGTCGGTGAGTATGACACCTTGATAGCTGGGTGAGCCTGCTCGAACTGCTTCACCAACTTGTTGTAGAGTGCTGCGACGGCGACGTTGGACCAGTTGGTGGCGATCAGGTGCACCTGCTGGCCGTTTGGAGCGACGGCGGTGGGGGCAGCAGTCCCGACTGAGCGCTGCGCCGTCGCCAGCGCTGTGCCGCTCGGTGCGCTGGTGCTGGTCGTGACAGTCTGGCTCGGTGCCCGGCCGCAAGCCGCAAGGGTGACAGCGCCGAGCGTAGCGCTCACCGTCAGGGACAGCAGCGAACGCCGGCTGCAGCGCTGATCTCTCGACAGTTGAATCATTGCCCGTTCCTTCCTAAATTCTGTAACCCTGCCACAGAACCGGCCCACGAACAGACCGATCCGCTGCGCGCGCGGCCTGGCTGCGTAGCACGAAGCTCTCTCTGTAGTGCCACGGGCGACACATTGCCCAGCACTTCAGTAGCTCCAAGTACGAGAGAGCGGGCGTTCCATAGCCAGCAGACGCCGGAGCAGATGATGACGTAGTCCGGCAAGCACTGCTCGATAGACGGAATCGGCGGCGACATCGTGGTACTCGGCCGGATCTTGTGCGAGGTCGAAGAGCAGCTCCCGACCGTCGCTGTGTGCGATGTAGCGAAACTGCTTGCTGCGCAAGGCCTTCCACCCGGCCCCTTCAGTCAGGGCAGAAGCCTCTTCCGGCGTGGTGCGGTCGCCGTCAGGCGGAGTGCCCTCCGGCAGCGGCCGCCCTTGAAGGAAAGGGGGACGCTGAACGCCCACCCATTCGAGGAGGGTCGGAACGACGTCTACCGCCTCCACGATCTGATCGATCGTGCGTCCGGGCGTTTGCACCCGTTCGGGCCAACGCACCAGCAAAGGTACCCGGCTCACGCAGTCGGGCGCCGGGTAGCCCTTGCCGTATCTGAGGTGCTCACCTAGCCATTCCCCATGATCAGAGGTAAAGATCACGATCGTCTCATCACTGAGCCCACAGGTATCAAGATGGCTGAGAATCCGCCCGACGTGATGGTCAACCTCGCTGATCATTGCATAGTAACCGTGCCGGGCGGCACGCAGTTCGCTATCGGAGAAGTGGGCTGGCGAGCGTCGAGCGTCCACTTCCGGTGGAAACCAGGGCAGCGTCAAGGCCGCCGGATCGAAACGGTCGAGGAACTCCTGTGGTGCAACCCAGGGCGAGTGCGGCGAGTAGAAGCCGGCGATACAGAGGAAGGGCGCGTTGCGATGGCGATCGATGAACTCCATCGTCTGTTCGGCGACAAACGCACTGTGCGTGACGTCACTACGGCCGGGGAAAGGTCGCGCTTCTTTGGGGAAGCGTTCAGCTGGATGGGTGATGCGATCGCCTATACCTAGGGCGCGACGCCAGGTCTCGGTTGCCGGCGGCAAACCTAGGCTGATGCCGTCAAGCTGATCGGGGGCCTTGCAGCGCACCCAAGCTCGATAGGCGTCCTCGTAACAGCCGGGTTCGTCGGAAATCTCCAGATGGTCGAACCCGTAGGACGGGTGCGGCGCTCGGTGATCGCGGTTGGCGTGTGGCAGAAAGTGCAGCTTGCCGATGTTGGCGCTGATGTAGCCATAGGGACGGAGTAACGACGGCAGTGTCACCGTCCCCTCTGGGACGGGCACGCCCATATGAGTGATGCCCAGTTGAGACGGGTACTGTCCGGTTAGGAAGCTGGCGCGACTCGGCATGCAGACCGGATTCTGGACGAAGTGATGGTCGAAGCTCAGCCCCTCGCTGGCCAGACGATCGAGATTCGGCGTCTGCACGTCGCCATTGCCGTTGACGCCGAGCGCATCCCAGCGCTGTTGATCGGTGTAGAGGATCAGAATGTTCGGACGGCGCATCTAGCTACCTTTCGATAGCGATCC
>JAMCRV010000042.1 GCA_023381555.1 Chloroflexota bacterium | reverse complement strand
CGTGTGGCTGTCGCCGCAGACGATCGTCAAGCCAGGCTGGGTCGCACCGAGCTCTGGTCCGATAACGTGGACGATCCCCTGGTTGCGACTGCGGAGATCGAAGAGTTCGAGGCCGAAATCACGACAGTTCGCTTCGAGGGTCTCGATCTGCTGGCGGGAGATGGGATCGGCGATGGGCAGTAGGCGATCGCGTGTGGGCACGTTGTGGTCGACGGTAGCAAGGGTGAGGTCGGGGCGGCGAACGGAACGGCCAGAGAGGCGCAGGCCTTCGAAGGCCTGCGGCGAAGTGACTTCGTGGATGAGATGAAGGTCGATGTAGAGAAGGGCGGGCTCGCCCGGGGCTTCGCGGACGATGTGGGCATCCCAGACCTTCTCGAAAAGAGTCTTGCCGGACATACTGTTGACCGTCCCCCTTTGGTTGTGCTCCACCAACATTGCTAGAGAGTTTAGCGTCCGTCGACGTAATCGCGCAGCTTCCCGGCGTTGTTTGGACTGCGCATCTTACGCAACGCCCGGTTCTCGATCTGGCGAATCCGCTCGCGGGTAAGGCGGAATTTCTTGGCGACTTCTTCGAGCGTGTGGGGCCGTCCCGCTTCATCGAGTCCGTAGCGCAACTGTAACACTTCGCGCTCGCGAGGCTCCAGGCGATCAAGGGCATGTCCGACCTCGCTGCGAAGGGTGTCGTAGAGGGCGGCATCCTCAGGTGATTCGACGCGCTCATCGGGGATGTATTCACCGAGGGTGCTTTCGTTCTCCTGGCCGATGGGCATCTCGAGAGAGGCCGGCTGCTGGATGGCGGCAACGAGGTCACGGACACGCTGGGGATCGAGATTGAGTTCAGCGGCAACCTCCTCGGGTGTCGGCTCGTGGCCAGTGCGCTGGGCCATGGCATTGGCCGTGCGCTGGTACTGGCCAATCTGGTCGACCATGTACTCTGGGATGCGGATCATGCGCGATTTCTCCGCGAGGGAGCGCAGGATAGCTTGCCGAATCCACCAGGTGGCGTAGGTAGAGAAGCGGAAGCCACGCTCGGGGTCGAAGCGCTCGACAGCGCGCATGAGGCCGATGTTGCCCTCTTGAATGAGGTCGAGCAGTGAGAGGCCACGGTTGGCGTACTTCTTGGCAATACTCACGACGAGGCGTAGATTGGAGCGGACGAGGCGGATGCGGGCGGCTTCGGCCTCACGCCGCTCTTCAGGGGAGGCATCGGGACGTGAGCCAGTGTGCATCTTGCGGGCGAGGCTGACCTCTTGCTCGGCGGTGAGGAGGGGATCGGAGCCGATCTCGCTGAGATAGAGGGCGATGGAATCAGAGAGAGGCGTGTTGAGACTAGCTGAGGCGCGACGTCTGGCAGGCTCTGGAGTTTCGACGTAGGTCTCTTCTTCTGCCTCATCTTCCGTCTCAAGCGGGGTCGCTGCTGCGGGCAAGGAAGGTCTGGCTGTCTCGACGTCCTCGAACGCTTCAGAGATGGAGTCGGGCAGCTCCTTGGTGGAATCGGGCGGCTCAGAAGGATTCGACCGCACAGGAGCCCGGCGGTGCAGCTTCGGACCTTCCCCAGGCCCTGGTGGCGAAACGTGGCGGCGGGGCACTTCGTTGCTCCTCCTTTCTTTCACTCCCCCTACGTCGTGGAGCATGTGCTTCTGTTTGGTGTTCCCGGAGCCAGTGGGCTGAGTACGGGAAGGGTCGTGCAGTTCACGTGCTCCTCACCTGAGGGGCAACCACGCACGCGGCGAACTAGGCAGGTACCGCCACCGGAGCTGCGATGAGCCGGTGCGTGAGCCAGTCGAGAATCTCAAAGCGTGCTGCGGGGAAGTTGAGCACTGCGTGGTCACCTCCATGGTAGATGCGCAATGTGCTGCGTTCGGCTGCCTCTGCATGGATGAGACGGGCCTCATCTACAGGAATGATAATGTCCGCGTCGCCATGCACGTTCAGAATAGGACAAGTGATGCGGGCGATGCTGCCGCGCAGCGTGAACTGGGCGATGAGGTCGCGGAGCGCCTGGCCGTCGGTGATGCCAGTGACGAGGCGGAGGGCGCCTTCGGTGAGGCGAGCAGACTTCTCGAACCAGTGGCGTGGCTCGTAGAAGCCCGAGATGTTGACGACGGCGCGGAGGCGAGGATCTTCGGAGGCAGCACGTAGCGCCATGGTGCCGCCGAGGCTGGTGCCAAGCACGGCGATGCGATCGGGGAGGATAGCCGGATGCTGTTGGAGCAGGTCGACTGATACGGAGACGATCTTGAACGAGCTGGTCGTGAGACGGGAAGAGTCGAACGCTTCGCCGTGCCCAGCCACGTCGGCCACGAAGGCAGCGAAACCGCGCTGTGTGAGCGCCTCAGGGCGGAAGTCGGGCTGCTCTTTGGAGCTGCCGAGGCCGTGCACCACGATGACGCAGGGGAAGGGGCCGTCGCCTGGCGGTAGATGGAGGTAACCGGCGTGGGTAGTGCTGGCATCTGAGAAGGTGTGGCGCTCGACATACGGCGAGTGCAACTCGGCGAAGCGGCGGTAGCTCTCGGCGCAGCCGGCGTAGAGCTCGCGCTTGAGAAGGGAATCGCCGAGGGCGATGTCGGCGGCGCGGAAGGAGAGCGCAGCCCGCCAGTAGCATTCGGCGGTGCTGGCAATGTGACCCTCGCTCTGGTGCTGCTGCGCCAGCGTGACATAGCTACGGGCGGTCTCGGCCCAGGCATGAGCCCAGGCATCTTCGCCCAGGCGACGGATGCGCTTGAGCGTGCGATCGACGTCGGAGAGCGCGATGCCCCAGCCATCGACGAAGACGTGGTAGACCGGCCGGAAGAAGGGGCGGAGGCCGACGGTGCCCACGATACGGTTGGCAATGACGAATCCGGCGCGGAAGAGCTGGGCACGTAAACGCGGAGGAAGCGTGGGACGCTGACGCTCAGACATAGCGCTATGGTACCACAGCTTCCCTTGGAGGCCGGTAGGGCTGCGCTACCGCTTCTCGTTAGCGCGTGCGGCGGCGAGTAGTTCTCGTAGAGGGCTGCTGGATCGATGGGAGGAAATGATGCGTGAAGGACAGGATGCGCTGGAGGATGCTCAGCTGCTCCGAGGTTTGGATGATAACGCTATCCAACTGTCGGGTTACCGCTAGGCACTGTTCCTAACCCCGGTTCCGCCATGGGCACATTTGTCGCGGAGCGCGTAATTATCGGCACCCTATCGAGGATATTGACGCCGAAATCTTCGATAGAGTCTTATGCTAGTTGATGCGTGGCGGGGAGTGGCCCATAAGAGTGGGCTGATTTTTTCGTTGCGGCTTCCGGGAGAGGCGGCCGTTAGGCGGCACACGGGAGCGAGGTGGATCTCGCCGCGAAGGAGCAATCACAATCGCGAGCGCGATAGCTGGGATTGTACCGTGCACGACGCCCGCGCTGTAGACGTTGTCGCCGAGCACCCAGGAGAGCGTAGAATGCAGGCCGTCTCCCGCGATGTCACAACGAAAGGAACGTTCTTGTTGAACACCCAGACAGCGGCGCCATCATAGCCCGAGCAGTGCGGTCCACTCTGCCCTGTGCAGGGGTACACATCGGTCGTGACGGTGAACGTGCCGTCACTGACGTCGCTGCTGGGATAGTCCGGAAGCTTCCCCGCTAGATTATACCGCCAGGTATGCCAGGGAAAGAGCGGATTCGCGTTCATCGACATGGCGGTCCACAGTGACCCGCTACCGTCGCTGTAAAACCCGGACGCCGTGAGAAAGACCGCCCGGAAGCAGCATCGTAGAACACCCGCGGATCGGAGACATAGGTGGGAAGAAACTTGTCGAGGGGAATGGACGACAGGAGCTGGCCACCTTTGGTATACACGGCGATCACCGAGTTGATCGTCTCCACCAAGTACCCTGTCCCGGCGGCGATGCTCGTGTCCGGCGGAGTCGACTCGCCCGCGCCGTAGTAGTCAATCCCGACAAAGGACGTGATGAGCGACGGCTGCGTCGTGAAACTGACTACACACGATTATAGTAGGGCCTTATGCTGGTTTGGAAAAGCGAGCGACTTGATCTGGAGAATGTCGTCTTTGCGTATGGACAGTGCTACCGGTCGCTGAGCGCTGCTCCAAGAGCATCACTGCAAGTCCGGCCCGTGCGAGGTAGCAAGCGCAGACGAGGCCGTTGTGTCCGCTGCCGACGACCAGGGCGCGCTGCTCAGTCGATACCACTCTCCCATCACAATGTGTTTTAGAGGGAAGGTACTAGCAGGAGGAGAGCCAACGAGCTACTTAAAGCCGTGTGTTGCTAGGATTGCAAGCGGCGGCGGGTGGTTTTCGCGGCGGTGTTATAGATAGAGATAGAGAGAGTCGGCGACGTTGCGCGCTATTCGCTCGGACTGCTTTTTCTGGTCACCGGCTGCATATGCCGTTCGTTTTCACCGTCGGCTGTGCGCTGTTCACGGTTGGCCTTGCCTCGGGGAGACGAGTGCTGGCCGGTGGGCTTGGTGTGTTTGTCTCTCGCGTAGAGAGTAGAGAGGAGATAGGGCTAATAGATAGGCGTCGCTCGACGAGCTTCCTGGCAGGTGCGCTGGCTGGGCTGGTGGTGCTCTGGCTGGCGTTTGTGTTGCGGTTTGTGGCGGATGTGCCAACGTTACCAGAACTGTTTTTGGACCGGGTGGTGTTGCTGGTACCGGGTCCGCTGTTTGGCTTTCTCATCGACCGCTTGCAGTTTGTGGGGCGGCCTTTGCTTTATGCTGGCTTGCTCGTGGGGGAGCTGGTGATTTTGGCGGCGCTTGGTGAGCTGGTGGCGCTGACCTTTGGGCATCGCGATGACGTTTCGGGCAAAGCTGATATGGCGAGTGGCTGGTGGCGGCTTGTCGTATTGGCGGTGGGGCTGTGGATTGTGCTGGGGGTGGTGATTCTGCCATTGGCGGGGGATGGGATTTTTGCAGTGCAGACGCAGTTTGCTGCGACGGCAGTGGCAGTGGGGTTCTTGATTGAGGCGTTGGTCTATGTACTGGGTGTTGGAGGGGTTCTGCGATGGCTCTGGCGCCGAGAGGAACGCTGGGAGCGGCTGCCTACGCCAGTGGCTGATCCACTGCGGCGCCAGCTTGCGAGTGAGATGGCGGTGGTGACGCTGGCGACGTTAGGTGGAGCGGCGCTGTGGCGCTATCGGGCGGAGCAGCCGAGTATAGCGAGCGCTACGAACAGGCCGTCGGGATCGGCGGCGGCAGCGGCGAGTACAAGCGCTGTTGAAGTGGCGAGCGCAACGGGTACGGCGACGGGGTCTGGAGGGGCGACTTCGACAGCAGTGACTGGGATGGCGGCAACGGCAGTGCCGGTTCAGACGGTGGCTACTCCGCCGGCGGCAGTGGCTGGACTGGAGGTGACGCCGACCTCGGCCTTCTATCTGGTGTCGAAGGATTTGGGAACGCCGCATATTGCGACTACGGGGTGGCAGCTTGCGGTCAAGGGGCTGGTGCAGAAGCCGTTGAGTCTGACATATGAGGCGCTGATGCAACTTCCGGCGGTAGAGGAGTATGTGACGTTGGAGTGCATCAGCAACAACGTGGGTGGACCGCTGATCAGCAATGCGCGGTGGCGCGGTGTGCCTTTGGCGACGCTTTTGGAGCAAGCGGGGGCGACGGCGGCGGGGTTTGTGCTCTTCCGTTCGGCTGATGGCTATACGGAGAGCTTGCCGATGGCTGAGGCGCGGCAGCCGGCGACGCTGGTTGCCTACCAGATGAATGGTACGCCGCTGCCGGCAGGGCACGGCTTTCCGGTGCGGGTAGTGGTTCCAGGGCACTATGGGATGAAGAGTCCGAAGTGGCTGACGACGATCACGGTGTCGCACACGGACCAGCAGGGCTTTTGGGAGCAGCAGGGGTGGAATGAAGCAGCGGTGGTGCGGACGAACGCACGGATTGTACTGCCGCTGGATGGGGCGGAGCTACGGCAAGGGATGGTGACGATTGCCGGGGTGGCGTTTGCGGGGACGCGAGGGATCCGGGCTGTGCAAGTGGCAATTCGACCTGACACGGGATGGAGCGAAGCGATGTTGGTGCCGCCGCTGAGCCCGGTGGCATGGACGGTGTGGTTCTACCGCTGGCAGCCGCCACGAGCGGGGAGCTACACGATTCAGGTGCAGGCGGTCGACAGGGCAGGGGCGGTGCAGGAAGCGCAGGGGGAGTCGAGTTTTCCGCGGGGGGCAGCGGGGCTGCCGCTCATTGGGGTGAAGGTGACGGGATGAAGGGAGAGCGTGGGATGAGATGACATTGTGGCCCGCGAGCTTCCTGGGGATTGCTAGGGGGATAGGCCGATTGCAGGGAGTGGCTCGGCCACATCTTGCTCGAGGTCGTCATCGTCCACGAGTGGGCGATCACGTCCCAATAATTGGTCGGTGCTCTGTCAATTCCAAGGGGACGTGGCGAATTCGCACCGTCTCAGGACAGTAGCTGAGGTGGTCGCTGCCTAATTGCTCCGGGCGGTGAGGTGCTGGCGGTCGTCGTAGAGGTCCTGGGCCATGGCGGCGGTGAGGCCGTCCTGCTGGAGCGCCGGGGTGCGGTAAGTGGCAGAATTCTCGTGCAGCTATTTGGCAGTCAAGCCCCCCACCGCCTGGTTCGTCAGGGTGCAAGATCCGTCGATATGGGCGGCTGCGAGGCCGAGGTCGCTCCCAACCGGAGTCGTCCAGATAGGTCCTACACGCTCTCGGCCATCCGGTACCAAGGACCGTCGGGCGCCCGGCGTCTCGGTACGGCGGTGAGCAACTGCTCACTCCGACAAGTATCCGAGACGTTTATCCCGTCCCTCTTGCGGCATCTGCCGGAATCAGGTGACCGTGCCGGTTGCCGGTCCAAGCACATTCTGGGCGGAGGACGTTGATGTTATGCCCGGCACCCTCGATCAGCTGCTCGCTCGCGTCCGGCAGGGCAGCCAACAGGGCTGCGCGGAATCCTTTCGAGAAGGTCCTCTTCGGTCGAGGCACCGTCGTGTCATCTCCTCCCAGGGGGACAAGCATCCCTCATCTCGGGGGTGACAACCAGACCGGGGGAGGTTCACTGTCTACGTCCCCCGCGAGAGGCACGGTCACTGTAGCTGCGCATCTGCACTTACTCGTCTACAGCTAGGAAGCGAAGCACCGCCAGTGGGTGCACTGCAGCAGCGTTCAGTACCCAAGATAGGGTCACCTACTGCAAGCGAGCGCACGGCAACGGGTAGAGCCTCAGACGATCCGCAGACGCTGTAGAGGAGTCGCTTCCCGGAAGAGCCGCCAGAGTACGAAGATGCCAACCACCCCAATAACAAGAGCAGGAATGGGCAGGCTGAGCGCCGGAATTGCCACATCCACTGCCTGGAGGCGCAGCACGAAGCCAGGAGTCTCAATGTCGATGGGGATCGCTCCCGCTGTCCAGTCCCATAGAGCGTGTAGTACAACCGCCAGCAAGAAGGCGCCTATCACTTTGTGATTGATGTGGAAGCGGCCATTGACGCGCTCACGCCACAACACGCCTGCCACGATCGCCGTCCACGTTCCATGCGCGAGCGGGGCCAGGAGGCCACGCGTCAACAGTACTTCGCCTAAGACGTTGAGATTGCCGTGCGAGAGCAATAAGAAGGTAAATCCGTAGCCCATGCTTTCCAAGGCTGCGAACCCCATCCCAGCGGCCGCACCAAGGACAATGCCGTGCAACTCGGTGGCATATTCGCGGCGCCGCAGGAGCCACACAACACCCAGCAACTTGGCCGATTCTTCGATAACTCCGACGCCAAGCATCGCGAAGATGCCAGCACCGCGCACGACCTCCTCTTCGAAGAAGTTGGCGGCGAGCGTACCGAGCACGCCGCCGTAAACGAAGGTGAGTGCAATGGTCGTCAAAGACACGTCATAGAGTGCTCCTCGCTCATAGAGAAACACGACAAACGTGACTGGCACAAGTGACGCCCCGAGCAGCAGCACAGTGGGGACGAGATTGGGGTTGCCGGTGACTGCGAGCGACTTCATGTCCAGGTAGTACAAGATAAACCCTGCCAGGAGCACCTTCCACCACCAGTGCTGCCAGAGGTGGACTCGCGCCGGCCAGGCGACGTGGAACCCACAATGCGCGCAAAAGCGGTCGTCTGCACGGAGTACACTTCCGCAATGTGGGCAAGTAACCGCTATGGCCGTATCGGGCATGAGGCTCCACTCGCTTAGCAACACACCAGAGAACAGAGCGTATAAGAGCGCTAGAACGCTGAAAGCGTACCAGACTTCCCCGTGCCCGGCAACGATTGACTGCTTGACTGCGCATACGAAAGCAGATCTGCTTCACGCTGATGTAAGAGCAGCAGAAGTAGGCGATGGTCTTCTGGTGCAAGGCTACAAGCGGCGCACGTACTCGCCAGGGCGTCCGGCCTGGTAGCCCAGCTCGCCGGCAGAGAACCACCTCCAAGTAATCAAGGCACAGCTGTCGAGACGCACACTAAAAACTTGATATTGTTGACTATTATGATACACTAAGGGCTCAAGGAAGAATAGAGGAGGCGCTCTGTGGCAAAACGCACCCGGCCGTGGCCCGCCCGCAACCCCATCTGCATTGCAACGCTCGACGAACACGGCAACGCAGTCTGTGCCTGCCCCACGGAGCCCGTTCCATCGACACCGGTTACACCAACCGACGCGCAGTATGACGACGCCATCGGCGAGACCCTCTTCGCTCTGCTCGGCCGTCGCCGCTTCCTCGCCGCTGCGGCTGGCGGCGTCACCTCTCTCCTGCTCGCAGCTTGCAGCGCTGCCAACCCGGCGAGCACAACAGCTTCCACCTCATCGATAGCGACGAAGAGCGTGGCGGCTGCCAGTTCTTCAGAGAAGCCTCTCTGGGTCTACGTCTTCAACGTCGGCACGAAAGATGTGACCATCATCAACGCCGCCACCAACAAAGTGCTCGCTACGCGACCCCTTGGTGCTGCCGTGCGCTGGCTCTCGAACGAGCAGCGCTACTGGGATGGCGAACACATCTGGACTTATGACTTTCCCAATAACAATCTCGTCGCCATCGCCATCGATCCCAAGGCGATCAAAGTCGTGGAGACCGTGGAGACCGGCACAAAGGGACCAGGCCACAGCCTCATGCTCTCACCTGACCTCAAGAGCGCCTACGTCAACTCCGCGGGCAGCAACGTCATCGACGTCATCGACGTTGCCAGCAAGAAGGTACGCGACAAAATCGAAGTCGGCAGCTTCCCATGCGACTGCTTCCTTTCCCCCGATGGCAAATTCGGTTACACACCCGAGCGCGATCAGGACACCGTGGCCAAGTTCGACACCACCACCAACAAGATCGTGCAGCGTATCGATTTCCCGAAAGGTAGCAAGCCGTACATGCTTCGTGTCTCGCCCGATGGCAAAGAGCTCCGGGTGCAAGCCGCCGGGAATAACACGAACAACATCCTCGACCCTGACAACCTCAAGATCCTCTATACCGAGACCGACGGCAAGGGGCCTGTCACGAACGCTTGGTCCCCTGATGGCAAGTATGTGCTCGTCACCCACGAGGGCGATACCATCGTGAGCGTCTACAGCACCGAGACGAAGAAGATAATCAAGACGATCACCGTAGGCCAAGGCTCTTCCAACATCGGCTTTACACCAGATGGGAAGAAGGCTTTCGTCAGCGTCACGGGGGCCAACTCCGTCGCCGTGATCGACATGGCGTCGCTGAGCGTCGCCCAGCAGATCACCACCGGCAAGTCACCACAAGGCCTGATCGTCTTCCCCGCGCCCGAAGGCGGTCTCAGCTAACACCCGGTTCCGCCCAGAGCTCCCATCGCTGCCTCTCTGACCATCCGTACCTGCGCTCCTCCTGTCAGGATCGCTCTCCGTGTTCAACACCAAGCCCCTCATGGCATCATATGTGCATAACGAACGCAGCAGTGAGGTACAGAAAAGGCGCCAAGGAGGTTGCCCCACCATGACTCCCGCTGCACACCGTCACCCCGATAATCCAATACTCACTCCGCAGGACGTCCAGCCCATCATGCCCGGATGGGAGGTGTTGTGCGCCTTCAACCCAGCCGTCACTGAGCACGCTGGTGACGTTGTCCTACTCCTGCGCGTCGCCGAGCGCCCCAGCCGCGTGGAGCCACGCGCAGGTGAGTTCGAGATTGATCTCCGAGAGGAGATCCCGCAGCTCATTCCTATCGATCGATCGCTCTCACCTGATCGCTATATTGCCGTGCCCGTTCTCGATCTCGGAGCGCCGTCTCCTCACATCGCCCTCCGCTACATCCGTCGCGACACTTCTCAGCTCGTCACGAGCGACACTCGCGAGATCTGGAAAGGTCGCTACCGCTTCCTCACGTCGATCTCGACGCTCCGTCTCGCCCGCAGCCAGGACGGCGTACACTTCAAGGTCGAGCCAGGCGCCGCCATCCAGCCCACCACTCCACTTGAGCGCTTCGGCACCGAGGACCCACGCATTACTCTCCTCAATAGCGAGTATTATGTCAACTACACGGCGGTTTCAGATTGCGGAATCGCCACGGCGCTAGCCAAGACTCGGGACTTCACTTCCTTTGAGAAGCTTGGCATCATCTTCTGTCCCGAGAATCGCGACGTCACGATCTTTCCCGAGCAGATCGACGGCCGCTTCTGCGCGCTTCACCGCCCTGTTCCGGCCGGCATTGGCCAGCCCGCCATCTGGGTCGCCTTCTCGAGCAATCTGCGCGAGTGGGGGGACCATCGCTATTGCATCGGTCCGCGCCCTGGCATGTGGGATAGCATACGTATCGGCGGCGGTGCCATCCCGATCCACACCAGGGATGGCTGGCTCGCGATCTACCACGGCGTCAACGCCGATGGCCATTACGCCCTCGGCGCTGCACTCCTCGATCACACCAAGCCTTGGTGCATCCTCGCCCGTTCTCCGGAGCCGCTATTGAAGCCAGAAGCGCCATATGAGGTCCACGGCTTTTACGGCGGCGTCGTCTTCACCTGCGGTGCACTCGTACACGGCGACCGCATGCGCATCTACTATGGTGCGGCTGACACCAGCGTAGCCATCGCAGACTTTTCACTCACCGCAGTGTTGGAGAGTTTGGAATACAGCCCGAGTACACCCTCTCCATATCAATAGAGTAGGGAGCGTCACTAGCTACAGCGCGGACATCGCAGGCTTGGTGGCCCTGACACTTGCGCTCCAAAACGCTCGACGCAGTCGTGCCCGCTCATATTCCGGCCGCGACCGCAGCCAGGCGCTCAGCTCAACATCGCCGACGTCCTCGGCATCGTAGTAACGGGTGGCTTGGATGGTGATCGCCTGAAACCCAGCCGCTGCAAGGAGACGCTCATACTCATCCCGCTGCAGCGCTCCAGCGATGCACCCTACCCATAGCTCAACCCGCCGGCGCAAGTCCTCAGGAATCGGGCCATCCACGACGACGTCGGCGACAGCCAGCCGCCCACCCGGGCGCAACACCCGGAACGTTTCCCGGAGCACCGCTCCCTTGTCCGTCGAAAGGTTGATGACGCAGTTCGAGATCACCACATCGACACTGGCGTCTGGCAGCGGCAGCGCTTCGATCTGACCCTTGATGAACTCGGCATTGCTCACGCGCAGCTTCGCCGCATTGGCACGCGCCAGTGCCAGCATCTCATCCGTCATATCGATGCCATACGCTTTGCCTGCCGGCCCCACCCGCTGCGCTGCCAGCAGCACATCGATCCCTCCACCACTGCCAAGGTCCAGAACCGTCTGCCCACGCTTGAGCTGGGCCAGTGCGAGGGGGTTCCCACAGCCGAGCGAAGCGGTAGCGGCCTCTTCTGGCACAAGCGTCAGCTCAGATGCGCTGTAGAGGCTGCCTGTCACTGGGTCAGTGCTCGTCACATTACCGCAGCACTCTGCCGTCGCCGGATTCTCGAGCACGCGCAGCGCCACTGCGGCATAGCGCTGGCGCACCGCT
This sequence comes from Chloroflexota bacterium, assembly GCA_023381555.1. GTDB lineage: Bacteria > Chloroflexota > UBA4733 > UBA4733 > UBA4733 > JAMDCW01. The sequence continues at coordinate 15,770 of JAMCRV010000042.1, read as the reverse complement.
TCGCGCAGCTCACCCTGGCTACCGTCCATCCCTCACCTCATTCATCGATGTTTATCAATGGAATTCCCAAGAACACTACCACCGTTGCCGTGGTATCGTCAATGCCGTTGAGGGATCGTTGCCGCGCCAACCCACGACTGCGATGAAGGAGTTACTGGAAGTGACCCAGGAACCACACTCCGCTGTGCTGGAGTGTGCTGCGCCCGCCCACGAGCTGCTATCACCAGCCACGGCCGCGAGCTACAGTCAGATGTTTCGCGCCATTGCCAATCCAGCGCGCCTACAGATCCTCCACTTGCTCAAATGCGCCGAGCATCCACTCTGTGTCTGTGAGCTCACCGATGCTCTCCCACTGAGTCAGCCCACCGTGAGTCATCACCTTGCCCGTCTCCGGAGTGCTGGACTCCTCATCACCCATCGCCGCGGTGTATGGACGTACTGCGAGCTGCCGCCAAATCCGAGCCCTCTAGCTGGTGCGCTCCTGGCGCTCCTCCCTTGAAGAGTCAGCGCACTCCTCGGTTGCCATCTCCGGCCACCTCGCCCTGGCGCCTATGGCACGATCACCTCACCCGCGATGCCAAGCTGATCCTGATCGCGGGCGGTCTCCGCAATCTTGCCACTGGCTTCCTTGTGGTGATGCTGGCCGGAGGCGCACTGGGAACAGTGGCCTTCTCGCTCTACGACCTCGCCATCTTCAGCCTCTTCCGGCACATCCACCCTCCAGAAGAGCAAGCACGGTGAGCTAGCTATCTACCGGAATCGATCGGAGGACGAAAAGGTGTCTCCCCCCTCGAGGGGGAGACACTAGGCAGGCGCCGTGGCTACTCAGCCTGCGTCTTCGCTGCTCGGAGCGCATCCTGCAGCGACATCGCTATGTAGCCGACAAAGCCGGTGAGCGACAGACCAACCACAAGGATGGCCACGACCAGATCGTTCTTTGTCGCCAGGGTCCAGTCTGCTCCAGTCTGCTGATAGCCAATCGCAAAAGGAGCGTACATGAGCCACAGCCCAGCGATAAGCGTCACCACCAGCGTGAGAATTCCGAGAGAAACGGTGCGCATCGCCTATTTTCCTTCCTCTTGTTGTGTCACGGGCGCGGCGGCAGCGTCCCGACCGTTCGCCGATATAGTCGGTGCCGTACCTTGCCCCTGGCTCGCACGCCGCTCCGCAATGTCCGCCAGCAGCGCCGTCGCCATCGGCAAGAGCACACGCTCTAGGTCACTGGTCGATGCAGCAGGTCGTGCACCAGGCATCGCCGCCATTGCCGGCTGCGCTTCCGGTGCTGGCACGGGCTGCGGTGCCGGGCGCGGCTTGATGACACCCGCTCGACGCAGCTCAGCCACGACAGATTGCGTGAAGAGCGCCATGCCAATCAACGACACCAGCGCGATTCCAAGCCCCAGCCAGAAGTCATTCTTCGTGCTATCAGCCCAGTTCGCTCCTCCTTGCTGATAGCCAAAGGCAAACGGAGCTAACATGAGCCATAGTCCAGCCACTAACACCAGGAAGCTGAATACTGCTCCCCACATATACTTTCTCATCGTCACGCGCCTTTCTAGACGCTTCCTTCCACAATCACCGGGAGGAAGCAGGACCACTCCGCCTCACGAGAAAGTGCACGCTCGTCTCCTGCGATAGTCGCTCCTTTCTCACAACGCCATCGCCGGCTCGACCGAAGGCTCGACTGCATCGGGAGAAGTTCCAGGCTGATCCCCTCCTGATGCATAGGTCGCGAGCAGGCTCACAGCGAGTGGCTCGACTATCTCGGCGGCCACAGCCCGGCCCCGTTCCTCCTCCGACCATTCGCGCGGCAATTCACCATTGGCCAGGGCGGAAAGCCGGCAGAGGAGCGTTGGATCGGCATCAGGACGCTGCGCCTCCCGTGAGATGATCGCGAAGGCGATACCCAGGACACCAGCCGTGCGATGGCTGCTCGTGACACTCTGTATCTGTGCAGAAGGCTGCACGCTGTTGGACCGGCGTAATGGCAGCTCTGGAAGGAAGATGGCAACCAGCGTCGAGGCCAGTACGATGAATAGCCCAATGCCAAAGACGTGCGCAATCGCATTGGCGAGCGATACTCGCAGCGCGTGGTCGAACAGCGCGAAGAGCTGTGCTCCGCCAGGAAGCTTGTCGAAAGCAGCCTGGATGGCGTCCTTGGCCTGCGGGCTCACCAGCGCCTGCGCATTGATGCTCTGGCTACCCAGCGAGCTCTTCGCCATGGCCTGCTGAATCTGCACAGGCACATTCATCTTCAGCTGGGCCGAGAGCTGCGAGTTCAGAAAGCTCCCCATGATCGCTGTGCCAACAGTGCCACCGATGCTGCGGAAGAACTGGACGCCGGACGTGACCACTCCCAGACGGTTCAGCGGCGCCGCATTCTGCACTGCAATCGTAAAGACTGGGAATGTGATGCCGAGACCGAGACCAATGAAGATCATGTTGCGAATGGTCTCAGCATTCGTCGTGTTGACATCCTGGCGGCTCAGTAGGAACAAGCCAAACGTCATGACCAAGGGACCGAGGATTCCGAGGATCCGATAGCGCCCCGTCCGCTGAATGATCTGACCACCCAGGACGCTCGCTATGATCACGCCAATCATCATTGGCGTCAGAACTTGACCACTTTCCATTGGTGTCGAGCCGATGACGCCCTGGATGAACAGCGGGATATACAGGATGGTACCGAACATGCCAAAACCCGTTGCGAAGACCGCGAGTGACGACACCGTGAAGGTGCGATCCTTGAAGAGGTCTAAGGGCAAGATGGGAGCTGCTGCCTTCGACTCGACGATGCAGAAGGTCACAGCCATGATCGCAGCCAGGCCAAAGGCGACAAGCACCTGAGCGCTCGTCCAAGAATACTGTCCACCGGCCCAGGTAAAGCCAAGCAACAGCGGCACGAGGGCCGCGGTAATCGTCGCAGCACCAAGGTAGTCGATCCTCTGATCACCGTGATGCGCCCGGATCACCGGCATCGTCGAAATGAGAACAGCAAGCGCAATCGCGCCAACCGGCAAGTTGATGTAGAAGACCCAGCGCCAGTTAAGGTTGTCCGTGATGTAGCCACCAAGTGTTGGCCCTATGACGCTGGCGATCCCGAACACCGCACCGAAGAGCCCCTGCACCTGACCGCGCCTGGCCGGCGGGAAGAGATCACCGACGATTGCGAAGGAGTTGGCCTGCATGATGCCGGCACCGATGCCTTGCAAGCCGCGGAAGAGCACAAGCTGGTTCATGCCATCACCGATGAGTGGCAGCGAGCTCACCTCACCGGAGGCACCGGAGAGCGCTGACCCGAATAAGAAGATGAAGATGCCGACGACGTAGAACCACTTACGGCCAAACTGGTCACCCAACTTGCCGACTATCGGCACACTGATCGTGCTCGTGATGAGATACGCCGTCACGACCCAAGAGTAGCGATCTAGGCCACCGAGATCGGCAATGATCCGCGGCATCGCTGTGCCCACGATCGTCTGGTCCAGCGCACCGAGCAGCAGTCCGAGCATGAGCCCCAGCACGACGAAGTTGCGTGTTCGCGCAGGCAGCTCACTAAACGAGCGTAGCGGGCTATACGCCACCGCCATCAGCACCCTCCTCTCATAGCAACGAGTATTCTCACACCAATCTTTCTATAATCATATATAAAGTTGTATAGAATCAAAATCGACTTTCCGCTGCGGGAGTGCCCTCGCGGTCATTGTCGTTCCTCCGGTTCTTCCCAAAAGCAGCTGACTGCTCGAACTGGAGTAGTGCCTGCACGAGCTGCTCCCGCTGCTCAGAGCTCAATGGGGAGAGCAGATGGTGTGCTCCCTCAAGGAGCACGCTCACCCCTTCCCGCATCATTTCACGCCCCGCCGTGGTCGGTGTCAGCAGCACAGCGCGCCGGTCCCCGGGATCCTGATGACGCTCCACGAGGCCGCGTGCAACTAGCCCATCGATCAAGCTCGACATCGATGACATCCCCACGTGATGCCAGCGCGCCAGCTCGCTAGGCTGCGCCTTCTGGTGGCACAGGTAATCCAGCACGAACAGCTGCTGCGGCGTCAAACCCGCCGCAGCCAAACGCCGGAGAGCGGTCGACGAGATCTCCGACCAGGCTCGCCGTATAACACGCAACAAGACAGCCTCGGGGGAGGAGCCATCGAGCAACTCTTCACCGACGATCATTGCTCACCACCTCTAAACTAATTGACTGCTGTATTATACGTCAATCGAACTATTTGGTCAACGCAGCACTAATCAGATCACAAGCACCCTGCACCAGTTTCATTTCCCTAATGAGCCCGCCCCCGCATCGCTATATTGCTCTGCACAGTGCCAGATAAGAGCATCACTGCCACCCGAACTTGCACCGCTGGTTGCAGCACGTACACTATGAGCCTCGCTCTCTACCACGACCCACACAACACCGCTCGGTTGTTGACAAGGAGACACCATCCGGTTAGGCTCCAGAGGACAGCGGAAGATGACGCCGAGTCCATCGCAGGTGCGATGGAGCGGGGGAACCAGTTTCTGGGGTGAGTCCGGCGCAAGCCGGTAGGGTAGCTTTCAAGCCCGAACCCGTCAGCTAACCTCGTAGGCAGTAGGAAGCCGTTCCGCCGTGCGTCGGGTTGCGCACTGTACCGTGCCCTACTGTCTCACCGGCGAGTCACCGACGACGCTGCGTGAGGAGTTGAGGTGTCTAGCCATACACGGCAGGCGGCCGGGATTCACAGCCATCCTAGGCTTGGCGTACTATCCAGGGAACCATTTCCCGTGGGTGCCTGGGTTGCGGTCGTCAGTGGATCAGCATCTGGTGCACAGGGGCCAGTAACCGCTTCGGACGCCTGCTGGGTGACAATCCTGGCGCGGTTTGGCAACGGAACTGCATTTCCGCTTACTGTTGATCCGGCACAATGTGTGCTCATTAAATCACCCAATAGCGCAGTGGGGGTTGAGGCCTCGCAACACAGGAGAAAGGAGAGGGTACAGCGGAGTACCCACCGCGCATGACTCTGCTGGCGGTTAGGCCACCAGCTAAGGCGAAGGGGAGCAAAACAGATGGAAAATGTGCTGATTGGTACCGAGTCTCAGCAGCTCGAATTCAAAGTTGGATGGATGAGCACCTTCCTTCCAAGACGCTGCGGTCTCGCCACCTTCACCGGCGACCTCGTCGCAGCGGTTCGCTCTAGCCATCCGAATTCCACGCACGTGGTTGCGGCCCTGGAGGAGCCAGGGGCATCGTACTCCTACGGTCCGGCTGTCAAGATCACCGTGACTGAAGGCAACGTCAAGAGCTACATCGCTGCCGGGCGTGCGCTCACGAAGGAGCATGGAGTCGACATCGTGAGCCTGCAACACGACTTCGGGCGCTTCGGTATCTGGAACAATGGCTTCGAAGCCGACTTCGCTGTGCCGCTCTTGAAGTCACTCTCTGTACCCGCTGTCGTGACCTTGCATTCTGTCCAGCCTGAGCCGAACGAGCTCATGCGGCAGACCGTGCAGGGCATGGCGGAGCATGCGGCCGCCATGGTCGTGATGGCACAAGTGGCAAAGCGCTACCTCCAGCGTGACTACGGGCTATCGAGCCGCCTCATGGAGCGTGTCATATTCATCCCCCACGGCGTCCCCTACGTCGGTCCGGCCACAATGGCGGAGCGCACTGCTGCCCAAGACGCGCTGGGCGTCGCCGGGTGCCGTGTCATCAGCACCTTCGGCCTCCTTGGTGAGGGTAAGGGCATCGAAGACGTCATTCATGCATTACCCGCTCTCGTGGAGCGCCATCCCGACCTGCTCTATCTCGTCATCGGTCAGACACACCCAGAGGTGCGGCGCCTACGCGGCGAGAGCTACCGCGAGAGTCTCATCGCCCTCGCCCAGCAGCTCGGGGTCAGGGAGCACATTCGCTTTATCAACCGCTTCCTCACACAGGACGAGATCATTCAGGCCCTCATCGCGACCGATGTCTACGCCACACCGTACCCAGGACGTCATCAGATCGTGAGTGGCACGCTCGCCTATGCGCTTGCCTGTGGCTGTGCTGTCATCTCCACGCCCTTCCTCTACGCTGAGGAGCTTCTCGCCGATGGTCGAGGACTGCTGGTTGAGTTTCACAACCCAGATTCCTTGGCCTCAGCGATCGATACGGTCCTCAGCTCTCCGGTACTGCAACGCCAGCTCACGCGGCGGGCAACAGCATTCGCTCGTAGCATGCACTGGCCGCAAGTCGGAACGACTTACGCCAATCTCTTCAAAATCCTCACTGCCAACTACGTGCCCCCGCTCTGGCCCGCGCGACCTACTGCGCCAGCTGCAGCGCACCCACTCGCGACGGCCCTTCCGTAGCGCAGCGACTTGTACCGGCAGATAATGACGGCGCCAGCACTCCTCCGTATGATCTTCTCTTGAGCCAACGTAGTCCAATGGCCAGGAGGAGATCATACCGATGGCGGATCACATTCCCCCACCCCGCGGCGAATACCCCAACCCTGTTGACTTGCGTCCTTACTGGCTAGGACTCAATGGTCCTTGGGAATTCTCCCTCGATCCACGCAATGAGGGAGAATTCCAGCACTGGTGGCGCCAGCCGCGGCTCTCAGCAGCGAACACGCCACCCTTCGATCGCACAATTACTGTTCCTTTTCCATGGGAGAGCCGTCTCTCCGGTATCGCCGAGCGCACCTATTCCGGCGTCGCCTGGTATAGGCGCACGATCACCTTGCCGCCCAGTTGGCACGAGCGTGGCCTCCATCCCCATCTCCATTTCGGCGCGGTCGATTGGGAAGCACGCCTCTGGGTGAATGGACGCCTGGCCGGCGAGCATACCGGTGGCTACTCCTCCTTCTCCTTCAACCTCGCTTCCTTCGTCGCCTCTGATGAGCCGCTCACGCTCACTTTGCGTGTCCGTGACAACACGGAGGCGGCCGCCCTCACTGGCAAACAAGTCCCCAATTGGTACACGTATTCCAGTGGTATGTGGCAGCCAGTCTGGCTCGACGCCCGGCCTGCCGATCACCTGGTCCGCCTCGATCTGCGCCCTTCGCTCGCCGGAGCCAGTATCACCGCCACCGCCATCCTGCACATCAGCCATCCGGGAGCCTTCACATTGACGGTCAGCTCCCCTGATGCCGCCTTCCTAGCTGTCCGCCAGCAGCTCACCCTGACCACAGGTGTCCACGCCAGTCCGGTCGCGCTCACCATTTTTCACCCGCACGCCTGGTCACCGGATGATCCGCATCTCTACCGCATCTCAGTAACGCTCACCGGCCCCAACGGAACCGCCGATACTCTAGAGTCCTACACCGGCCTCCGCGACATTGCCACCGCGGCGTGGGATGGACGCCCCTACCAGTACATCCTGCTGAACGGCGAGCCTCTCTACCTACGCGGCGCCCTTGACCAGGCTTTCCACCCTGACGGTATCTACGCCTACCCCTCAGATGAGGTCATCCGCAACGATATCGCCTCTGCCAAAGCCGCTGGACTGAACTTCCTTCGCTGCCACATCAAGATCAATGATCCACGCTACTACTACTGGGCCGACCGCTTGGGGTTGCTCATCATGCAAGACGTACCCAACCCGTCGCTCAGCACCCCCGCCGCCCGCCGCTCCTGGGAGGACTGCCTGCGGAGCACGCTCGAGCGCGACGGCAACCACCCCTCCATCTTTTCCTGGGTGCTATTCAACGAGACGTGGGGGCTCACTGAGCACGACTCCCCGGCAAGCTGGGAATGGCTAAGCAGCTGGGTGACTAAGACCAAAGAGCTCGATCCTACACGGCTCGTGGAGGACAACTCTCCGTGCAACTGGGATCACGTTCGCACAGACATCAACAGCTGGCACTTCTACATCAATGATTGGCGCCAGGCGCGCGAGCACATCGCCCACGTCGTCGCCCACACCTATTCAGGCTCACCTTTTAACTACGTCGCCAGCCGCTCTTCCGCTCCCGAAGCTCAGAGGTATCGACAAGGGAACGAGCCGCTCATCAATAGCGAGTATGCCGGAATCTCAGCAAGGTCAGGCGATCGCGATATCAGCCAGTCTCTCAAATATCTCACCACCCTCCTGCGCGCTCACGACAAGATCTGTGGCTACGTCTACACCGAGTTGACGGATGTGGAGTGGGAGCATAACGGCCTCCTCGAATACAATCGCCTTCCCAAGTCGTTCGGCTACGACGCCTTCGTCGAGGGAATGTCGCTCGCTGACATTCTCGGCCCCGATGTCATCGGCTGTGATGCTCCTCCCATCCAGACGTGTGCTCCAGGCACGACCGTACAGCTTCCCCTTTTCATCAGTCACTGGTCTGGTCGCGACCTCACGGATTGCCAGCTCCACTGGCGTCTGGAGCTCACTGATCGCTTTGGCGGCCACTTTGTCGTGCGCGATGGCACGCTCGCCCCCACCGTCCAGCGTTACACCGTGACGACACTCCCGCCCCTCAACCTCTCACTCCCGAAAGTCGCCGGCCTCGCAACGCTCACACTGCGCCTCATCTCTGCATCTGGTACCGTACTTACTCGCAACTATGTCAACTTTGAGGTCTTCTCGGCTCCCGCACCCCGTGCCGAGCGCTCCCCCAGCGGCTGGCTCGTGCGCTGCGCTCCGACTGATGTGCTGTCCTCGTCCTGGCCACTCCCACGGAGTACGCTTGGGGGAGAGCAGATCGTCGCAGCGGGGAGATGCCACGTGGACTACCGCTTTCCGTGGCCTGCGGGAGTCGGCGCCGGGTACGTGAAAGGGCTGCGTCTCCAACTGGAGCTCGCCACCGCGGCGGCACAAGAGCGCTCGACGCCTTGGGGCGGGAAGCAGCCAGGCATTCCCCAAACCGAGCCCCAGCACACGGTGCCCGGTGCGGTGGAAATCAGCCTCGGGGATGTGCCACTAGGCACCGTTGCGCTCCTAGATGATCCCAACGACGCCCGTGGCATTCTCAGCTTCCTCCGCAGCAATGGCGAGCACAGTAGCTATGGCACGCTCGTGCAGGTTCCCGTGCCCTCCAGCGCCCTTCCTGCCGTGCTCACCCGCGCGCACGAGGCTAACGCCCTGCAGCTCACCCTCTCGACGCTCGATGTGGCACGGGCACGGGGCTTCACCCTCTATGGTGAGCGCGCCGGCGCCTACCCAGTGGACCCTATGCTATTCATCGATCTGGAGGACTAGGCATGACCTTCGGAGAGCGCTGGTGAAGCAACACGACGCCACCAAGAATTGATCGCCGGTGTCCGCTAGCCGAGCATCGATAGTGGCAGGCTGATCTCTGTGCCAAGCTCGATCGATTGCAGCCCTGCATCGAGCACCTCCTGGGTATCACGCGCAATGTCCGGGTCGACGATGCCAGCAAAGGGCTCACCCGTGAGAATGCAGTGAACGAAATGCGCCGGTCCGGAAGCGAAATACGCTGGAAGAGCAGGAGCGGAAAGTGTCTCTGTAGTCGCAGAGCCACCACCTTGAGGCACCACAGCTACGTTCACTTCAGTAGCGCCCGTCACCGCAATCGTGCCACGCGTTCCATAGATGACCAGCGGTGTGGGCAGTGGTGTCGCCGGCTGCGTCCAGGTGCCTTCACAGATGGAGTGCCCGTGGTGGTAACGCAGGATGATCACCGCGTTGTCTTCAACCGTGAAGAAGTCTTTGGAATAGCGGCCGCCAACGGCAACAACACGCGTAGGCTGCCCCATCAGCCAGCGGCTCAGTGCTGCACCGTAGCTGCAGAAGTCGATGAGAGCACCACCTCCATTCTGCTCACGGTCAATGAGCCATCCCCAGCCCACACGGGCTACTGGGCCACGCTCGCGATAGTCCCGCGGCGGGCCGCCGTGCCCCGCCCTATAGCGCACTTGCCACACGTCTCCAATGTGACCGTCATCCACGAGTTGTTTGGCAAAGTGCAGCGCTGGCTGCCAGTTGATTGGCCAGTTCACCATCAGGCGCACTCCCGCCCAGGCAGCAGCTACCAGCATGCGCTCACCAAGCTCCAGTGTCGCCGCGAGGGGCTTCTCCTTCATCACGTGCAGACCCCGCGCCGCGGCATCTTCCACAATGGTTGCAGCATGCCGGTTGTCCGCGCAGGTGATGATCGCCTCCGGCTGCGCAGCAGCGTACAGCTCCTCAGATGACGCGAAGACCGCGAGACCCGGAAAGCGCCGGGCCAGATGATCGCGGAGCTCCGTATCCTCCTCAGCGAGCCCTACCACCTCGGCTTCATCGCAGGCCAGGGCCGACTGGAGAAGTCCGCCCGTGTGCAGGTGTGCTCCGCTCACGAACCCCAGACGCACCCGTCCCTCTGCCATCGTCAGACTCCTTTTCCGAGCATTCGTTGCGGCGGAGATCGTAGCACACCGTGACTCGAGAAAGACACCAGATCTCTACCGCCGGACACACTCCACGATGGGATGGACACGCCAAGAATAGCGACCACTCCGGACACTCCAGCAGCCCGTCCCGGATACTCGTCAGTCTCGGTGCTCGACGACCTCGCGCTCCTCAGTCTCCCGCTGACACAGGGGGAGGCGGCAGCTGACCGGCCATCGAAGGATCATCCCCGGCTCGTCGATACACTTCTTGCTCGAACTCTTCGAGGAGATGCTCACAGCGACTCAACTCCTCTGCAACCTGACTGCGTAGACCGGCGTCGAACCAGTCCCGCTCCTCGACTCGCTGACACCAGCGCCTAATCTTCTCGAGGTCTTCACGAATCTCCTCGGCCTCTTCATAGGTGTAGTTCTCACGGAATCGCTCGAACTCGATCTCCTTCACAAACTTCGTCTGGCATTCCTCAATGATCTCGGCGTACTCCTTGGTGGAGAGTGCACGGAACCCTGCGAGCAGCCGGTCGAGCTCTTCAGGCGACACCTCCGTCACGCCGAACAAGTTGTACGTCCCACCCAAGCTCTCTATCTTCGTACACACCGCTTCGATGCCCTGCTCACACTGGGGAAAAGCTGGGACCACGCAGACGCACTGCTGGAGATAGAGCGCACCGAGCCTCTTGAGATCACGCCAGACAGAGACGCGATTGTTAGAGGGTTCCGAAGGAACCCGGTACACCAGTAGGGTCCAGCGTACGTCCACTCCTGTAGTAGATGTCGAATTCATTGGCCCCGGTCCCTTCACATCGTGCCGTGCACAGAAAGCATGCCACGTCTGGACCGGCAGTCGGGCGTGCCGTTCACGCCAACTCTCCACTCTTGGTGAACGTCATAGAATGGAAGTAGAAGACCGCACCGCAGGTGCTGGCGCAAATTCAGTAGAAGAGTAGGATAACCATCTCAATTAGATGACCTTAATCCCATAAAAAGTAGTATATTATAACTACCAGTCCCTGAAGAATGGAACTGAACACACTACGATGAGTGCGCTTGAGAGTCTGCGCATACGCGAGTTGCGTAACGCTGACTCTAGCGAGTCAGCTACCCAAAGTTTCTGGGCGGAGGCCTCGCAGCAGGGCACACCGCTGCTGGAGGCTGTGCCAAATGATCCAGAGTTGGTGTTACTCACTTTTCTGTGGCGCGGGAATGCGCAGACGAGAGACGTCGTGCTCATCTCTCCCGACTTGCCCAGTAAGACCACCAGGCTGGAGCACCTCACACTCACCGATGTCTGGCACTATACCTGCCAGGTTTCGACGAGGGCTCGCATCAGCTACTGCTTCCAGATCAACGCCTCCCGCTCCAGGACCGTGAAGACGGCGGGCTGGAGCGCCGATGGGCTCGTGGACCCGCTGAATCCCCGGCTGTTTGTCATTCCCCAGGACAACGTCAACTCGGAGAGCCGGCCTGCGACCTTCTCCTTCGTTGACTTACCCGCTGCCGCACCATTGCCTTGGCTGGAGCCAGACTCCAGCTACCCGAGCGGGATGATCGCTGAGTTTCTGATTCCTGCGCCGCGTCTTGCACCCTGCCCCTGGCCAGGTAGTGTGTACGGTCTACAGCGCCGGCTCTGGGTATACACGCCAGCTGGATACGCCCAGCGTAAGGATAGTTCTCTCCGCCTCCTCCTCTTTCTCGATGGCTGGATGTACCTCAATGCCCTCGCTACAGACCAGCTTCTGGACTATCTCATCACCGGACACCGGATCTCACCGGTAGTAGCAGCCTTTCTCGATACCCCCGCGCCGGTGCGTGAGGAGCTTCAAGGTTCTGCGCTTCATGCCGCGTTCATCGTGAAAGAAGTGCTCCCCTGGTTGCAGCTACGCTATTCCCTGGCAACACAGCCAAACACGGTCGCCCTCATCGGTTGCAACCAAGCAGCCTTTGCCGCGGCCTTCACCGCCATCACCTACCCCACCTCCGTTGGTCAGCTGCTCCTTCAGTCAGCCAGCATCTCTGGGCCCTCACCGATTCGCGCAGGAGATCGGGAGCCAGAGTGGCTGGCTCGCCGCTTCACCGCTGCTCCACGCAGCTTCCTGCACACGGTACTGCAGGTCGGCCAGATGGAGACCGATGCTCCGCGTCCAAACGAACCGAGCCTCCTCACGGCAAACCGCCACCTGCGTGATGTACTGCGCGCGCGCAATCACCCGGTGATCTACAGCGAATTTCCGGGCGGTCACTCATTGCTCTCCTGGCGTGCCGAACTCGAAGCGGGACTGCTCGCTTTACGGGACATCAAGAAGCTATACCATCCGGATAACCCGTCCCCGGTGCGGTGAAGGTGAGAAGGGTTGCTGGCCTCTATACTTCGGGGGGAATCCTTCTCAAGCGGCCGACTCCACCGTCAGCTCTAAGAAACATTCCTCGCACATTGCGTCACAGAGAGCTTCTCAGTGCGCGACCGCGCCTCCGGTGCATCCCGAACGTCCCCCTCCAGTGAGCGAGCACGGGCATATGCTCGCTCATTCAGACTCGGAGTGCCCGTAACCTTAACACCCACTGGTGGCTATATCCGTAGCATGAAGAGCAACAGTGCGCGCTTCCTGACCTCCCACTGCACAAGCCGATTAACTATTATGGAGCAGCGAGGCGCGGAGCTGTGCTGCGGACGCTTATGACGCCACGGGACCACAGTTCAGGTCAGCCGGGGACGCCTACCGACCATCGCGGAGTGTTCGGTACGGGTGATATCCCGATCCCCGGTCCACGGCCGGACGCTGTGCCATCGTCACAGAGTAGAGTTTAAGGATCCCAGACCACGATGCAGCAAGACCTGATTCAGCAGAGTGTTGAGAGCGTGGCTGCGGCCAGTGGTGTGACGGTAGCCATCGCTATCGTCTTCGCTGCTGTGCTCGTGTTTGTGCTGGCAGGAGGATGGCTCCTGATTGCCTTCAACCGTCGGAAGACGTTGACTCTCGCCACTGCCGTGCGCTGTATGCTCCTGTTTGCCTGCGCCTACACCATCGCGAGAGTGCTCGACCACCTCATTCTCGATCCCCGTCCGTACATCGTCGAGCACGTCGCCCCCCTGATGCCCGTAGCCAGTGACAACGGTTTTCCGTCAGACCACGTGCTCCTTGCGGCTGCTCTCACTGCCAGCATGTGGTGGCTGAGCCGTCGCGCGCTACCCCTCTTTGCCCTCGGCACGCTCTGCGTGCTCCTCGGGCGGTTAGGCGTCGGGGCACACCACACACTCGACGTGCTGGGAAGCATCGCCATCGATACCGTCGTGGCAATCGCCGTCACCTTCTTGCCCCTCCCTCAGGCCTGGCAGCAGCCCCTACTCGCTACCGCCGCTGACGCCTGGGACCACCTCCACGGGCTCTCCTCCAAGGACACGGTTAGCTGACCGCCCTGGCGGTCAGCTCGGCAGCGTCGCTGCACTCCTTACACAGCTACAGCGGTCCACGGGCCCTAAGGAAGCTGCACCTCTCCGCAGACGTCATCGTGCAGATCCGGGAGGATGATCTTCGTCGAGCGGTGGATCACCGCCGCTTGCCTGGCTTATGCATTTTGTTACCATAGACTCAGGAAGCGGGGCGAGCTGCCGCTGATTTCGCCGGTGGCGGCGAAACGGTAGTACTGTTGCGAGCAGTACTATGTAGGCAGCAGAATAAAGGCCTGGCGAAGAGCCAGTGCAGAGAGGAATTGCGATGAGCGTTCAGCCATCGAGCGCCACGAGGCGCCATCCGCCTTCTCTAGCCGGCACGTTCGTGCCAGCCAACACCCTGGGTGGACAGGTGTGGTGGTTCCAGCCGGTAGCAGTTGTGGTCGCGCTCACGGCCTTCGGCATCTACGCCTTCTGGGCTGCGCTCCAGGGGAGAGGCTACATCGCTCCGTATCTCTCCCCGTTCTATTCGCCGCAGGTGCCTTGGGGTGGCCTCTTCGCCCCCTTCTGGGTTCTCTGGGTTCCCCTCGGCTTTCGGGCATCCTGCTACTACTACCGCAAGGCCTACTACCGCTCCTTCTTTTGGGATCCACCGGCCTGCGTGCGCCTCGAGCCTAGCAACCGCAAGTACAGCGGTGAGCAGCGTTTCCCATTCATTCTCAACAACTTTCATCGCTTCTTCCTCTACCTCTCCATCATCGTCATCCTGTTCCTGTGGTGGGACACCATTCGAGCCTTCGATTTCAGTGGCCACTTCGGCATTGGACTTGGCACCGTCTTGATGCTCATCAACGTGGTGCTCCTCTCCTTCTACACCTTCTCCTGCCACTCGTTCCGCCATCTCGTTGGCGGTAGCGTCGCCTGCTTCTCCTGTGCCGCTGCGGGCAACGCCCGGCACGGACTATGGCAGCGGATCAGCAGCATCAACGGGCGGCATCCACTCTTCGCCTGGCTGAGCCTTACATCACTTCTCGTCGTTGACGTCTACTTGCGACTGCTCCTAGCCGGGGTCTTCACAGATCCGAGGTGGGTCGCTTAAATGTCAGCACTGACGGATCGCTACGACGTGTTTGAATACGATGTCCTCGTTCTGGGAGCAGGGGGCGCCGGCCTTCGCGCTGCTGTTGCGGCCTCCCAGGCAGGCTGTCGTGTTGGCCTTATTTGCAAGTCCTTGCTCGGCAAGGCCCACACCGTGATGGCTGAAGGCGGCATCGCCGCCTCGCTTGGCAACCTCGATTCTGCAGATAGCTGGCAAGTGCATTTCGCCGACACCATGCGCGGTGGGCAGATGATCAACAACTGGCGCATGGCCGAGCTCTTCGCCAAAGAAGTTCCCGAACGGGTGCTCGAGCTTGAGCGCTGGGGAGCGCTCTTCGACCGGACCCCAGAGGGCTACATCTCACAGCGCCCCTTCGGCGCCCACACCTATCGCCGCCTCTGTCACGTCGGTGACCGCACCGGTCTCGAGCTCATCCGCACCATGCAAGATCGGGCTGTGGCTTCCGGCATCGACGTCTTCATGGAATACACCATCACGAAGCTACTCACGGATAACGGTCAGGTCGCCGGCGCCTTCGGTTACCGTCGTGAGGATGGCCGCTTCTATATCTTTCGCTCTAAGGCCGTGATCCTCGCCACCGGAGGCTTCGGCAAGACCTTCAAAGTCACCTCCAACTCCTGGGAAGGGACGGGCGATGGTGTCGCTATGGCCTATGAGGCCGGTGCCGCGCTCCGCGATATGGAGATGGTGCAGTTCCATCCCACCGGCATGGTCTGGCCACCAGGGGTCCGCGGCATCCTCGTCACCGAGGCTGTTCGCGGTGAGGGAGGCATGCTCTACAACTCTGAAGGCGAGCGCTTCATGCTGCGCTACGACCCCAAGAAGAAGGATCTCTCCTCGCGCGACGTTGTCGCCCGCTCGATCTACAAGGAGGTACAGGCGGGGCGCGGCAGTGAGCACGGTGGCGCCTACCTCGATATCCGCCACCGCGGGGCGGACTACATCAAGCGCAAGCTGCCC
>JAMCRV010000018.1:27342-27669 GCA_023381555.1 Chloroflexota bacterium | reverse complement strand
GGACGGACTGTTCCTGGCCTGCCGAGCGCTCGACAACCAGCGTGCCGGTTTCGCCATAGACGATGGGGCCGGTGGGGATGCCGTGGTCCTGCGTCGTCCAAGTAGCTTCGAGGAGGGCGATGGCGTTAGGAAAGCGGACGCTGATAATGGCGTTATCGTCAGCGTCGCCATACGGGCTGTTGAGATTGACACGCAGGCCACAAGCATCTAACGCGGGCACCCCAATGAACCAGCGCGAAAGGCAAGCGCCATAGCAGCAGTAGTCGAGCAGCGCACCACCGCCCGTGCCGGCCTGATACCACCATGTCGCACCTTTCTCCTCCGGCG
>JAMCRV010000018.1:0-27238 GCA_023381555.1 Chloroflexota bacterium | reverse complement strand
GCACGTACCGCTGGTGACCACGTTGTTGGCCAATTGACCGCGAGGTGAACACCGGCTTGCTGACTCGCAGCGACCATTCGCTGTGCTTCGGGAAGCGATGCAGCCATGGGCTTCTCTGTAACCATGTGGGCCCCGTGCGCTGCGATGGCCTCTGCTACCTCCCCGTGACGAGCATTCTCCGGGCAGAACAACACAACGTCGAAGTGCTCGTGCTTGAGCATCTCGTGATAGTCTTCGTAGACCTTGGGAATACCGACATCCTTGTGCGCATGCTCGAGATTCCAGGACCGAGTGAAGCGCGCCTTTACACGCTCAGGAACTGGCGGAATGGTATCCGCGCAGGCGATCCACTCGACTGCAGGCTGCTCACCGAAGGTACGCATGAGCTCGTTGACGTGCATGTGGGCGAAGCCGATGACACCCAGCCGGAAGCTGCGGGACATGCTCTGGCGCTCCTTACGTATTCTCCACGAGAACCGGCCTGTTGCCGGTCACGCCAGGGATGGTAGAGGCGAAGGCGCTACTCGTCAATCCGGACGATCGGCTCTGCCGGTGAGGTCTGGCATTTTGCTGGAGGCTTGCGGCTCTGCTTGGTAGTGGCAAGACGGTCAGCTGCCGCGGTGTACCACTGAAGCGTGTACTTTCCCGTGGAAAAGACGGTAGGTGAAGGTGAAGTAGGTGATGGCGAGAACGATGCCAGCAGTCCACCAGACGAGCCCGATGCTGAGGCCATAGGTGGACGCTGCGGTGTTCGTTACCGTGAGGCTGCGTGCTGGATTCACCGCGGGGAGAACATCGGGGTAGAGCACGGCAGCAGTCGAGGCAAGCATCGCACCGATGAAAAGGCAAGAGAACAAGAATGCTGCCGACTCCTTGGCACGTTGGGCTGACCACATAGTTCCGAACAGGCCAATCAGCGCAGCCAGTGGCAGGGCAGTGATCCACGGACGGAGAACGAAGCTGTGGAGCAGCGGCGGGCGGAGGAGGAAAGTGGCAGCGGTGCTCACGGTCAGCAGCACAACCAACACAGCCCACCAGCACTTGAGGCTGCTCAGGAGTCGCTGCTGTAGCGCTCCTGCCGTCTTCATGACCAGGTATGCCGCACCGTGGACAGTCAACGCCGCGACGGCAAGGAGTCCGATAAGGGCGGTATACCAATCGATTACTCCAGGGGCCTTGCTCAGCGGGCTGAAGGTTGTCCACAGTGGCTCAAAGAATGTGCCCGAGCTATTGATGGCGACACCGCGGACGACGTTGGCAAGTGCGACGCCGAACACGAAGGCGAGAAGTGTGCTGCCGAGGGTGAAACAGCCATCCCAGAATGATGACCATACGAGGCTCGGCAGAGTAGAGCGAAGCTCGATCGCGATACCACGGAGCATAAGGAGCCACAACACCAGAAAGAGTGGCAAATAGAAACCGCTGAACGCGCGAGCATAGAGGATGGGGAAGCTGAAGAAGAGCGTCCCCCCTGCTGCAATGAGCCAGACTTCGTTGCCGTCCCACACAGGACCGATCGCTCGCAGCACAGTGCGGCGCTCAGCGTCGTTCTTTGCGGTGCCGAGGTGAAGAACGCCTGCACCTAGGTCGAAACCGTCGAGCACGACGTAGGTGGTCAGCATGAGAGCGACGAGAATGAACCATAGCGTTGACATCGATCTGCTCCCTAGTAAGCGCTCAGGCCTTCGGCCATCTCGGAAGTAGGCTCTGCCTCGATATGCGGTCCCTTGAGAGCCTCAACGACCACGAGAATGACGTAGAGCAATCCTAAGATGAGGTAGAGCCCGGCGAAACCGATGAGAGTGAAGAGCACGTTTCCCGATGAGACGTTGTTAGAGCTGCCTTTCAATGTCGGCATGATCCCGTAGACGATCCAAGGCTGGCGTCCCAGCTCAGCAGTAAGCCAGCCTGCTGTATTTGAAATGTAAGGAAGTGGGCTGGCGAGTAGCAAGACCCAGAGCATAGGGCGGAACGAGAAGAGGCGCCGGCGCCAGAGTAGGAAAGCAGCAATGACAGTGATGGCAACGAAGAAGGTGCCCAGTCCAACCATGATGTGGTAGCTGTAGTACACCAATGGCACGTTATCGGGCCACTGACTCTTCGGGAAAGCGTCGAGCCCTTGCACGGTTGCATTCCAGGCACGATAGGTGAGTAGTCCCAGCACCTGCGGAATTTTAATTGGGTTGTCGAGTGTTTGACGGCGCATATCTGGCTGACCCAGAATGACGATGCTTGCACCCCGCTCGGTGTGGAAGAGACCTTCCATTGCTGCGAGCTTGGTAGGTTGGTTGAACGTCACTTGACGGCCCTCGAGATCACCACTGGGAAAGAGCTGGCAGATGCTCGCAATGACACCGACGACGACGCCGATGGTGATGAACATCCGTCCGTAGTCGATCCTTTGCCCTGCTAGCAGGTAGTAGGCCCCGACACCCGCCATGACAAACGAGGCCGTGATGACACTCCCGCCCATGGTGTGGAGATACTCAGGGATGATCCAGGGATTGAACAGCACACTCCAGAAGTTAGACAGCTGGAAGAGGCCGTTGGGTAGGCGCGTGTAGCCCACAGGGTGCTGCATCCAGGCATTTGTCGCAATGATGAACCCTCCTGATGCCCAGGTGCCAACCCAGACCAGTACCGCAGAGAGCCAATGCATCTTTGGAGAAAAGCTGTGCTCGCCAAAGAGGAAGACGCCAAGGAACGCGGACTCAAGGAAGAATGCGAAGGCCCCCTCCATTGCTAGCGTTTGGGCGATGATCGACCCGGTGGCCTCAGAAAAGCGCGACCAGTTAGTACCGAACTGGAACTCCATGGGAATACCGGTGACGACACCAGCTACGAAGGTCACCGCGAAGATGCGTGCCCAGAATCGGGCTGCAATGTTATGGCGCTCATCCCTCCGGTGCAGATACAGGGTCTTGAGAATGACGAGGAGCAGTGCGAGCCCCATAGTCAACTGCGGGAAGAGGTAGTGGTACGTCAGTGTGAAGGCAAACTGAAGGCGGGACAGGAGGGTAGATTCATCCATTGGCGCGCCCTTCTCCATATCCATACCTATCGTGAGATTATGGGACATCACAGCTGAACTGCGACACTACCACTGTACGAATAGTCTGGTCTGGTCTGCTGGAAGTGAGTAGTCCCGAAAGCTATGAAGTAGCGAGAAGAAATAGATCACGCTGGAGAGCGCATAATCGTGCGAAGGGTCCGCCTAAGCGCTCCAGCTGTTCGGGATGGCCACTTTCTTGAAGATAACCGCGGTCGAATACCAGTGCTGTGTCACACATTCGGGCTACCCGTGTATCGTGTGTCATGACGATAACCGTCCTACCTGCCAGAGACAGCCGGAGGGTGGCGATGAGCTGAGCCGCGGTGACGGGATCGAGGTGCGCAGTTACCTCATCGAGCATGATGAGCGGTGCATTACGGAGCAGCACGCGGGCCACGGCGAGCCGCTGGCGCTCTCCGCCTGACAGAAGGATTCCCTGCTCGCCGATCCAGCTGTCGAGGCCCTGAGGAAGGCGCTGCACAAACGTCAAAAGCTGAGCCGCGGCGAGGACCTCCAGAAGCTCTTCGGTGTGCGCTTGGGGTGCGGCGACAAGGAGATTCTCTCGTAGTGTCGTCTCGAAGAGGTGCGGCTCCTGTTCAACGTAGGCGACGGATTGCCGAAGCTGAGAGAGGTCGAGATCGGGGAGAGGAATGCCGCTCCAAGTGAGCTGACCCTCCTCAGGATCCCAGTAACGGGCAAGGAGTCTACCGAGTGTGCTCTTTCCCGAACCGTTCGCACCAACGATAGCTATCCACTCACCTATCGGGAGCACTGTGGAGACATCCCGGAGTGCCCACTGGGCGTCACCGGAATAGCGGAAGCTGACGTGTTCCAGCCGGAGGGATGAGAGCGTAGGGACTGCACTGGGAGTAGCGGCGTTGGTGATGGCGGGCTGAAGGGAGGCGATCCCGGACAAGCGCTGTGCCGCGGCGCTCACTCGCCCGAACTGCTTTACGGCTTCGGGCACAGGGAGCCAGAGCTCCGTGAGCCCAACGATACTGAGTGTGACGCCCACGAGTGTTGGTCCACTCAGCGACCCTGCGGTAACGCTCGGCGCGAGCACCGCGACCCCTGCCACGACGCTCAACACCCCAGCGAGCTCATGGACGGCGACGGCCAGTGAGCTGCTGATGTCGAGTGTGCGCTGTGCTGTTGCCAGGCTATCGATGCTACGTCCGATATGCTCGAAGAATGCTTCCCGTCGTTTGCTCAGCAAGACGTCAGGTAACACTTGGAGTAGCTGCAGCGTCTCTGTGTTTACCCTACTGCGTGCTTCCAGTTCTCGCTGTGCTGCACGACGCTGAAGGCGCAGAAGAATGGCCGGCGTGAGGAAAGCTGGGAGGATAAGGCCTAGGAACAACACGACAGTCAGTCCTGGTGCGAGAGACCAGCCGAGCAGCAGACTCAGAGCGCTGCCAATGGCCGCCGTAACCAGAGGGAGGAGGACACGAAGGTAACCATTCTCGAGCTCTCCGGAATCAGCGAGTACACCTGTGAGAAGATCGCCATGCCGGAGGTGCATAAGACGAGCAGGCGTGAGAGGAATGAGCGTCTCAAACAACCAGACGCGTAGCGCTGTAATCCGGTGGAGTACGAAACGATGAGCTGTAAGTCGAGACGTGTAGCGAGACGTTGCCCGCACCAGGCCAGCAACGCGGACCGCATAGATTGGAAGAGCCAGGGCAGCCAGTGGTGGATGCAGAGCAGCGGCGGCGATAAGGTATCCAGCAACGGCCAGCAGGGCGACATTGCTTGCCACCGTGATGAGATTGAGGAGAACAGCGGCGACCGCCGGAAGCGCGTCTTCTCTTGACCAGAGAGGGAGCGGTGGCCGGGCTAGGGGACCGGGGCGCATGCGGTCTCCCAGAGGCTTTGATAGAGTGGTTCGAGCTTGAGCAGTTCGGCGTGACGACCCACAGCCGCAACCCGCCCCTCATGGAGAATAATGACTAGGTCAGCAGAGGCGAGCGTTGAGAGGCGGTGGGCAACGACGATTACCAGCCGGTTCACCCGCAGTGACTCAATGACACGCTGAAGGTCAAGCTCACTCTCCAGATCAAGCGACGCCGTAGGCTCGTCGAGCAACACGACTGGGCTTCCTCTGAGGAGCGCACGGGCAACAGCCACTCGGCGGATCTCTCCGCCACTGAGTCGGGCGTGGCCATCACCCAACAGGGTGTCCCAGCCGCGAGGGAGGCGGTTGGCAATGGTGTCAATGTGGAGCTGCGACGCGACAACTGCGAGCCTGGCTTGTACGCCATCACCAGCCGTGACGGTGAGATTTTCGCGAAGCGATCCTTCGATGAGCTGTGGGTTCTGGGGGACGAAGGCGATATGCTTTTGCCACTCCGTCCGGTCCAGGCAAGTAAGCAGATCACCGCCCACACGTATCTCTCCTCCAGTTGGCTCGATGAAAGCGCAGAGAAGGCTGAGCAGCGTGCTCTTACCAGCGCCACTGGGCCCCACAACTGCGATGAGTGAGGGGCCGGGCAGCTCAAGTGTCACGTCAGCAAGCGCGGGGGTAGCTCTGTTGGGAAACTGCACTGTGACGTGCTCGAGAGTGATCGGAAAGGGCTGGGTTGGTACCGTCACTCCTGCGGCGTGAGTGAGCCTAGGTGGAGACGCCAAGACTCCGGCAAGATCGGATGCAGCAGCCGTTCCTTCGAGCGCGGCGTGACGCTGTGCGCCAAGCTCACGAAGGGGGCGGTAAAACTCTGGAGTGAGAAGCAGTAAGAATAAGGCCCGCTGAAATCCGATCCCTCCATTGAGAAGTCTGCTGCCGAGGCTCACAGCCACGAGCCCTATGCTGACTGCGATCATGAACTCGAGCACAAGGCTTGACAGAAACGCAAGCTGCAGGATTGAGAGAGTCGAGCTGCTGTAGCCCTCTCCGAGGGTCTGCAGGAGCTTCGCTTCCGCCTGCTCGCGCCCGAAGAGCAGCAGCGTCGGCAGGCCGCGTAAGCCGTCTAGTAGCTGCGCACCGAGACGAGCGAGACGCTCCCACTGATGTTGAACACGGCGCTCGGTCGACCGGCCTATGAGCACCATGAATAGTGGCAAGACTGGTGCCGTAACACCGAGAATGATCGCGGTGGTGATATCTCGACTAAGCGCAGCAGCAGCGATGATGAGCGGGGTGCAAATAACGATGGCCTGCTGGGGGAGATAGAGACGGATAAAGGCGTCGAGCCGCTCGATGCCGTCTCCTATGAGATTAACAAAGTCGCTGCTTCCACGCTCGTGCAAGAGGGTAATTCCACCTGTGCCAAGTGTGTGCACGAAGCGGCGGCGAAGGACCGCTTTGCCGTGAATGGTGATGACGTCGGCCCCTACGCGGCGTGTGGTGGCTGCAACAATGCGCAGCGCTCCGCTGCCAGCAGCGAAGAGCAAGGTGACTGCCACTCGGCTTAGCGGTGCGTGGTGGAGGAATACCAAAGCAATGGCTGAGGAAACGAACCACATCTGAGCTACCATTGCTGCCACTTCGACAGTAGCGGTGAGGATAGCAAGCACCCGTAAGCGGCGGATCAGCGGTGTGGCGAAGAGACTCGCCGGTGCGGCGCTCATCGGAGAAGGTGTTCGCTGGCGCTAGACAGGCCAGTTGGTCGCCCGGGCTCACTCCGGAGCTCGCTCCCGCTCCAACCTGATCCGGCCTGTGATCGCTGGAATACACGCAATAGAGCCGGCCGCAGTAGCATGCAATGGGTCTGCGGCGTGCTGCGGGCGCAGACAAGGGGGCGAGTATACCGAAGATGGATAGTTCTACGTACGTGTTGCGTATCTACCGTGTGGGTCTTACGCGCCAGCTCCGAGCAGAAGTGGTCTCCGATGGACGTGTGCTGGCGCGAGCGACCATCTCTGGAGAGGGCCCTCCAGAGGAAGCGATTGCGCTGGCCCGGAAGTGGGCGGAAAACTTGGGCTATCCGACGCCTGAGCCCCAGGCTCGGAAGTCGCGTGTAGAGCAGTTGCGGACGCACTGGATGATGGGGCGTACAGAAGAGAAGTAGGAGACTCCTGGGCGAGGTCAAGAGAGCCGAAGGCTGGCAGCGACAGTACCACCTGCTCCGTATGTCGCGCCCGTCGGGAAGACAGGAGCCCACGGCGTGGTCACGACGATGGTCGCAAGCATGAGGCGCTCCATGAGAACGCTGTCCTCGCGGCCGTCCGTTTCTTCGAGATCTCAGAACGGCGCCTCCTCTGCAGCCGTCACGCGAAAGAGTACGCCGGCCGCTGCACGATAGATTACGTCTTGCAGGAAGGCAGCGTCCTCCGCTCTCAACTCACTGACGTGCAAGTCGCAGAGTTCAGAAAAGCAGCTGACGTATCCCTGCTCCGCATCTTCGTGAGTGCTGACCTTGGTGACGTCGAGCAGCCGCACTGCCGCAATGATGTGGGTTGAGCCGTGCGTGTCACACGCGAGGAGCCGCTCGCTTGTGATGACCACCGTGTTAAGTGGCGGGCTTTGGATAGCTGGGCGGACGGTGATCAGCCCTGAGAACACGCCTAAAATATCCTCATAGGCATGGAGCGAGCCAGCAACGAACGCAGGAAGGTGTGCTTCGATGCGCGGGTGAAGTAGCTCCACGCCCTGCCTCCGGGTTGGCCAACACTCCGTTGGCATCTCTCAGCATTCTACGACCTGAGGACGAGGTCTCGCTGATGCTAGAGGCGAGTTGCCCTTCTGGTCGACTCACGGCGCAGCAGAAACGCCCCGTCTGGCAGCCTCCAGATGCTCCGATCAGCACGCTCAGGGCTGGGTGGAGCATCCTGGAAACGGAAAGTTGCATCGACATAGACGTAGAAGTGCCGCAAGCTAAGCTACTGGGCTGAAGGGCGCGTATGCTCGCAGCACTGCTTTCCCACCGCCATGTATTTGGAGTAAGGAAAACACGGCGATGAAGCGCCAGGTGTTGACGTGAGACTTGGAAGTACGGTAGCGTAGGATAATGGCCGAACCGTGGGTACGCGGGCGGGGGAACCATTGAGTTGGGGTGAATCTGCGCGTGACGCAGTAGGGTGATCTCAGCACCCGAATCCGACAGCTAACCTCGTAGGCTTTCGTGAGAGCTTGGCGGAGCCTCGCTGTGTCGAGGCGCGCTAGCTCTCTTTTTTTGGGTGGCCGGGGACAGATCTCGGTCACGAAGGGGGGGCCGATCAGTGGCAGTAGCAACTGAGCGACGGGATGGAGCTGCTACCGTCTCGACGGGGTGCAACGAGCGGCGCGTGTGGCAGCTCTTGGGGGAGCGAGAGCAGCTGCGGTTGCAGAGCGACGTCGATCAGGCTGATCGCTTTGGTCAGCGCTGGCTGCTGGTGACGGACCGGCGCGTGCTCGTGTTTGCGCAGGATCCGGATGTCGCACCACAGCCAGCGACGGCGTTCTCGTTCGATGAGATCAAGGACGCCGACACGGAGATCGAAGTGAGCGCTGGCGGTTTGGTGCTTACCCTGGCGCACAACCGGGTCGAGGTGATACGCTTCTCGCGTACTCTGGCGGCGCACTTCGCTGATGCTGCCCGCGTCATTCGTTCGCTGGCAGAGGGCGTGCCGGCCCAGCCCTCGGACAAGCTGCCCCTTATTCGCTGTCCGCGCTGTGGCCGGCTTCTCCCCGGCCGCCATGCGCGGTGCTCGGTGTGTATCCAGACGCACGCTGTACTGCTCCGCATCGCTGGCTATTTGAGGCCTCACAGGGCCATCGCCGTGGCCGTTGTGTTAGCGACTCTGGGGCGGACCTTGATCCAGCTCATTCCTCCGCTCGTCACCCGGCGCATGATCGATGGTGCACTGCAAGGCCACGCTGGAGGCACAGTAGACCAGCGGTTCCATCTCATGACGTCATTGGTGGGTATCTTGATCGTGGCTGCGATTGCTGGTGCCGGCATACAGACGGTGAGCCAGTGGCTAGCAGCGCTTCTTGGAGGGCGGATCACTGCTCAGATGCGCGGTGAGGTGTATCGCAAGCTCGAGCACTTACCGCTGGCATTTCACAACGAACGGGGAACAGGCTCCCTCCTCGCGCTCATCAATCAGGATACCGCGGCGTTAGAGCAGTTCCTTGTTCAGGGTGTCCCCTTCATCGCTACGAATGTGTTGATGTTTGTGTTCATCCTCGGTGTGTTGTTGAAGGTTCAGTGGGAGCTAGCGCTTATCGTGCTGATTCCCGTGCCGCTCATGCTGTTCGGCAGCCAGCGAATATGGGTGCGGACCAGTAGCCTATATCGGCGTTGGTGGCGTGTCCGGGCTGCCTTTTCGAGCCGGCTGTCCGAGTCGCTGTACGGAATACGGGTCTCGAAAGCATTTGCGCAGGAAGATCGTGAGTCGACGGAGTTCGACCAGCGCAACGGTGTGTTGCGGGAAGCGGGTATCAAGACAGCCGTAACCTCACAGCGGCTCTCTACCACACTCAACTTTATCAACAGCACGGGCATCTTCCTCGTCTGGCTCTTCGGGGGTCACGACGTGATCTATGGGGTCATTTCTCTGGGAACACTCGTGATGTTCAATAGCTATCTCGGGCAGTTCTATGCTCCACTCCAATACTTCACCCAGGTATCGCAATGGATGAGCCAGGCATTTGCCGGAGCTGAGCGGGTATTTGAGGTGCTCGATTCGCCTGAGGAGGCGTATGTAGCGCCTGGGTCGGTAGCGCTGTCACCGCTGCAGGGATCGCTAGAGTTTCGTGATGTCACGTTCAGCTACGAGCGTGGCAAGCCAGCGCTCAAGCACATATCAGTGAGCGTGAAGCCGGGCGAGATGATCGGCTTGGTCGGCCGGTCCGGCAGTGGCAAGAGCACCTTCATTCACTTGGTCAACCGGTTCTACGAGCCGGATTCTGGTCAGATTCTCGTAGATGGTGTCGATCTGCAGCGCATCGACTTGCGAAGCTTCCGTGAGCAAGTGGGAGTCGTCTTGCAAGATCCCTTCCTGTTCAGCGGCACTGTAGCAGAGAACATCGCCTATGCTCGTCCCGATGCGAGCTTCCGGCAAATCGTCGCCGCGGCGAAGGCTGCCAATGCTCACGATTTCATAGTGAGCTTGGAGGATGGGTACAGCTTTCGCGTTGGAGAGCGCGGACACCGGCTCTCAGGAGGAGAGCGTCAGCGGATCTCAATTGCACGAGCTATCCTACGCGACCCCCAATTGCTTATTTTGGATGAGGCAACCGCATCCGTTGACACGGAGACGGAGCGGCTCATCCAAGAGGCACTGGCACGCCTCGTCCAGGGACGCACGACGTTTGCTATTGCCCATCGCCTCTCCACGTTACGCAACGCGGACCGCCTCTTCGTGTTCGAAGGTGGAGAGATCAAGGAGACTGGGACTCACGACGAGCTCATGGAGATGCCCCACGGTATCTACCATAGACTCGTTGAGCTTCAACGTGAGGTCTCGCGGATCCGGGTGGTTGGCGGATGAGAGGATCTGACTATGGAAGATCATATTCTAGCGCCGGAGTCTGATCTCGATCCGCACACTGATCCGCGACTATTGCATTTCAGCCGGGGAAGGTGGGGCTTACGGCTGACTGTCGATGGTGATCGTAGCTTGTGGCGAGTCCGTATCCGGTTCGCTGATCCCTTGCGCTATCCCGACGAGTTCATCAGCGTGCTCACCGATCCTGATCGGGAAGTGCTCATGCTCAACGATCTTACAGTTCTGGATGAAGAGAGCCAGCGTGTCATCAACGAGAGCCTCGGCCGCTTCTACGCAGTCCCCGCAATCACGCGCGTGCGCTCGCTCTCCTACAAGCTCGGTCCCTTGTACTGGCACGTGGACACGACACACGGGGAGCGGGAGTTTGTCCTGCACTGGAGCAGCGAAAATGTCGTAGATCTTCCTGGCGGGCGTGTGCGTCTGATGGATGTGAGCGGTAATCGCTATGATCTGCCAGATCTTGGGACCCTTGATGAGGACAGCCGTAAGCTCATTATGGAGGCCTTGACCTGACGCAAGCTGGGGGGGGGTGAATGGTAACAGCAGGCTAGTCGAAGATCAGGCCGCGCAGGGCCCGGGCGATGGTCTCGCTCTGGGCGGCCTGGTTACGCAGGTCGGTCGTGAGCTGTGCAATCCAGGCGGGGACCTGGAGCTCCTCGTGCGCAATCTCAACACCGCGGACGAGCTTGATACGCTGGGCAACCAGTCCGCCACGCTGCAGTTCCAGAGCGTAGCGATTGTTGCCGAGACTGATCTCCACCTTACGCACTATTCCCTTCCCGAGGAAGCCGGAACGCTCCACCCGAGTAAGCTCTGGCAGAGCGCTCGCCATCTTGGTCGAGAGATAGGCGAGGAGCTCCTGTGGCTGATCACCTTGCCGGAGCAATGCAGCCTGGATGTCGAAGTCAGATGGTTCGATGCTCATTGCGATTGGCTTCTCTCAAGAGGCATATCAAGTCAAGTCACGAAAGAGGTCCGCCGAGAGGTAACGCTCGGCATTCGAAGGGGTAACGGCGACAATAAGCTTGCCATTGTTTTGACAGCGATGGTGGCGTTGAGGTCTTGCGTCACGCGATTGAGCCGCACCATTGGTGTGTTCCCCATCAACCCAATCGTATCCTGAACAGTTCGTCCGGCGATAGGCACCCGCACTGGCCCTCTCATTGGCATTCTTCAGCTCTCGGTTCCGCTGTCCACTCGTCACTGAGCGCATTATAGTGGTCCGCAGGCCCGACTCTCACAGCGGGCCATCCAAACCTGTCCATCCTGGAGGGCTTCATAGCCTCTTTGGTCAGCATGGTACGCCATTTGTCCTAATTGTGAGGAATGTCATTTGACGGTGAAATCCGTGTTAACTACGCTCCAGGTAGCGGACTGTATGCGCTAGTCCATCGGGTGCTGGCGACTTGAGTGTGGTCTCATCGTAGAGGAGGTACGGCGGTACGATGCCTGGAGACGTTCACCTGGTCTGCCGGGACTGTCAAAAGCCATTCACGTTCAGCCAAGTGGAGCGAGATTATTACGTGCGACGTGGTTTTACGAATCAGCCCTTGCGGTGTCCTTCCTGCCGTGCCAATCGGCGCCGCAAGCAGTTGGGCTTGGCGCCGGTGGAGATGCACGAAGTGACTTGCGCCTCTTGTGGAGCAGCGACCGTGGTACCTTTTGTCCCACGTGGCTCCCGCCCCGTCTACTGCAGTCTCTGCTATGAGAGCCTCCGCCAGTCGCAAGGGGGTGGTCCCTCAGTCCCGGCTCAGGCTACTCTCTAAGTTCATCCCGTTCCTGATCGTTGTAGCGTGGCCGTTGGATCAGCGAGCTGCGGCCGTCGTTGACGTATGTGGTACTGATCTCTCTCCTTTAGCTTGTAGCCTGACGTACCGAGGTAGTAGTCGTCAGTCTTACCTCTATGTAGTGAAATCGGTACTGGTTGGTGGATTCTACGAGTGCGAAGACACGATCGGATGTGCCTTGCCCCCGGTCATACGAGCAGTTGGGTGAAGGTTGTGAGCGTGCATGCTGCTAGCACCGAGCTGTCCGTGTTGTTGGGATTCCGGCGCGCGTATTCGGATGCCCCCGGTGCCGTAGAATGCGTCCCTCGCTGGGTTTGTGGTCGCGGCTTCCTTTCTGGGATACAGCGTTAGGATTGAGTGTCTGGACCAGTGCAGAGCGTGGTCGCTCCGCCGTTTGTGCAGTAGTGGTGATCATCAACGAGGAGGAGACAGACTTTGGCCGGCACTGCGGGTATCCCCGAAGTAGAAGCACGCTCTCCGAGATCCCTTGGCGAGGTGGAAGGTTTCGCTCGATTGCAGGCCCGCACGTGGAACCCGCGTGATGACCCGGACTTGCGTGTTTCGGCGTATCGCCAGATGTGGATTGAGTCCGGCGGAGAGAGCTGGCGCGGCATCTTTGAGCACGACGCTAACGGGGAGATCATCTGTCTAGCCGGCTGTATCGTCGATCAACGCTGGCTCCGTTTACCTCCAGCCAAGCTGCTGGCAGGTTGCATTGGCGGTGTAGCAACCCATCCCGACTTCCGGCAGCAGGGTTTGGGAAGCGCTGTGCTGCGTTCCGCAGTGACGTACGGGCAGTCGCGAGGTTGCGCTGTCTTGCTTCTCGACGGCATTACAAACTTCTACCATCGGTGGGGGTTCGTGGACGTGTGGGATCTGACGGTTCACTCTATCCCGCTTTCTGCCGGGATCTGCTTGCGCCCTGGAAGCTATGGAGTACGGCGGGCCACCGTCGCTGATGCGGAGGCCCTGTTGCGCGTGTATGAGGCGTGCTATGGCGAGCGACCAGGGTCGTTCGACCGCACCCTCGCCCGCCAGGAGCGGCTTCTGGGACAACTGCCGCCACAGTGCCACGTGTGGCTTGCGATGGGGCCCTCTGGTGGGATCGCTGGCTACCTTGCGCTGGATGGAACGGATCCAGCGCAAGCGCTAGAGGTTGCCGCAGAGAGTTTTGATGCGGCTGCCGCTCTCTTACACTTTCACGCGCAGACTGCTGTCACTGAAAACAGTGGACTTTCCGAGGTCAGATGGCCGCTGCCACCAGATGATCCGCTTGTCGCAGAGTTTGCTGACGCATTCGTATGCGCTGGGTTTCCGTACGTGGCTGGTGAGCAAAGTCAATGGCCAGTGGTGCGGAGCGAGACGGTTCACGCGTCTGACAGCGGATGGATGGCGCGTATCGCCGATCCGGCAGTATTGATAAGTGCCATGCTGCCTCGCTGGCAGGAACTCTGGACCGCAGTCCGTCCCGCGTGGCGTGGTGTGCTTGCCCTCGTGGTGGATGACGTGGCGTTCCCGCTTGCGCTATCAGATACTAGCGTACAGCTTTGTGCCTCGGGGCGGACCCCCGATCTTACGGTACGGCTGACGGGGCAGGCGTTCCTGCAACTGTTGTTCGGTTACCGGCCGTTGGCATGGGCAATCCGCCAGGCCAGACAGGAGATACCGGAAACAGCTCGACCGGCGCTGGCCCGGCTCTTTGCGTCATACGCGTTTTGGATTCCCCGCTCTGACTGGTTCTGACGTTCAGGTTGTTGGCGGGCACCTGCTGAGTGCACTGCTGCTTGCTGTCTCTTAGAGCGCAGTGGGGCACCGTTTGGGGAAGCCTGAGGCGCGGAGGCGGTGCTCAGCGCTTGACGTTGCGTATGCGGTTCACAGGTGGGGCTCTTCATACGCAGAGCGTGGATACATCGTGGGAAGATAGCACAACAGGAGGGCTTCGCCAGGCTGCCTGCGCAGGCCAATGGTGAAGCCCTCCGTGGGGTGGTGTCGAGGTCGCCCCCGTGCTCCTAGCGCTTCGTAAACTGAGGAGCCTTGCGCGCCCGCTTGAGTCCTGGCTTCTTTCGTTCTTTCATCCGCGCGTCGCGTGTGACGAGACCAGCCTGCTTGAGCGCGGGCTTCAGCGTCTCGTCCATGGCGATGAGGGCGCGGGTCACCCCGTGGCGGATCGCTTCAGCTTGTCCACTAATGCCGCCACCTTGTACGGTGATCATTGCATCGAACTTGCCCTGCATCTGGGTAGTAACGAAGGCCTCGCCCGCAACGTCACGGAGCGACGCCCAGCCAAAGTAGGCGTCGACCGGCTTCTGATTGACGGTGATCTGGCCTGTGCCTGGATAGAGCCGCACGCGGGCAACTGCAGTCTTCCGCTTGCCAGTGCCATAAAAGTATCGCTGTGTATCCATGCTGTTCGTGTTCTTTCTCCGCTACGCTTGCTGGAGCGCAATGGCTTCAACGAAAGGCCCGCTCGGATGGCCGTGCTTACCGACTACGTTCAGTGGGGTAGGGCGCTGAGCACTATGCTCATGTTCGGGACCTGCGAACACGCGGAGCTTCTTCAACATCGCAGCACCCAGCCGATTCTTTGGGAGCATACCTTTGACCGCGTCTTCAATGACCTGCTCGGGGTGCAGAGCTAGCATGGTTGCGAGATCGCGCTGACGGAAACCGCCGGGAAAATTGGAATGACGGCTATACATCTTCTGCGTCTGCTTGCTTCCGGTGACGCGCACCTTCGCTGCGTTGATCACCACCACGTAGTCGCCGGTATCTATGTGGCGCGCATATGTCGGTTTGTGCTTGCCCATGAGGACGCGGGCGACCTCGGTGGCAAGACGGCCAAGTACCAGGTCCTGGGCATCGACGAGGTACCACTGACGATGGATATCCCGAATGCGGGGCGAATATGTGCTCATCATCTATCCTTGCATTATCAAGCTGTCTATGATCCCTGATGGAGTGGGGCGGCGTCTAGTCCTTCTGGATACTGCACACTCCATAAGACAAGCCCTTGGGGTGGTGCCATCGGCGCTAGCTGGTCGCTGGATCTCGAATCGGAGAGTGCTTCTCGTAGCCGGGCTAAAGAACAGCGTTCCCGGCTGATCGCGACGAACGTGCCGATGAGCGCGCGCGCCATATGAGTGAGGAATGCGTCGGCTTCCAACGTAATGTGGAGCGTGTCTCCCTGTTCCTTGATCTCCGTCGAAAGCATCTTCCGCTGCCAGCCTCGGTGCTGCTCGATGATGTGGCGCTGTTGTTTTGACTCTGGGATCTCGCCGAAATGACGAAAGCTGTGCTGCCCTTTCACTGCTGCGAGTGCCGCGCACAGGAGCTCCTGATGGAGTGGGCGATCGATCCGCCAGGCGTAGCGCTCGCGTAGGGGATCTCTTGTTCTGGTCGCAATGAGAGTGTAGCGGTATGTGCGTGATAGCGCAGAACGCCGAGCGTGAAACGACGGAGGTACAGGCTGACAGCTGATGACAGATACGTCGCGCGGCAACCGGTCGTTCAGGAATACCGACAGCCTGTCGACAGGAACCCTGCCGGTGTAGTCGAAATGCACCACTTGTCCCGCTGCGTGTACCCCGGTGTCTGTGCGGCCGGCGGGCACAACTGCTCGGGAGGAAGAACAGCGGAGCAATGCTTGCTCTAGCACAGCTTGTACCGTCCGTCCGGTTGCCTGGCGCTGAAAGCCGAGGAAGTCGGTGCCATCGTAGCAAACGACAGCCCGGACGCGCTGAGGCCTCTGCTCCATTGGGGACCGCTGTGCTCTGCATCATTCGCCGATCAGTAGCCTACTGCACCTGAGTCGGTGGCTGGTAGGAGACGAGCTCGAGGCGCGCGAGCGGTGCGGCATCGCCCTTACGGAACCCGAGATGGTAGATGCGCGTGAATCCGCCCTTCGACCCTGGTCCCGTCTGGAGGGATGCGTAGCCTGGCGCTATGATGTCAACGAGCTTCCGGGCTGCACCCTCGTCATACAGGCGTGCACGCACGAGACGTCGGGCATGCAGGTCGCGTCGCTTCGCAAGAGTAATGAGCTTTTCTACCATCGACCGGACCTCCTTGGCTTTCGCCTCAGTGGTGGTGATGTGTTCGTACTGAATCAATGATGCGCACATATTACGCAGCATTGACACGCGGTGATCAGTAGGGCGACCGAGCTTTCTCTGCGCGATCCGATGGCGCATACTCATTCCTCGCTTTCATCATGGAGATCTCGTGCCTGGCCTGCGGGGCTCGTGCGCAGAGCGAGGCGATCGAAAATCTCACTCGTAAGTTTTGGGCCCAGGTTGTTGATTGAGCGGAGCTCCTGCTCACTCAGTTGCAGTAGCTGTCCGAGTTTGAGAATCTTCTTGCGGCGCAGTGGATTGGTATTACGCTTGGGCAGCCCTAGGTCTTCGATAGGGGTGTCGAAGAGCTGCTCCGGTACAGTAATGCCTGCAATAGTGTATTCGGTGGGCTCCTGGATACCAACCGTAGTCGTTCCCCCCAGAAGGCTGAAGTGGTGTACGAGGATATCAGCAGCCTGACTGATTGCTTCCTCCGCGGTGATCGTACCGTCGGTCCAAACATCCAAGATGAGGCGGTCATAGTTCGCGCTACTCTCAACGCGCGTAGGCTCAACGGTGAAGTTGACCTTGACGATCGGAGAGTAAATCGAGTCCACTGGAATCATGCCAATAGAATCCACCTGGTGATCTCGCGGCTGCTCATCTGCAGAGACGTAACCTCGACCCCGATCGACAATGAACTCGATCTCCAGTTCCTGGCTGGCACTTGCCAGTGTGAGTAGATGCTGCTCCGGATTGACGATCTCTACCGTGCTTGGGCACTGAATGTCGGCCGCTGTCACAGGACCTTCACGTTGTACCGTGAGCCGCAGCGTTTGCGACTCGTCGGCGAAGCAGCGGAGACGGATCTTCTTGACATTGAGCACAAGCTCGTACACGTCCTCTTTCGCATTGGGAACGTCGGTGAACTCGTGCAGTACGCCACGAATACGGATCCACGTAATGGCTGCACCAGGGAGCGATGCCAGAAGCACACGTCGAAGTGAATTGCCGATGGTAACGCCGAAACCCACCTCGAGTGGTGTCACCTCGAACCTGCCATAACGATCTGTGCTCTCCAATCGCTGGAGACGTGGTGCGGTGGGCAGAGTAGCGATAGACACTTCAAGCCTCCCAACACTATCGAGAGTAGTATTCAACGACGAGCTGCTCGCGCACCGGCAGCGTTGCATCGCCAAGACCAGGTTTGCTCAATACGCGACCTGTCCAAGTGTCGGCATCGAAAGACAGCCAGTTAGGCCGTCGAGCGTTACCGAAGCCCTCTGCGATAGTCTTGAACAGCTCGGTCTCCCGGCTGGACTGCTGGATGGAGATGGTATCGCCGGCTTTGACCTGGTAGGACGGAATATCCGTCTTGTGACCATTGACGAGAACGTGGCCGTGGCGCACAATCTGGCGAGCTTCTGGGCGAGAGCGCCCAAGCCCGAGTAGATGCACGACATTATCCAAGCGGGATTCCATGATTGAGAATAAGTTATCACCAGTCGGGCCACTGCGGCGATCGGCTTCGTGGAACGCCTTTTGGAACTGGCGCTCGCCAACGCCGTAGAACTTACGTGCCTTCTGCTTTTCGCGAAGCTGATCCGCGTATTCGGAAGACTTGCGGCGGCGCTGCTTGTGCATACCTGGTGGGGTCCGCTTGTCTGTTCCTGCAGATCGGCGACTCCCTCGCGAACCTGTATCGGCGCCGGCGTTGCGAGGGCCGTCCAAAGGGCACTTAGTGGTGCAGCGCTCACCCTTCAGGAAGAGCTTAACGCTCTCACGGCGGCAGATGCGGCAAACTGGTCCGGTGTACCGTGCCACGGGCTTCTCCTTATGTAAACTAGACGCGCCGCCGCTTCGGGGGCCGGCAACCGTTGTGGGGAATAGGGGTGATATCGGTGATGCTGAGAACTTGAAGACCGGCGGCTTGGAGAGACCGGATTGCCGCTTCACGCCCCGATCCCGGTCCCTTGACGTATACGTCCACTTGGCGCATGCCGTGGTCGATCGCCTTCCGTGCGGCGGCCTCCGCACACATCTGCGCAGCAAATGGGGTGCTCTTGCGCGAGCCCTTTTGACCGCTGGATCCCGCGCTGGACCACGCGACGACAGCGCCCGCGGGGTCAGTCATAGTCACAATCGTATTGTTGAACGTGGACTGAATGTGAGCCTGTCCACGGGGAACTATTCGGCGCTCACGGCGCCGACCGCGCACTGGTCCGGGTCGGTTTCGAGTCGTTCGTTGTTCTGGCATGCTCTGCGTCCTCACTGTGTCATAGACAGCTGCACTCGGTCGGGCTCTGTGCTAAGCTGTTGCGGCTTACTTCTTCGCCGCGCGCTTGCGGCCACCCACGGTCTTCTTCTGGCCGCGCTTTGTGCGGGCATTCGTACGTGTCCGCTGCCCGTGCACCGGAAGTCCAAGCCGGTGCCGGATGCCGCGGTAGCAGCCAATGTCCTGGAGTCGCTTGATATTCAACTGTTGTTCCCGGCGGAGATCGCCCTCGACGCGATAGTGCTCGCTGACATAGCGATCGATACGCGTGCGTTCTTCCTCTGTGAGATTGCGCACGTGCGTGTCGGGGCTCACCCCCACCGCCTCTAGAATTTTCCGGCTGTTTGTCGGGCCGATACCGAAGATGTAGCGAAGGGAAATCTCTACACGCTTGTCCCGCGGAATATCGATCCCCGCAATACGTGCCATTATTATCTCCTAGCCTTGCTTCTGCTTATGCTTCGGCACCGGGCAAATCACCATCACTACCCCGCGCCGCTTGATGATGCGACATTTGTCGCACCGCGGCCGAACGGAAGCTCTCACTTTCATCAGATGCTTCTCCCATTCTTTGCTGCTGCCTGCTGGATTGCCGGTAGACGTATGTGCACCGGCTTCACGTCTGGGTGTTGGTTCCTAGCGGATGAAACCCTGATAGCGGCGCATCAGGAGCTGCGCTTCCAACTGCTTCATGGTGTCCAAGACCACGCCGACCACGATGAGTAGACCTGTGCTCGACAGTGTGAGCGCTTGCGTGGCAGTGATAGTTCGAACAAAGAATGGTGAAATAGCCACGAGGCCCAAGAACAGCGCTCCGGCCAGCGTCACCCTGTTGAGCACTCGCAGCAGGTACTCGGCAGTATTGCGCCCAGGCCTGATCCCTGGGATGAATCCACCATTCTTCTGCAAGACCTCCGGTAGGTTCTGCTGCTGGAATACCACTAAGGTGTAGAAGTACGTGAAGCCTACCACGAGGACGAAGTAGAGAACCCAGTAGAGCACGCCCTGACTATTGAACAGGTTATAAATGAATGTGGCGGCAGCGGCAATCCAGGAGACCGGCGATGCGGTGAAATATGACGCGACCGTTGCGGGGAATAGCATGATGGACATCGCGAAAATTAAGGGAATCATCCCTGCAGAGTTGACGCGCAAAGGAATGTGAGTACTGCCACCCTGATATTGGCGGTTACCACGGATGCGACGTGCATATTCGACGCGAATCTGGCGCTCGCCCTGATAGATCACGACGATTCCAACCACGAGCACGAGGGCGACTAGGGCCAGAACCAGAGCGCCGGTGAGATTGTTTCCGGCTACTGCCGTCTGCTGAACGAGGGTCGGGAGTCGAGATACGATGCCTGCGAAAATGATGAGTGACACACCGTTTCCGATACCATTTTCGGTGATGAGCTCGCCAAGCCACATGAGCACGACTGTTCCGCCCGTCATCGTGACCAGCATTGCGAGACTTTGCCAGAACACGGGGAGCGTTACGCCCCACAGCCCGAACTGAGGGATGACCTGGGCTCCAGCAGCTGCCCCTTGGGCGTTGTGGAGGAGGGTGACCGTTCCAAATGCCTGGAGGACTGCGATTGGTACGGTGATCATTCGCGTGATCTGGTTGATACGGTTGTAGCCCTGTTCCCCTTCTTTACTGAGCTGCTCTAACCGTGGGATCAAAGGGGTGAGGAGCTGCATGACGATTGTTGCCGTGATGTAGGGGTAGACGCCAATCGCAGCAACGGAAAAGCTCGTCAGTGCTCCACCGGAGAACAGATCGAGCATCGAGATAGTTTGGTTGGTCTGAAAGAGTTGTGCCAGCGCCTGTATGTTGACGCCGGGAATCGGCACATGCGCGATGAGGCGGAAGATGATGAGGATGCCGAACGTGTAGAGGAGCTTGCGGCGCAGGTCCGGAAGGCGCCATGCGTTCAGCAGCCTCTCAAGTGTTTCGTTCACAGCACTCTACTTCCACGTCGGCTCACGATTAGAACTGCTTAGGTTGAGGATTGCTCTCACCGAGCTCTTCTGCTGTGCCGCCCAGCTCCTCGATGCGAGCCTTGGCACTCTTGGAAAACTTCGCGGCGCGCACTGTCAAGGGCTTCGTGAGCGTGCCACTTCCGAGGACTTTCAGCCCACAGAAGGGACCCAATCCCGCGAAGCGTGGTCGAATGATTCCGTCAGCAGTCAGCGACTCCAAGGTGACCACCGAGTTTGTTGGGAGAGACTCTAGGACATCAAGATCGACGACTTCAAAGCGCTTCTTGAACAGAGCGTTCCTGAAGCCCCGACGATATGGCATACGCTTGACGAACGGGGTCTGACCACCTTCAAACGTGGGGGTGTATTCACCACGACGGCGAGCCCGCTGGCCTTTGGTTCCTCGACCAGACGTCTTACCGTGACCTGAGCCGGTTCCGGCTCCGAGCCGCTTCTTATGGTGAGTTGCCCCTGCAACAGGGCGGAGATCGGCGAGATTCATCTCGGATGTCCCTCCTCGTCAGGTGATCGAAATCCCGCTCCGCTGTCTGAGCTGCGAAGCCCATCCGCTCGCATCACATTGAGGATAAGTGTCACGATACGGTGGCCTTCCGTAACAGTCGCTCTACGGGAATACCCCGCCGGGCCGCGACTTGTTGGGGCGTCTGCAACGTCTGCAGCGCTTCTATCGTTGCGGCAACGGTATTCACTTTGCTCGAGCTGCCGATGGTCTTGCTGAGGACATCGCGCACGCCTGCCACCTCGACAACAGCCCGCACAGCAGCGCCGGCGATGACTCCGGTGCCCGGTGAGGCGGGGCGGAGCAAGACGTTGGAGGCGCAGAACCGTGCAGACGTCTCGTGAGGAATAGTGTGCTCGGCCAGCTGTACGGTGATGATGTGTTTCTTCGCATCTTCGACAGCCTTGCGGATAGCGTCCGCCACTTCACCAGCTTTGCCGATCCCAGCACCAACGTGACCCTGACGATCACCGACTACCGCAATGACACTAAACGTGAAGTGGCGGCCTCCTCTGACGACCTTGGTGACACGCCGGATGTCTACAACACGTTCTTCAAGGTTGTCCCTATTGATCTCGGTTCGGGGCATCGGTCCTCCTTACCGCCGCGCTCGGGCAGCACTGCTGTCTCTTCATTAGAAGTCCAACCCAGCTTGCCGGGCGGCATCCGCGAGGGCCTGTATACGGCCATGATAGGCGAAGCCACCGCGATCGAACGCCACTTTCGTGATGCCAGCAGCAAGGGCCCGCTTCGCGACGAGCTCCCCGACCTTGGCGGCCCGGTCCTTCTTGGAGAGCCCGGTGACATCACCGCGCAGGTCGGGGTCGAGCGTTGAAGCCGTCGCCAGGGTTGAGTGATTGCTGTCGTTAACCACTTGGGCATAGATGTGGGTATGTGATCGGTGTACGGTCAGGCGAGGCCGCTCTGCCGTCACCGGAATACGTGCGCGCACCCTCCGCGCGCGGCGGAGGCGGATCGCGCGATAGTCCTTACCCTTGATCACTGTCGTTCTCCCTCCTGGATTCCTCAGTTGCTTGCGTTCTGAGGGCAGGACGTTGCACTGACCTTCAACCGCAAAGTGCGATCGATCACGCTGCTACTTCTTCTTGCCGCCGGCCTTACCGGCTTTACCGGCTTTACGCAGGATCACCTCACCCGTGAAGCGAATACCTTTGCCGAGGTATGGCTCCGGCTTGCGGATGCTGCGGATGCGACTCGCGATATCTCCCACCACGGCCTTGTCGATGCCGTGAACGTTGATACGACTCTCGGCGGTGCGCTGTCCTTGGACCTGCTCAACCGAAAAGGTGACATGGTCTGGCGGCGCGATTTCGACTGCGTGACTGTAGCCGGCCTGCACTACCAGATTCTTTCCCATGACTTGGGCCCGGTAACCCGTCCCGGTCATCTGTAGGGAGCGTGTGAACCCGGAGGTTACTCCGGTGACCATGTTCGCGATGAGCGACCGTGACAAGCCGTGGAGAGCCCGAGTGGCAGCGTCATCAGACTGGCGAGTAACGAGCAACTTGCCATCTTGCTGCTCAACGGAGATGCTGTCACTAATGTGCTGCTGAAGGGTGCCCTTGGGCCCTGTCACGGTGATCGTGTGATCGACCAGCTCGATCTTGACGCCGGAGGGCAGATCAATGGGTAGCCGACCGATGCGTGACATATGTCGCCCTCTCTAGACACGAACTACTACTATACCACTGGCTCTGCTACCAGATGTAACAGAGCACTTCACCCCCGATACGCTCGTAGTATGCTTGCTTTCCCGTCATGACACCACGAGACGTAGACAGAATCGCCGTGCCGAGCCCCCCCATCACTCGAGGAATTTGTCCTCGCTTCGAGTAGATACGGAGACCTGGCCGGCTCACGCGCTTCAGACCGACAATCACGGGCTTCTTGTCTGGGGTGTACTTCAGTGTAATGCGAAGCTCACCTTGTGGGCCTTCGGAGACCACTTCGAAGTCGGCGATCCAGCCTTCGTCCTTCAACACCTGCGCTACGGCCTGCTTAAGGTTTGACGCTGGTAGAGTGACGTGGTGGTGACGCGCCATAGACGCATTACGAATGCGCGTCAACATGTCGGCGATTGGGTCGGTGATGTTCACTGAGCACTCCTTACCAACTGGACTTGGTGATACCAGGAAGCTCACCGCGATTGGCCATGTCGCGGAAGCAGATGCGGCACAGCTCGAACTGGCGCATGAATGCTCGAGGACGGCCGCAAATGCGGCACCGGTTGTGAAACTGCACCTGGAATTTCGGCTTCTTCTTCCAGGCGACAATCATTGCTTTACGAGCCATTGCGCTCTCCTTCTGTCACTGATCAGCGGCGGCTTATGATCTTTTGAATGGCATCCCAAGGAGTTGAAGAAGCCTTTGCCCCTCCTCATCCGTCCGTGCTGTCGTGACAACGCTCACCTCCATGCCCCGCAGCTTGTCGATCTTGTCGTAGTCGATCTCAGGAAAGATGAGCTGATCACGCAGACCAAGCGTATAGTTGCCGCGGCCGTCAAAGGAGTTTGTGGAGATCCCCTGAAAGTCGCGAGAACGGGGAAGGGCTACATTCACGAGGCGGTCAAAGAATTCGTACATCCGGCTGCTTCTCAGGGTAACCATCACTCCTACGCTGAAGCCTTCGCGTAGTTTAAAGGCGGCGATGCTCTTCCGCGCCTTTGTGACCACAGGATGCTGACCCGTGATGGCCGCGACGTCCCGCACTGTTGCGTCGAGTGCTTTCTGGTTCTGGTTACCTTCGCCGACTCCTACGTTGATGACGATTTTATGTAACGAAGGTACCTGTAGCGTATTGCGGTAGTCGAACTCTCGCATAAGCAGCGGCTTCACTTCGTCTTCGTAGCGTTCTCGCATTCTGGCAGCCATGCCTTACTCCCTACTTCCCGTCTGTGATAGCTTGACCACAGTGCTTACACACCCGCACCTTTCGGCCATCCGGGTTAATCTGAAAACCCACGCGTGTTGGCTGGTTGCACTGGGTGCACACGAGCATCACGTTCGAGACGTCAATCGGGGCATCGAAGGTGACGATGCCGGCTTGCAGCGCTCCCCTCGCGCTGTTCCGGCTCACGTGCCGCTTCCGTTCGTTGACGCCCTGAACGACGAGCCGGTGTTCCTTCGGACGGACCTCAGTCACCTTGCCACGCTTACCCTTGTCCCGCCCGCTAATGACGGTAACGGTGTCATTCGTCTTGATCTTTGCCATCACCAGTTCCTTCACTCCTGCGTTACAGTCTTTGCTGGCGGCTCTATAGCACTTCTTCTGCCAGTGAAATGATGCGTGTGAAGTTCCGGTCGCGCAGCTCGCGGGCTACTGGTCCAAAGACACGGGTGCCACGCGGAGCGTTCTGACTATTGATGATGACCGCCGCATTTTCGTCGAACCGGATGTAGCTGCCATCTTCGCGACCGAACTCCTTTGCAGTGCGTACGATGACCGCCCGCACCACCTCACCTTTCTTGACCGCACCCCCAGGAGCTGCTTCTTTGACAGCAGCCACGATGATGTCGCCCACACCACCAATGCGCTTCCCCTGGCCAGACATAACACGGATGCACATGATCTCCTTGGCGCCCGTGTTGTCAGCAACACGCAAGCGCGTCTGCGGCTGAATCATTACTCTTCTCCTTCAGTGGCGGGAACGCTCTGGCTCTCGATCGCAGCTTCAGCCGCGATCCGCTGGGCGCTTTGGCGCACGATTGCCGTGAGGATCCACGACTTGTGCCGGCTGATTGGCCGGCAGAGGCAGAAGCGCACCTGATCTCCCACGTGAGCACTGTTCGTCTCGTCGTGAACGAGATACCGCTTACTCGCACGCGTCACTTGGCGATACAGAGGGTGACGTCGGAAGGTGTTGACTTCGACAAGAATGGTCTTTTCCATCTTGTCACGGACGACAGTCCCCAGCTTCACTTGAGTAGGACGCACCGGCACCTGTGGC
The DNA here is from genome assembly GCA_023381555.1 of Chloroflexota bacterium. Lineage (GTDB taxonomy): Bacteria > Chloroflexota > UBA4733 > UBA4733 > UBA4733 > JAMDCW01. The sequence continues at coordinate 2,170 of JAMCRV010000018.1, read as the reverse complement.
GGAATGTATTTCTTCACGTAGTAACCTCTTCCTGAATCACACTCTGGCCGGTGCCACGCCCTACGCACCCGCGGCTTCGAGCTCACGCTCGCGCATGATGGTTTTCACGCGAGCGATATCACGGCGCACCGCCTCTATCTTTTTGTAATTCTCCAACTGTCGTGTTGTAAGCTGGAACCGTAAATTGAAAAGCTCTTGCTGGAGCTCATCTAAGCGCTTCGCCAGCTCACTGTCGTTGAGCGCGCGAATGTCTGACGGCTTCACTCTTGGTTTCCCTCTGCTACGGCAGCAACTGGAGCATTCTGATATCCGTCCCCTTGCTGTCCGCTCTTAGTGACTTCCTCGCGACGAACGATCTTGGTGTGGATGGGTAGCTTCTGGCTTGCCATCCGAAGGGCTTCCACGGCGACTTCGTCGCGAACGCCCGCAATTTCAAAGAGGATGCGACCGGGGCGGACAACGGCGACCCAGTGATCGGGTGCACCTTTGCCGGAACCCATCCGGGTTTCGGCTGGCTTCGCGGTAATAGACTTATCGGGAAAGACCCGAATCCACATCTGGCCACCGCGCCGGGTGTTGTGTGTAATGGCACGCCGTGCGGACTCGATCTGTTGAGCCGTCAACCACACGGGCTCCAGTGCTTGTAGCCCCCACTCTCCGAAGGCGACTGTGATGCCACGGTATGCGGCGCCCCGGAGCCGTCCCCGATGCTGCTTGCGATGCTTGACTCGTTTTGGCATCAACATCGTTGCAATTCCTCTTCTTACGACTCAGCGGCCGGCGCTGGGTGAGCGTCGTCCGCGGTTGCCTCGGGTGTCACCTGTGGGCTCCTGGCGCGGGAGTATCTGCCGCGTTCGGCTCGGCGATCGTCTCCGCCACGGGCGCGTCCTGCACCTGCCGGCTCAACGATGGGGGCTGGCGTAGACTTGCCGGGAATGACATCGCCGCGATAGATCCAGACTTTGACGCCGGTCATTCCGAAAGTCGTCTTCGCTTCCGCAGTGCCGTAGTCAATGTAGGCGCGGATCGTGTGGAGAGGGACAGAGCCCCGACTCTCCTTGCTCTTGCTCTTCATTTCCGCCCCACCGAGGCGGCCACCCACGACTACGCGAATACCCTTCGCATCAGCTTTCATCGTGTCGTCTACTGCCTGCTTCATTGCGCGGCGGAAGTTGACGCGCCGCTCCAGTTGCTCGGCGATACGTCGAGCGACGAGGACTGCATCAAGTCCTGGCTTTCGGATTTCCAGGACATTGAGGCGCACGCGTTTGCCCGTTACCTGCTCGATGGCTTGGCGCAAGCGCTCCACGGCTTCGCCATTTCGACCGATCACGACCCCGGGACGGGCAGTATGGAGTGTCACGGTGAGCTGTTGTGCTGCGCGCGAAATGAGCACGCGAGACACCGCGGCATTTGCGAGCGTTCGAGCGACGAGCTCGCGAATCTTGATGTCCTCTGCTACGTTCGCAGCGTAGTCGCGGCCAGCGAACCACGTCGACTCCCAGGTCCGGCTGTAACCGAGGCGAAAGCCTACCGGATGCACCTTTTGTCCCACGGATTGCCCCCTACTTCACTGAAGAAAAAATCGCGCTGCAACCCGCTGTGCACGTTGGGCGTCCCATTCGTGCTGATGAGCTACAGTGTTAGTCTTCGCCATCGCTGACCACCACAGTGATGTGACTTGCCCGCTTGACGATTCGGTCGTAACGTCCTCGAGCCCGTGCGCGACCTCGCTTGAGGGACGGGGCTTCGTCTGCAGCGATCGAGGCGATAACCAGTTGACGTCGATCGGCATTGTTATTATTCTCGGCGTTAGCAGCGGCAGATGCGACCACCTTAGCAACTGGCACTGCAGCTGCTTTGGAAGTGAACCGTAGGATGTCAAGGGCCTCCGTCACGCGCTTACCGCGCACAAGGTTGACGACGAGACGCACCTTGCGGCTCGACATTGGAATGTTGCGGGCTACTGCGCGCACTTGCATCGTGCTGCCCCCCTCGCTTTCCGTGATCGTTTCTTAGCGTACACCGGTCGTCTTCTCGGCGCGGGCGTGGCCACGGAAAGTTCGTGTTGGCGCGAACTCCCCGAACTTGTGCCCGACTAGATTCTCTGTGATGTACACGGGCACGTGGCGTCTACCGTCGTGAACGGCGATCGTCAGCCCTACCATCT
>JAMCRV010000112.1 GCA_023381555.1 Chloroflexota bacterium | reverse complement strand
TCTTGAGATGCCCTGTGTGCAACAGTGGATGGCCACTGTTCGTGGTCTGCTCCGTGGGCCAGCCAGCACGCCATGCGGGGAGATCGATCATCATCTGGACACGAAGCGGCAGTGCACCAGCACCGAGCGCGTGCGCGAAAGCGGTTCGAGCGGCTGCTCCCTCGAAGTCGTGCAAGCCAGTGATGCCGGCGGCGTTGGCGAGAGCCATCGCCCGCTGCAGCCCGCGATACTCATTCGTGGTGCTGTCCGCTGGTAGGCACCGGAGCACGAGCGCCATAGCCTTCTCTGCAAGGATGCCAGATGGAGTGCCGTCCTCCAGATGCTCGATTCGTCCCCCATCTGGATCGGGTGTCTCAGCGGTGATGCCTGCCCGCTGGAGTGCAAGGCTGTTCGTCCAGATGGAATGCCCATCCTTCCGTGTGAATACCATCGGGTGGAGGGATGATAAGCGGTCCAGCAACGCCCTGACCGGCTGGATTCCTCTCCAAGTATCCTGATTCCACCCACTCCCCGTGATCCACTCACCCGGTGACTGCGTACATACTCGCTGAGCAATCCGGCGCTCAATTTCTGCATAGTCCGAGATGCCGGCGAGCACTACCTCATTAAGCCCCAATCCATATGCGAGTAGGTGGATGTGGGCATCGACGAACCCAGGAAGAGCCAGACCGCCCTCGAGATCGAGGGCCAGTGTTGCTGGCCCTCGCAGACTCCGCGCTGCGTCGCCGTAGGCCAGCACCTTACCGTTGTGGATGGCCAGTGCTGACGTCACCGGCACTGCTGCGTGTAGGGTCCGGACCTGGCCGTTGTCGAGAAGCAAATCGGCAGCGATGCTGGTCACGGAGCGTGGCCCCTTTCCGCGCTATGTGTCGAGCGCCGGTCCTCTCGGCGAGCAGAATCCTGCTTGCAGTTGATACCATAATGAACGAACAGTCGCTTCAAGGACTTCAAGGAGAGGAAGAGGTGGACGAGTTGCGATGAGCACCGCCGAAGCTCCACAAACAGACGTATCCCAGCCCTCCCCTTCAGTTCAGTCCGCCAGCCTCGACTTCGACGAATCAGCCACAGTGCAAACTTTTCTTCCCAGTCTCTTGGAAGACTTACGCGCTGAGCGCTTCCGTCCCCGTGCCTGGCGAGTATTCCTGGGGCGTTCCTGGGAACGCTCCCTAGAGGATGCTCGCCACTACCCTTGGCTTGTCACCGGCACACTGGTGAGCACGGTGTGGCTGGCTGCTGTGGCCTTGACGTGGGTGGTCGCGGTTGCGCAAGTGATGCCGCTACGCAACGCGGTGACAGTGGCTGTTGTGACGTTGCTAGGCCTCTGCGGGCAGCAGGTGTTTGTGCTGCTCCACGTTGGAATGGTGCAGCCGCTCAATGGTGGTGAGCGATTACGTCATCTCGGCATTGCCAATAGCCTCACCTTGTTGCGGCTCATGGCGAGTTGGCTCCTACTCGGCTTCGGAGTGGGAGATGTCACCAGCCACCGCCTTCTGCTCGGCGTGCTCCTGATGGGAGCGTTTGCCGATGCTATCGACGGTAGTGTGGCACGCTTCTTCGAGCACCCCACGCGTTTGGGTCGCCTGCTCGATGCGATTGCTGATGCGCTGCTCTTCTGCATTGGCGCGGCGGTCTTCAGCTCGCAAGGCATCCTTCCGGTCTGGTTCGCAGTGATGGTCTTCTTCCGCTTCTTCCTCCCGTTCCTCTTTGCCGTAGCGAGCTATTTCCTGGCGAGCCGCCCAGTGCGCTACATACCTACACGCTGGGGGAAGATCGCTGGAGCCGCATTGACCATCGCCTTTGTCACAGCGACGACCCGGAGCCGGAATGATGTTGAGTGGCAGCAAGGATCACAGGTGTTACTTGTCGCTGTCTCGTTTCTCTTAGTCGTAGCGATCGTAGTCCAGCTCTGGAACGAGTACCAGCGGTGGAATGGTCCCCTTTCCACGTGACCGATTAGTCAAGGAAGACTGTGCTGCCGAGGGTGGCGAGCGCTAGGTGTCCAGCAGCGGTGCGGCCTACTGTGGATACCTCACACCACGAGGGGGTCGCGGACAGTCCGCTGCCAGGACAGAAGCTGGGTTGAGAGGGCGGCAACACGCTCCGCCTGGGCTGGGACACTAGAGAGATCATGCATCTCCCAGGGATCGTTACGGAGATCGAAGAGCTGGACACGGTCTGTTCCTGCGGGGCGGAAAGGAGAGCGATAGTAGCGAATGAACTTCCAATTCCCAGTGTTTACTGCTCTCTGGACCTCACGGAACACCGAAAAGACCGCAGTGCGACCTTCGCTCGGCGTACTGAAGATCTGAGCGAGGCTCTGTCCCTCGACGGTGTGCGGGATGAGCAACCCCGTGAGGTCGCAGAGCGTAGGGTAGATATCGACTGGGCACGTGAGGCCTGAGATGTCGATGCCTGCTGGAATGCCGGGGCCGGCAAGTAGGCATGGAATGCAGATACTGTGCTCGTAGAGATTCTGCTTGCCGAACAGGCCGTGCTGGCCGAGTGCCAGGCCGTGATCTGCGGTATACACCACGATCGTGTTCTTGCCATCAGGACGTGCGGCGAGGGTGCGTAGAATCTCACCGATCTTGCCGTCGAGGTGGGTGATCATGGCGTAGTAATCAGCGAGGTGCTCACGAACCACCTCTGGTGTCCGTGGTGATGGAGCAAGGAACTCATCACGGACTGTCAGATCGCCGTTGTCGAAAGGGTGCTGGGGCCACACGTTCGGCGGGCGAGTGATGCGCGCGGCATCGTACCGTGCTCGTACCTCTGTAGGTGCCCTACGAGGGTCGTGCGGAGCAGTGAAGGCGACGTAGAGAAAGAAAGGCTCCGAGCGCTGATAGTCGCAGAGAAAGCGGATGGCAGCATTGCCGAATACGTCGGTAGAGAATTCAGATGCAATAGAGCGTGCTTGAAGAGAGTAGGCGCCGGTGGGATCGTAGGGCTGCACTGGCACGTTCCAGTGATCACTCATGCCACCGAAGAAGAGCGCCTCGCCGCTGGCAAAAGCGCGGTTGAAGCTCGCTCGATCGTTGTGCCACTTACCTATCGCGTGGGTGTGGTAGCCTGCGAGCCGGAAGGCCTGAGGAAGTAGCGGTAGATCGGGGTTGATCATTTCGTTGCTAGCCGGTCGGGCCAGGTCCACGTGAGCTGCCGCTCGGAAGGGGTTGCAGCCTGTCATCACGGATGCACGCGCCGGGACACACACCGCTCCGGAGAATCCTCCCATAATGTGCATACGTGAGCAGCGCATGCCACTGGCTGCGAGCGCATCGAGGTGGGGCGTGGACACTTGGGACTCACCGTAGATGCCCAGGCTGTCACGGCGGTGATCATCGGCAAGCAGAACAACGATATTGGGTCGTTGCGGCATGGCGTGCTCTACCTCCTTCTTAGGCTAGTGCGGGGGCTGGCTCGATGCTGGGACCGGCTCCGGCAAGGGCTCCGAGACCACGATGGCGAACGGCGAATCCTTTGCATGCCAGTTCGGTAACCACACGCACTACTGTGATGCGACTGCCCCCAACTGTTCGCAGAGTTGTGACTCGGACGGCGGTATGCTGCCGGTGGAAAATTCTTGCGCCGAGATACGCGGGCGCAGAATGCCTTGGAGCTGACGGTAGAGGGGCAACGGATAGGCAGGATCGATCACCCTGGTCCTTCAGCACAACATAGATCTACAGCGTGTAGTGGGGTGACCTTATCAGTGATCTGTAGCTGCGTCAACCCTAGATATCACCCGGTTGCCCCGTGATGACCAGTCCTCTCCCAGGGAAGGACTGCCGGTCAAGACTGTGTCAGCCCGTAGGCTGCCACAGTGAGTCGGGCGCACGTCTCCCAGCTGAACTGGCGCACGCGCTCTTGACCAGCGGCGGCGAGGCGTCGGGCGCTGACCCGATCCTGCCAGAGCTCGTCGATTGCGCTGGCAAGTGCTGCAGTATCGTGTGGGGAGATCAACACGGCGGCATCACCGGCGACTTCTGGGAGCGACGATTCGCAGGAAGTGATGACGGGGCAGCCGGCCCAGAAGGCTTCGAGGATGGGGAAGCCGAATCCTTCGTAGAGTGACGGATAGACGAAGAGGCTCGCCAGATGGTAGAACGCCACGAGCTCCTCATCGGTGACGTGCCCGGTGAACTGAATGGGCAGCTTCGACACGGCGCCAGGGATCACGTTGCCCCAACCGGGCCGGCCTACCACAATCAGGGGAACGGTGACCCCGCGCTGTTGGAGGAATGCTAGGGCCTCGAACAGCCGCGGGAGATTCTTGCGCGGTTCTAATGTGCCGACAGCCAGCGCGAAGCGTCCCGGCAAGCTCCAGCGATCGCGAAGATGCTGGATAAGCTCCGGGGAGGGAGGAAGGGCGAAGCGCTCATCTGCTGCGTAAGGCGTGATCACGATGTGTGCGGGATCGGCAGTCGTGAGCTCGAGAAGATCTTGTCGGGTGGACTGGGTTGGCACGAGCACGGGTCGGGCGACCCGGGCGGCGTGGCGCAACAGCGGGCCCCAGTAGACGCGACCAGCCAAAGTCATAGTCTCGGGGTAGCGCAGCACAGTCAGGTCATGGACGCTGGCAACCATGCCGCGATGCTGGAGCAGCGGTGGCGGAAACGCCGGATAGTGGATCGCATCGAGACCGAGCTGCCGGCGTACCCAAGGGAACCAGAGCTGCATCGACAGTCGTTCCTGCCGCCAGGGCGTCTCCACGATACGCACAGGACGTACTGAATGCCACCGGGGAAGGGTCTCACTCTTGCGCACGAACAGCGTGTATTCAATCTCGCTGTCGAGTGAGAGCAGAGCTGGCGTCAAGCTTGCGGCGTAGCGGAAGATGCCTGTTCGCTGCCGCCACAGACCAGTCAGATCGATGCCAATGTGCACAGTGCTGTGGATGTTAGAGTCCCGGCTCCGGGTGCTGCCAGTGGTTGGCCCCATATTCGAGCACGTACTGGTGCATGGCCTGGTATTGTTCGAGACTTTCACCAGCATCCCACCAGAATCCGTCGAGCTCATACATGCTGAGGCGCCCGTCGCGGAGGTAGTAGTTGTTCACGTCGGTGATCTCCAGTTCCCCGCGCTGTGAAGGGACGAGCGTGGAGAGGATGTCGAAGACATCGGGGGGGTAGAGGTAGAACCCGGTCACCGCGAGATGCGAAGGTGGATTCTTCGGCTTCTCGAGAATGGCCTTCACACTTCCCTGGTCGTCAAGCTTCACGACCCCATAGTGCTCCGGGTGCTCGACGCGCGTCGTGAAGACGGCGGCCTGGCGCCACTGATCAGTGTGTCCGAGCTCGCGCACGGCCCGAGCGAGGGTATCGACGTACTGGACGCCATTGTCGGCAAGGATGACGAATGCTTTATCGCCGCCAGCGAAAGCCCGGCAGAGACTGAGCGCTTCAGCAATACCACCCGGCCGGTCTTGGTAAGTGTAGGAAAGTGAGACGCCAAACGCTGCCCCATCCTTCAAATAGCGCATGAACTTTGCAGCATCACTATCACCGCACACCATAATGGCGCGCGTAATACCAATTTTGGCCAGCAGATCGATCGCGTGATGGATCATGGGAACGTTCCCGAGTGGGAGCGCGTGCTTGTTTGCAAGGAAAGTGAGTGGTGCCAAGCGGGTGCCCGAGCCCCCGGCAAGCACTATCCCGATCATGCCGACTTTTCCTCTCTCGTGCCTCTCGCGGCTCATTCTAGTGGGTTCCGGTGGCCCTGCCGAACTCGTCACCCGAGCGGCTAATGTGTATGCTAGCCCCCAAAGAGAAAGCTGGGTAGGGAAAGGAAGAGAGTATGACACTCCGAGTTGCCGTGGTAGGACTCGGACACATCGGGCGTCAGCACACGGTCACCTATGCCGGTGACTCATTGAGTGAGCTTGTGGGTGTCTGCGATATGGATGCCACACGTGCCGGCGCTATCGCTGCACAGGTGAAGGTGCCTGCCTACTACGACCTTGCGGAGCTCTTGCGGAAAGAGCGCCCTGACGTGCTGAGCGTCGCGACATCTGGGCCGGAGAACGGAGGGCATCACTTTGCTCCAACAATGCAGGCGCTTGCATCTGGCGTACACGTGATCTGCGAGAAGCCGCTCTCCAACAATCTGAGTGAAGCCAAGCAGATGGTAGCGACGGCGCGTGAGCGTGGCCTCTACCTGGCGGTCGATCTCAACCATCGCTTTACGCCGGCGACACGGCTGGCGAAAGAACGGCAGCTCAGCGGTGACTTGGGAGAGTTGCTCTTCATCGACATGCATCTCTGGATTCGCAACC
>JAMCRV010000002.1:4445-6335 GCA_023381555.1 Chloroflexota bacterium | reverse complement strand
AGAACGTCATCATCGAGATCCGTGCAGGCGCGGGTGGCGATGAAGCGGGCCTCTTTGCAGCTGACTTGTTCCGCATGTATATGCGCTATGCCGAGCGCCACGGCTGGCACTACGAGCTGATCAGTAGCAGCGAGAACGGCATCGGCTCCTTCAAAGAGGTTATCTTCAAGCTGAATGGGCGGGGGGCCTACAGCCGGATGAAATACGAAAGTGGCGTTCATCGCGTTCAGCGAGTGCCAGTGACTGAAGCCTCGGGGCGGATTCATACGTCCACGGCTACTGTTGCGGTGCTGCCCGAGGCAGAAGAGGTAGACGTCACTATCAATCCGGATGATCTGCGTATCGATGTCTATCGGTCAACTGGCCATGGAGGACAGAGCGTCAACACGACTGATTCTGCGGTGCGCATCACACACCTGCCAACGGGACTGGTAGTCACGTGCCAAGATGAGAAGTCACAGCTCAAGAACAAGGCTAAGGCCCTCATGGTCTTACGCTCGCGACTCCTCAGTATCGAGATACAGCGTCGCCAGACAGAGGAGTCGGCGGCACGCCGGTCTCAAGTTGGATCGGGTGATCGCAGCGAAAAGATCCGCACGTACAACTTTCCGCAGGATCGCGTCACCGACCACAGGATCAACCTGACGGTTCATCGCTTGCCGGATGTAATGGATGGAAATTTGGACGCCGTTATTGATGCTCTCATTGCCTCGGACCAGGCCGAGTATCTCCAGGCCGAATCCGAGTTTACTGACGCCACGCCCGCGCTCGGGCGATCCTAGACGGAGACGTGACGTCTCCTGATGGGTGACACGTGCGGTGTGATCGATAAGGACAATTCCCTTCGTGCCGCCATTACCTCTACCACACTGCGCCTACGAGCCGCCGGCATCGACACGGCGGCGCTTGATGCACGGCTGCTTGTCCGCGCGGTAACCGGTCTGGATGATGCTGGCTTGTTATTAGCTTTAGACCGATCTTTGGATACTTCCGTGGCGTCTCAGCTAGCCAGTCTCGTGGAACGTCGAGAAAACCGCGAGCCGATTGCTTACATCCTGGGGGAACGTGAGTTCTACGGACTCACGTTCCTGGTGGGACCTGAAGTTCTCATCCCCCGTCCGGAGACGGAGCTGCTGGTGGAGCGTGCGATCGAACTTGCACCCAGAAGAGCACTGTGTGCGGATGTGGGCACAGGCTCCGGAGCGATCGCTTGCACACTCGCAACCTACCGATCCGATGTCATCATCCAGGCGTGCGACGTTTCCCCTACCGCGTGCAGAGCCGCTCAACGCAATGCTGCCCGGCTCGGTGTCGATGCTCGCGTCGGAGTCGTGCGAGCCGGCCTGTTGAGCGCGTGTGCGCTTGAGACGGCTGTGGTGCTCGCCAATCTTCCCTACTTGACTTTCGCTGAGATGGAGTACCTGCAGCCAGAAGTACGGCGGGAGCCGATACTGGCGCTGTCAGGTGGCGTTGATGGACTAGTCCTGTACCGGCGATTGATCGAGCAGCTCGCGGCGATCCGTCCAGCAGTCTTGTTGCTGGAAGCTGGACCGGATCAGGTCGAGGCTTTAGCTGCTCTCGTCTTGAGGCGGCTTCAGTCTTACCGGATCACCGTGTATCGCGATCTGGCACAGCTGCCACGGGTAGTAGAAGGCGTGTGCGCCACTCCGGCTGGAGGCACGGAGTAGCTTCAACTTCTGGTGCGAATGCACTCAGTGACAGCGATGCCGGGCCGTCGATCACTCCGGGTATCGATGTGCGCCAAGGTAGACAGGGACCTGTCGGAGGTCGTTGATACGCTGGCAGCCTGTGGTGAACATCGCTACGCGGAGCTCGAACAGCATTTGCTCGATCCTCTCGATAACAGCCTCCGTCGACAGTGTGGCCGGT
>JAMCRV010000002.1:0-4435 GCA_023381555.1 Chloroflexota bacterium | reverse complement strand
ACGACGTCGGCACCAAGTGCCAGGGCCTTGGCCGCGTCAACTCCAGAGCGAATCCCGCCGCCTCCAATGAGTGGCAAGTCTGGGCAGCGGGTGCGGACCTGGGCGATGCAGAGTGGTGTTGGAATGCCCCAACCGGCGAAGGCGTCTGCTGCGTGGGCGAGACGAGCGGACGAGGTGCGTGTCCCCTCGATACGGGACCACGACGTTCCACCTACGCCCTGAACATCGATTGCAGCAACTCCGGCGGTCTGCAAGCGTGCCGCGACCGAAGCTGAGATACCGAAGCCAACCTCTTTGACGATTACAGGTTGGCTGAGCTGGTGACAGATGCTTCCAATGGCTTCCTCCAGACCGGAAAAGGTCGTGTCGCCGTCCTGCTGTAGTGCTTCCTGGAGCGCGTTGACGTGAAGGATCAGGCCATCAGCCTGAATCATCGCAATGGCGTCCTGGCATTCGCGAAAGCCGAAGCCTCGTCGGAGCTGCACTGCACCGAGGTTGGCGAACAGCATCACGGTAGGAGCTACGTCTCGCACAGCGTAGGTTGACCGTAGCTCCGGGTGCACGAGTGCTGCGCGCTGACTACCCACCGAAAACGCGACGCCGGTCGCCTCGGCTGCCGCTGCCAGGTTCCGGTTGATGGCTCGAGCACGGTCTGTTCCGCCGGTCATGGCGCCGATGAGGAGCGGGGCACGAAGGCGGTGACTGAGAAACTCTGTGGTGAGATCCACATCTGCCAAGTCGACTTCAGGAAGGGCATTGTGCTCCAGACGAAGAGCGGCGAAGGACAGCATAGCTGCCTCTTGCACTTCAGGCTGTAGGGCGATACGGAGGTGATCTTCCTTTCTCTGACTGATTCCGGCCACACCTTGTTCCTTCTGCCACCGCCTACGAGGCGAGCACGTCTAGAGATGGCCGAGCTGCTGTTGCTCCGCCCCCGGCACTACGCTCCGACTGGGCATCCGGGCGACAGAGCGGTTGGCAAGAAGGAAGCCCGTGAAGAGGACTGACCAGCCAAGGAGCATCACGACCCAAAAGCCGCTTGCCGAGAAAAGCCGAGCCGTCGTTCCCGCTGCCGCGACCACTAAGGCCCCCGCGGCAATCGTGATCTGCGAGATAGCAAGGCCCCTGCTCTTAGGGTGACGGATCCCGCGCCAACCGGTGAGGGCTGCGATGCCGACGAGACAGACAGTGCCAAATGTGTTGTTCACGATGAGGAGAATGAGCCATCCCCCGGGAACGAAGACGTTCGTTCCCGCTCCGCTAGCGTGAAGTAGGGAACTCGGTGAATATGATGCGGTGAAGAGAGATAGTGCGGTAATCAGCGACAACCCGACGAGCACACCTGCCAGCGCCCGCAAAGGGCGGCGGGAGAATAGAGCGATGCTTCCAAGCCCAAGGAAGGACACGTTGAGCGCCGCTCCAAAGAGATAGTAGAGGCGAAAGAGGAAGATCGGGCGACCAGTCAGCAAGAACAAGCAGTAGGATGCGCTCGCTACGCATGCCATGGTGAGAGCTACTGCCCAATACAACTGGTGTGGTCTGTGGCGATAGACCCAATCGTGCCATACCAGCACAGAAAAAATGGCACAGAGGGCACCGACTCCACCGGAAAGAGCCGCCTGCACTGAAGTGCTCCCTCTGTGCCTTTACCAACACCTCATTATTGTAGCAATCACGCTGGCCCTTTGGCCTCCCATCGAGCATCTAAGAATAGCAACTGGTAGTGCTGTTTTCTCTCCCGCCCAGTACAGTGCTATCCTAAAGTGAGTGACAGGCGGAGCCTAGTGGGCGGAGTATGACAGCGATGGTAGAGCAATCTGCTCGAACGACCGAGCAGCCACTTCCCCTGCCGCGATCCGATCTCCTCCATCTTCTCGAGCGAATGCTATTGATTCGGCGCTTCGAAGAGAAGACGATGGAGATGCTCGCGCTTAATCGAATCCGCGGCTACTGCCATTGGAATATCGGGGAAGAGGCGAGCGTCGTTGGGTCAGTGGCTGCCATGGGCCAGGGTGATCGACTAGTCACATCCTACCGTGATCATGGCTTCGCAATCGCCCGTGGCACTCCTGCCGGCGCAGTCATGGCCGAACTCTTCGGTAAGGAAGGCGGATGTGCCGGCGGTCGTGGCGGTTCGATGCACATGGTCGACGTTCCCCGTGGGTTCTTCGGGGGCTATGGCATTGTCGGTGGGCACTTGCCCCTGGCTACTGGACTGGCACTTGCAGCTGACTACCTTGGCGAGGACAGAGCGGTCGTGTGTGCCTTTGGCGATGGTGCCACTAACATTGGTGCATTCCACGAGTCGCTCAATCTTTCGAAGTTGTGGAACCTTCCCGTGGTCTGGTTGCTAACGAACAACCAATATGGGATGGGGACGTCAGTCAGGCGGGCATCTGCGGAGTCTGAACTCTACAAGCGAGCGTGCGCTTATAACATGCACGCGGAGCAGGTGGATGGCATGGATGTGCTGAGCGTGTACGAAGCCACCCATCGCCTCCTGCTACGTGCACGCAAACAGCACGAACCGGCCCTGCTCGAGACGCTGACCTACCGATATCCTGGTCACTCGTACGCTGATCCTGGCAGGTCCTACCGTACGAAAGAGGAGATCGATCGCTGGAAGCAGCGTGATCCTATCCGCCTATTCCAGCACTATCTCGAGGAATACACGTCCCTCGAGCAATCGGAGTTCGACGCCATCGAGAAGCACGTGGATCAGATTATTGAGGAGGCGGTGAGCTTCGCCGAGGAAAGCCCATTCCCTTCTCCTGACTCGCTGTTCCAGCACCTCTATGCAGAAGAGAGCAAGAGTTAGCCATGACCGAAGGTACGTATCGCCAAGCTCTCCAGCAAGCACTTCGAGAAGAGCTCACGAGAGACGAGCGCGTCTTTCTCATGGGTGAAGAGATTGGTGTCTTTGGTGGCTCCTATAAGATCACCGATGGGCTAGTACATGAATTCGGAGAGAAGCGTGTGCGTGATACTCCGATCTCAGAGGAGGGATTCGTCGGTGCCGGGATCGGCGCAGCGATGGGTGGTTTGCGGCCCGTTGTCGAGGTTATGACCATCAACTTTATCCTCATCGCTATGGACCAGATTATCAACAATGCCGCCAAGATTCGCTATATGCTGGGCGGGTCAGTGGGAGTGCCTATGGTCATTCGCTCCCCTGGTGGAGCTGGGGTTGGTCTCACCGCGCAACACTCTCAGAGTCTCGAGGTATGGTTTGCTGGCACACCAGGGCTGATCGTCGTAGCCCCCTCTACTCCAGCTGACGCGAAAGGTCTCTTGAAGGCGAGTATTCGCAACGATGATCCCGTGCTCTTCTACGAGCACCTGATGCTCTACAATGAGAAGGGTCATGTCCCTGAAGGAGATTATGTCGTCCCGATTGGCAAGGCGGATGTCAAGCATCCGGGCTCCGATCTCACGATTGTGACGCATTCCTATATGACGCAGCGTTGTCTTCGCGTTGCCGGCCAGCTCGAGCGTGAACACGGCATCTCGGCAGAGATCATTGATTTGCGCAGCCTGCGCCCCCTCGACTTCGAGACGATTGCAACATCAGTCAAGAAAACGAACCACGTCCTGTGCGTTGAAGAGGGCTGGGTCAGCTACGGCGTGGGAGCGGAGATCGCGGCGCGCATCGGGGACGAATGCTTTGACTGGCTGGATGCGCCAGTCAAGCGGATTGGCGGCGCCGAGGTTCCGATGCCTTACTCGAAGCCACTCGAGAACGCTGCTATGCCGAGCGCTGAGCGTATCCTAGAGGCCGCCATCAAGGCTCGTCGCGGCACTCGCTGAGGAAGTTGCTCGGGATCACAGGGATACTGCGCGTGCGCCGCTGCGATTCCCAGTCGCCCTTGCTGATACCTCCGGCACAATGACACAATGAAGAGCGTCATGCCACACCGGAACGATCTGTGAGTGCTCTGGCTTCTCTTGTCGTGTGGAGTCAAAAGGTCGAACCTTGCAAGGTCACGCTACGACGCCCCGGCTGCCGTCTCTTGCAGTTGGGTGCTGTGCTGTCGCAAGTCAAGCGGGAAAGGATAACCTCTCTTTGACAGGCAGCCGTAGCAATAGAGGCGGTGCAAGCCGTCCTCGGTCGGTACGTGGTCCGTGGCGGCGCCGACGGCGCGTGCCAGGCCCTCGATACTGAGGTAGCCGAGACTGGACGCATTGATGAATGAGGCGATCTCGGCAACGGTGTGGTGATTGGCAATGAGCTCTGTTTCCGTTGGAATATCAATGCCGAAGTAGCAGGGGTGACGCAACGGGGGTGAGCCAATGCGCACGTGCACTTCCTTAGCGCCGAGGCGACGGAGCGAGCGGATGAGGATGGAGGGGGTATTCCCCCGGACAATTGAGTCATCCACGACTACCAGTCTCTTGCCCTCGATCTTGCTCTTCACAATGTTGTACTTCAGGTCGA
>JAMCRV010000027.1 GCA_023381555.1 Chloroflexota bacterium | reverse complement strand
CTCCAAAACCTCGAAGCTCATTCTGACATAATGCCGGAAAACCTGCTTTGCCAATCTCTTCGCCCTACGATCTTCTGCATGTATGCCTAGGAGGAGGGAAAGGTTTCTCGTTACGGCACGCTCTTTCCGCCAGAAGGCGAGAGTGAAGAGGAGACCGAGCCCTCCAGAAGCGTGCACCAGCACCCACCTGGGCAGACGCGTCATGCAGAAACCTGCGCTGACCCCAACTTTGCCCGCGAGGCGGGCAGAACCAGAAGACCACACGGGCGTTACCTGTGTCGCTCGACCGCCAGATCTGCGAGCGCGCTCAAGAGGTCACGACTTGGTGAGTGCGGGAGCTGCTCGACTTGGCGCGTTGCCTCATAGGACGCTCGCCGGGCATCGTCCAGAGCGCGATTGGCGGCCCCACAGCGGCGCACCAGTTGCGCCAGCCGTTTATGCTCTTGGACGTCTGGATGCCTTGCGCTGAACAGCGCTTCAATCCAAGCCCGCTCTTCTGGAGCACAAAGCTGAAGCGCGTAGATGATAGGAAGAGTGATACGTCGGTTGGCCAGATCGCTGTCTGTCGGCTTCCGCAGGGTAGATGGATCTTCGATGTACGGCAGCACATCATCGGTAATTTGAAACGCCAGACCGAGCTGAATCCCGTACTGACGCAGAGCTTGCATCTGCGATTCTGTGCCGCCCCCTAGGACCCCGCCGATCTCTGCGGCGCTTGACGTAAATGTTGCCGTCTTACGGTGGATGATTGCCATATATTGCTGCCGCGTAACACTACGATTCCCTACGAGCTCTGCCTCCAGCGCCTGCCCCTCACACATGTCAAGGCACGTTTCCGACAGGATTCTGATGGCCCGAACAACCCGATCGCTCGATACACCAAGCTCATAGCAGCGCGTGAAGCAGAGGTAGGTCTGAAAGATGAGATAATCGCCGCCGAGAACAGCGTAATCGACGCCAAACCTACGGTGGACTGCTTCCTGACCACGACGGATGCTGTCTCCATCGATGAGGTCGTCGTGAATGAGACTTGCGGTATGACCGTACTCCGTTCCGGCAACAGCGGGGAGTATCTGCTCCGGGTTACCACCGACGGACCGGCACGCTTCGAGCATCAACGCAGGCCGAATCATCTTCCCCTGCGGGCCGACGGCGTATAGACACGCCTCGCGCAACGTATGACTGACACTCTCCCGACGCGCTAGACCTCCCACGAGGTAGTCGTGAATGCCGGTGAGCGTCAGTTGCTCCGCTTCCAACAGACGCTTACGCTCTGCCGCAAGCACAGTATTCCTCCTCCCGAAAGCGGGCAGGTGGAAGCGATGCCGAGTGGTAAGCTGCCCTCTAGATCTTCCTCACATTCACTGCCGAGCGCGCGACGCTTCTCGCATCCTTCCCTCACTCTGCATGCATTATGCTACTCTAGCTTGGCGAAAGCTCCTAAGGTCGGTGTCTAATATATTCTTCTTCACCTGATCTGGGTGAGCAGCAGCAAGAGTCATTTGAGATGCGCGCCTTCGCACGACTTCGTCATTATTGTTTCGATATCACGGTTGGGTCTTGTAGACACAAGGCGACTATTCTGAGATCATCCGATTCCGAGAAAGTCTAAGATGGCGTCAGCAAACTGTTTTGGCTTCTGGGCGTGAATGACGTGACCTGAGCCGACGACTGTGACAACTTTGACCTGGGGGAGGGTGTGGATGATGTGTTGGGCCTGATCCGGTGAGATTCTTGCGTCGAGAGACGGGTCGGCAGCGAGAACGAGCACCGGTTGGAGGACTCCCGGGAGCAAGGTCGGTAACACAAACACGTCTTCAGGCGCGATGAGGATCGTTTCGAGGACGCCGGGAGCGGTGTTAATCCACATGCGTGCTTGCACTCCACTGAGCAGCTCACCAAGCTCCGGCTGATAACGGCGCACAACTTCCACGACAGCCTGTTCACCGCGTGGCAACGACTCAAGAATGTCGGAGATATACGGGATGATGGGACCTGGTCCCGCCCACGGGGGATCTACGAGGACGACGTTGGCAACGGTGTCAGCGGCCTGTACAGCTATGCCTGTCGCAACAATTGCGCTGAGAGAATGGCCAATGACCGTGCACGTCCCGTGACGTTGTACGATCCACCGCACCGTTGCGACGGCATCATCTACGAAGTCTTGGGAGCGATAGGGTCTTGGAGGATGCACACTCAGGCCATGGCCCCGCAAGTCCAGGGCGAAGACATGACATCCCGCGAAGTAGCGCCGGGTGATTGCCTGCCAGACGGTCCCATCGACACCCAGGCCGTGCAGGAAGATGATGGGAGGTCCAGAGAGCTTCCACTCTCGAATGTGGCTGGGAAGGTGAGTGTTCGCGACGGATCTTTGGAGCCACTGGGGGGAGCGCTGCGGTCCGAGCGGAGTCGTCGCTTCCTCCTTTCGCCGCCTACCCGGTGAATCCGCAATGAGGCAGAAATAGGAGTGTACTTGATGACCGATCAAGGGCAGGAGGGAGGAGCGCGTGATCGCGTGCTCAGCATCTTCCAGGCGGCTCTGCAAGCGAGCGATTCGAGGGAGGCGGTCCAGCGGACGGTCAAGCGTGACGGCGACTGGCTTACAATCGGTAAACTGCGATACGATCTCACGAGCTTCCGATCTGTCTGCCTCGTTGGGGCCGGGAAGGCAACCGCTGCGATGGCCCACGCACTCGAACAAGTACTGGACGGCCACCTGGAGTCTGGGATCATCATCGTCAAAGAGGGACATGGTCTTCAGCTTCAGCGCACCATCGTGCGTGAGGCAGCGCACCCCGTTCCAGATACCGCCGGCGAAACGGCGTCGCGAGAGCTCTTGGACTTCGTGTCTCAGTGTCGATCAGATGACCTCCTCTTGTGCGCATTTTCTGGGGGAGGCTCTGCCCTCCTGGTTGCTCCCGCTCCCCCGATTTCGCTCAGTGAAAAGCAGCAGCTCACGCAACTGCTACTGAGAGCAGGCTGCACTATTGACGAGGTCAATGCAGTACGCAAGCACTGCTCGCTGGTGAAAGGTGGTCAGCTTGCTCGTGCCGCCCACGGAGCCACGATCATGACCCTGGCACTCTCGGATGTCATTGGAAATCGGCTCGACGTCATCGCATCAGGCCCCACTGTGCCAGACACGTCGACATACGAGCAGGCACTCGGCGTGCTGGATCGTTATGGCTTGCGCAGGAAGGTTCCACCATCAGTCCTCCAACGTCTTCTTGAGGGATGTGCTGGAACTGTTCCCGAGACACCGAAGCCGGGAGAAAGCTTTTTTGAACACTGTGCTGCAGTGATCATCGGTAGCGTAGATCTCGCTTGCCAGGCGGCCGCAGCAGCAGCGGTAAGTCTCGGTTACGACACGTCCATCGTAAGCACAACCCTGACCGGTGAAGCCCGCGATGCCGCGGCGTGGATGTGCTCCCTGACTGAAAGGCGACAATCGGAACGCACTGGGCCGGTGTGCTTGATCGCTGGTGGAGAGACAACGGTGACGGTACGTGGCACCGGCCTGGGGGGGCGCAATCAAGAGCTGACCCTTGCGGCGGCACACCTCTTACAGGGTTCACGGGGCATCACCCTGGCTGCGCTGGCCACGGACGGCAGCGACGGACCAACGGATGCGGCGGGTGCCATCGTGTCTGGTGACACAGCAGCGGCTCTGGAGTGCGCCGGCGTCAGTATTGCAGAATCCCTCACTAGTAATGATGCGTACCATGCCCTAGACCAGATTGGTGCGCTGGTGAAGACAGGTCCAACGGGCACAAACGTAAACGATCTGACCATTGTGCTCATGGACTAGCCACCTAGATGTAGGTGCTGATGATCTGCTGGAGATCGCCATCCGTCTTGAGCGTCTCGATCGCTGAGTCGATCGCCTTGATGAGCGACTTGTTCTGGGGGGCAACGGCAACGACGTAGGGGCGCGAGGTCAACGGTGGTGAGAGCACTCGCAGTGCGCCATTGTGCCGGAGAGCCAGGGCTGCTTGGGGCGCATCGGTCAGCACTGTTGCGACCTGGCCTGCTTCCAAAGCTTTCATCGCATCAGCCGTGGTCTCGAAGCGGTCTACGTGGATTCCTAGTTGGCGATGGGCGTGTATCCACTCGTCGGCACTGCCTCCCCACTCGACACCTACTGGCCTGCCGCGCAGTGCAGCGGGATCGGGTTGAAGTTGTGAGCCACGCGGAACTACCAGCACGAGCCCGGCATTGTAGTAGGGCACGCTATAGAGTAACCGGAAGGCCCGCAAGGGCTGTATCTGAGAGATGACGGCATCGGCCTTATCGGCGATGAGCGCATCGCGCAGACCATCGTCAGAAATATTGATCACCTGGGTCTTCACCCCGAGCTCTGCGGCAATGGCGTGAGCAAGCTGGACGTTGAAGCCAACGACGGCACCGGAAGTCTCCGCCACTGCAAAGGGGGGGTAGCTGGCATCCATGGCGACGCGCAGCACTCCTCTACCTTGCACCTCTTCGAGGCCGCGGTCCGGGGGAAGTGGGTGCCGGCGGTGTATCACGGCGTGCGCGTGTGCTATGAGAACGACGGTGACTCCCAGTACAAGAAGGCTCGCCAGTACGCTAGCAGTGACTATGCGCTGATGCTTCATCAAGGGGAGATACTTGTCACGCCAAGCGGCTCTCAGTGCCTACCTTCTCGCTGGCGGGGTTAGTCGCTCGCCGCCTACGATCCTGAAAGAGCCTTTGAGATCCGGCGCTCATGGTGCTTTGAAAGGAGGTGGAGACGGTAGAGAAAAGATCCGGCCGAAAACCCAGTCCTCCGCGTGCACAAGCGACCATACTCGAGGTGCGATTTCAGCCTGAGCCAGGCTATGGTGGAGTGTCACGAGCGCGGTGCCGGCAGTGGCCGCGGTCGTTGCGAGGTACAGCGATTCGAAGACCAGAGACAGGAGAAGAAAACCAGTCACGAGTCCAAACAGTGAGCCAAAGATCCTCGCTGACGGTAACTCGTGAGCGGCGCGAGTTGTTGGCCTCCAGAATCCCAGCAGCGCGCTGAGCAGCGCACCAGCAATTGCACATGCGACAACCGTTACCAGGGTAAAGAGAAAAGCATCGAGGATAGGTGCGCTCGATGTTGGGCCGAGGCCGTGAAGCGCATGCCCAAGACCTGCATCTGTTCGTGCGGCGAGGAGGATTCCGACAAGCAGCGACACACTCACTACGAATGTCAGCCACCACCCTGCAGTGAAGCCCCACACTAAGCAGAGGAGGAGAGACCCTACTGCGACGGCGTCGACTGCGAGATTCATTGATCCCTAACTGTCTCGGAGCACGGCCCCAACGTCTCGTGCGATCTGGTCACGGATATGATCACGAATGCTGTTCACTTCATCCACAGTGAGCGTGCGATCTGTAGCCTGGAATACGAGATTGAGTGCCAGACTCTTGTGCCCTTGAGGTACTGGCTGGCCGGTGTACAGGTCGAATAGGCGGACTTGGCGGCACAGACTCCCTGCGGCACGGGCGACGCTTTCAAGCACTGCAGCCGCGGGAACAGAATCTCGAACAATGAAAGCGACATCAAGAGGAACAGGCGGGAAGCGTGATGGCACCACGAGATCGCGGCTTACGTTGTAGCGCACGAGCTGTTCAAGATCAATTTCGGCGAGATAAGAACGATCGCTAAGCCCATATGCACCGGCGCAACGGGGATGTAGCTCGCCTGCCACACCAATGACTCTGCCATCAATTGTGAGGCTCGCGGTGCGTCCAGGATGGAAGGACGGATGCACACAAGGAACCCAAGATGGGGCAATCACTGCAAGGTGAGCAAAGACGCCTTCGATGGCACCCTTCAAGTCCCAAAAGTCGATGGAGTGCGCTGGCTGCTGCCAGGATGGCTCAGTTGCTGCTCCGGAGAGCGCAATAACGAGCGCGGCTCGCTCGCGTGGCAGTTCTTGTGGGCTGCAGTTTTCGTAGACTCGACCAATTTCGAAGAGTCGTCTCGACGTCACGGATGCTGCATTGGCTGCCAGAGTGCGTAGCGCACTGTCAAGCAGACTGACCCTCATGGTAGACCAGTCCGGCGAAAGGGGGTTACGAACGGTGACACCGTGCTCGATGCATCTCCGAAGATCAGTCGGACGGAGTACTGGCAGTGCGTCACTTGCCTCGCCCGGAAGGCTTACCGCTGGTCCCTTGAGCAGCCGCGACAAACTTTCCTTGCTGGTAAGTGCATAGCTCACCACCTCGGTGAGTCCGAGACCTATCAAAGTGGTACGCAGCCGTTCCTCGAAAGCGAACCAGTCATCGATATGAGTAGCTGGTTGCTCTGTGCTGGGTAGTGTCGTAGGAATCTGGTCATAGCCAGTGATGCGCGCAACATCTTCAATGAGGTCTACGGCAAGAGTCACGTCGCGGCGGTAGCTCGGCACCAACACGGTCCACGATGTCTGCGTCTCTTCCGTGAATGCGAAGCCCAGTCGTTCCAGGGTGGTCCGTACGTGTGAACCTGAATGGTTCGTACCTAAGAGTCCGTTGACGTCGGCCAGTGATAGCTGGATGACTCGTAGCGGCTCCGGTGCAGGATAGACATCAACAGCACCACGAAGCACGGTTCCTCCGGTGAGGCCGGCGATCATCTCAGCGGCACGATCAAGAGCAGGTAGTACGTACTCAGGGTCGATGTTGCGTTCGAACCGAAGAGAAGCCTCAGAGCGGAGGTTCAGGGACCGGGATGTTGTGCGAATGCTCGTTGGGCTGAAGGATGCCGATTCGATCAGCACATCGGTGGTGCTGCCGGACACTTCGCTGTTTGCACCACCCATCACTCCCGCTAGTGCAACGGGCCGCTCGGCGTCGCAGATGAGGAGTGTGCCTTCGGGGATGGAGTGCTCCGAACCATCCAGTGTCGTGATCTTCTCGCCAGGCAGCGATGGTCGCACCACGATCCGCTCGCCGTGGATAGCAGCAAAGTCGAAGATATGGAGAGGCTGTCCAAACTCCAGCATGACATAGTTGCTCACATCGACTATATTGTTGATTGAGCGGACGCCACAAGCTTCCAGTCGTGCACGGAGCCAGTTTGGTGATGGACCCACCTTTGCTCCGCGCACGAGCCGCGCTGCGTACCGCCGGCATAACGTGCTATCCATAATCTCGACAACGACGGCACGCTCAGTGTCTTCAGCGCTTTCGACTGGTGCAGGCGTGGGGAAGCAGACCGACTGAGCAAGAAGAGCCGCAATTTCACGAGCGATACCCCTGATGGAGAGGCAGTCGGGGCGATTGGGAGTGACGTAGATGTCGAGCACCTGGTCTCCCAGCACTGTGCTGAGAGAGCTACCGGGAGCAGGACTATCCTCCAAGATGAGGATTCCTGAGTGATCGTCGGAGATTGCCAGCTCGCGCGGAGAGCACATCATGCCCTGCGACTCCACGCCGCGAACCTTCCGCTGCTCAATGATGGTGTCGCCGATGTGCCCTCCTGGCAAGACCACGGGCACAGTTTGTCCCACAGCGATATTGTGAGCGCCGCACACGATCGTCCGCGGTTGGTCCCCACCGACATCGACTTGTGCGACCTGAAGCCGGTCAGCATTCGGATGCGGCCCTAGCGCCACAATCTTTCCGACTACTAGCCCATCCCACTTGGATTCCGTTTCCGCGATTCCTTCGACTTCAAGGCCTGCTGCTGTCAATAGACGCTCAAGCTGGGAGACCGGCACGGTGACTCGGACGAAGTCGCGGAGCCAAGACAGCGGTACCTTCATTCAGGGACCTCGCGATTCCACGAACGCGGCGCCCCTGGAGCGTAGCGCACCTGACGCCAAAGCTGTACGTCGTTGAGATAGAATAGGCGGATATCGTCGATGCCGTGACGCAACATAGTGATGCGCTCGATTCCCAATCCAAAGGCAAACCCACGATATCGCTGCGGGTCGTAGCCACCATTTTCGAGGACCTTCGGGTGTACCATGCCGCAACCAAGGATCTCGATCCAGCCACTCCCATGGCAGACACGGCAATGGGGATCACGTCCCTCACAGGCAAAGCAATCCATAGCGAGCTCAGCACCCGGCTCTACAAAAGGGAAATAGTCGCACCGAAAGCGAGTCTTTCGTGCCTGGCCGAAGAGCTGACGAGCAACGTCTGTCAGCACGCCTTTGAGGTCACTGAATGATGACTGATGATCGACGAGTAGACCTTCGAGCTGCATGAACTGGGACTCGTGGGTCGCGTCGACTTGCTCGTAGCGGTACGTACGGCCAGGCACGACGATCCGCAGGGCAGGAGGCTCGTTGCCTTGGCGGCGGGCAGTCGCGGATGCCATGCGCATCGTGCGGACTTGCATGGGCGATGTGTGTGTGCGCAGCAACATTCGGTCTGTGATCCAGAGGGTATCCCACATGTCGCGGGCCGGATGATTCGCCGGAATGTTGAGGAGTTCAAAGTTGTAGGTGTCCCACTCAACTTCTGGGCCTTCAACGGCCTGGAATCCGAGATTGGCAAATGCCCGCACGACGTCACTGAGCGTTTGCCGCAGTGGATGAATCAGTCCCTGGGCGTGGGGACGCCCGGGCAGTGTCACATCAATGCGTTCGGCCTCGAGTTCTCTATTGAGCAATCGATCCGAGACGCGCTGCTCACTCGCCTTGTAGGCTACCTCCAGCCTCTGAGCGAGACTTTGGACGGCGCTACCAAAGGTCCGCCGCTCTTCAAGTGGGAGCTGCCCGATGCATCGCATCAGCTGACGGATCTGTCCCTGGCTGCCGAGATACGTCAGGCGCCATTGTTCAAGGGCTTGGCGATCGCTACGATGCTCAGCAGCCGTGAGGCTTCCGAGCGCTGTCGTTTCCAGCGCTGTGATGTCTTCCACCATGCTCCTTGCACCCCTCCTGGTCCGCCGGGTGCTTCTCCCGCTCGCTATCGTACCAAACCAACCGTGTCCACGCCGCTCAATCGTGCTGGGTACACCTGGGGAAACTCAGGTACGGACGATAATAGAGTCGAGTGATGTAGAGCAGGGGCTTGTGTGCCTTGAAAGTTGGGTGTCGAGGATCGCGTGACGGAGCGTTCACGACTCTGCCTCATTCCACAGCCTGGCATAGCTCCCGTGTCGTTCCCGAGCGATGTCGCCCCTGACAACCGCCGCGAGGACGCGGCAGCCCGGCTCGGAGCGATGGGTGCAACCTGAGAACCGGCATCCGGCTTCTATTGCAGGTCGAAACTCAGGGAACAACCACGGGAGGCGCTGACGGCTGATGCCATAGAGCCCGATCTCGCGCAGCCCTGGTGTATCAGCGATCCACGACTGTTCGTCAAGCTCGAGGAGGCGGCCAACGGTTGTCGTGTGCCGTCCTCGGTCAAGCGAGACGTTGATCTGGGCGATACGGAGATCAGCCGCAGGAATGAGCGCATTGATCAGGGACGACTTGCCGACACCTGATGGGCCAATGAAAGCGGAAGTGTGGCCATGAAGCATCGATCTCAGCGTTAGGATTCCTTCTCCTGTTACCGTACTCGTTGCCAGAATGGGATAACCCGTGGGGGTGTACACGGCGGTGATGTGAGCGCACGCGTCAGGGTCTGCGAGATCCATCTTGTTCAAGATGAGAGCAAGAGGCAGCTCTTCGTCTTCAGCGATGACCAGGTAGCGATCTGTTCGGCTGACCTTGAACTCTGGCTGAACGACAGAGGCGACTACGAGGAGGAAACTGACATTTGCCAGCAATACCTGCCGCTGGACGTGATGACGCCCTGAACTCGGTGAGCGACGCGCAAACTCTGTTGAGCGCTCTAGACGTTCCTCGATAACGCCATCAACGTCGGAGGTCCAGCGTAACCGAACACGATCACCAAGAGCCAAGAGAGATGTATCATCACCGCGTGCACGCCGCAGCCGGCCGCGAATAGTGGAGCGTATGACTTTGCCTGAGGAGACTCTGACGGAGTAGTAGCCGCCCTCAGAGCGGACTACGAGTCCCTCTTCAATTTGGGATGCGGGGAGCGCAATGTTTAAGTCAGGATGCCCCAAGCTATCTGGCATGCTGCCTTCGATTTGCCACCCTTTCACTATTCTTGGCTAGATTCCTGTGCTGTTGGACTGAGTTCAGCCGAGCGGAGTCGAACGCTGTGACTAGGGTTCATCCGCGCAGCTGAGCTGCTGGTGCCAGTTCACTAAATGTCCGCTGGGAGACAGCACTGGATGGCCTGCCAACGCTGGCAGGTCTGCTGGTCCTCTGGCGAGTACAATACCTTGCGGGCCCTACTCGAACAAGCGGCGAAGGAGAATCAGTTGCGCTGTCCATATTGTTCCTTCGCAGACACCCAGGTCATCGATTCCCGAGAGTCTGATGATGGTGCTGTTATTCGACGGCGTCGTAAGTGTCCCCAGTGTAACGGTCGCTTCACAACGTATGAGCGTGCCGAAGCCGCACAGTTCATGGTCGTCAAGAAGGACGGGCGTCGCGAGCCCTTCAGTAGAGATAAGCTCACGCGGAACACACTTAAAGCATTGGAGAAGCGACCTGTTCCCCAGGAACTGGTTGAGCGCTTCCTGCAGAGAGTAGAACAGCGCTTGTACGAGCTCGGCAAGTCTGAAGTGTCGAGTCGCGAAATTGGACAACTGGTACTCGAGGGTCTGAAAGAGCTAGACCCCGTGGCCTACGTGCGCTTTGCCTCAGTGTATATGGGTGTGAGCGACCTCGAGGCGCTACAACAAGTTATCCACCAGCTGATGGTGCAACAACAGAGCTACGCTCATCCGTCAACACGTAGAGATTCGGGATGAATTCGGTACGCACTAGAGCGGTCGATCTGGCTCGTTGCTCTGGAAAGTCGAGCTTGGTCTGCGATCCCGCCGGGGCACGACTGGGAGCTCAACGATGTCTCGTGGAAAGATCAGGTCAAGGGTCCAGTCCAGAGCGACGCGAAGGCGCCGGTCGGCCTGAGGCAGACGTGCGAGGTAATAGGTCCGCCAGAGCCACCATGGGAGGAATCCGCTGATGTTGAGACCGAGCAGGGAGGCAACCCCGCGTCGATGGCCTACTATTGCAAGCTGGATGCGCAGAGGATAGTCAAACGGCTTGGCTGGTTCATCGCGCAGCACGGCAGCGATGTTGCGTCCGAGACGATACGCTTCTCGCAAGGCGTGCTGGGCGGTAGTGGGGTAGGCAGCATCGCGGCCCTGCCGGCGATCGGGGATGTGGGCACAATCTCCTAGTGCCCAAACGTGTTCTTGCCCCGGCACGCGCATCGTGGCATCCACGATGATTCGGCCGGAGCGGTCACGGTCGAGCGGAAGCTCACTCAGCAACCTACTCGGCCGTACACCGGCAGACCAGATGAACGTGCTGGTAGCAATACGGCGCCCGTCTTCGAGCAGGACTTCGGAATCAGTTGCCCCAGCGACGCGGCTTCGTAACCAGACTTCCACGCCGCGGGTCTGGAGTTCTCGTCGGGTGAACTCAGCGAGTGAGTCCTCCACTTCCGGCATCAGACGTGAAGCAGCTTCGAGGAGAACCGTGCGGATCTCAGCAGCAGGCACGTGTGGATAGGCTCGCGATGCTGCACGCACAAAGTCGTTGATCGAGCCCATTACTTCGACGCCATTGAGCCCTCCACCTGCGAGCACAAATGTCGTGAGGTTTCGGCGCTGTTCGGCAGGCTCCACGTCGGCTTGTTCGAGGACGTTGATGATATGATTGCGCACGGCGATGGCGTCGGCGAGGCTCTTCACCGTGAGAGCGTGCTGTGCCACGTCAGCCATACCGAAGAAGTTCGTCTCACCGCCAAGGGCTAACACGAGGTGATCAAAGGTGAACCGGTGAATACTCCCACTAGCTAGCTCGACCTCCACAATCTTGTCATGGAGGTCGATGTGCCGCACCTCTCCTGCGACAAAACGAGAGCGCTTCAGCATCCTCCGAATGGGGTTGACGATGTGGGTGAGAGCGACCGCGCTGCCGACCGCCTCCGGAAGCATGGGGGTGAATAGAAAGAAGTTGTCTCTGCTGATAAGCACCACTTCGACGCCCTCACCCGAGCGCAGCTCACGCTCGAGCGTGAGCGCTGTATAGACGCCACCCCACCCTCCGCCGAGGATGATGACACGCCGCCGGTCACTGCCTTGGATGTCCGAAGGCATGAGCGGCGCACTCGGTTCCCGGCGAAGAGCACCGACGCTGAGGCCCAAAGCGAAGCTCGCTACGGTGAAGGCTAGTGTGCGTAATCGCACAAGTCACCTCCATTTCCTGCCATAGCATACTAGCATCATTACATTGGGCGGGAGAGGCTGTCTCTACGTGGTAGCATTCGATTGAAGAGGTGAAGAACCGAGGCACGATTGAGTAAAGCAGCCCCGTCGAGATCGTTCTGGAGGAGTGCGGGAGAGCTTGTCCTCGTCGGTGCGGGGATCTACGTTCTTGAGCAGACACGAGCGCATCACAACGGTGAGGCTCCCACTCTTGACTGGAACCGAGCACGAAGTATCGCTATGCGTGTGGCCTCCCGGAGAAGGCTCCATCTCGATGAGACAGGAGCATTCGTAGGCGTTGACGAATACCTGTCATATCTCCAGAATGCACAGCCCCTCGTTGCTGAGTACACTCAGACTATCCTTCCTGAGCCGCTCAAGCAGGTATACGTCTTTGATCGGCGGCAGTGGTTGGAAGCCAACATTGCAAATTTTATGATCCTGTTCGCGCCGGTCGAGCAAGCCTATCGCGAAGCATCACAGAAGCTCATGGCACGTTCCCTCACTCCTTTCGTGAGTCTGGGAGGTAGCTTCCTCCTGAGCACCCAGTTGGGACTGCTCTTGGGCTATCTGGCGCGGCGCGTATTGGGCCAGTACGACTTGGCTTTGCTGGGACGAGAACCGTTGACAGCGGGACGGCTCTACTTCGTGGAAGAGAACATTGCTGCCACGGAACACGCGTTGTACCTGCCCGGAGATCAGTTCCGCCTGTGGATAGCCCTTCACGAGGCAACACACGCTTTTGAGTTCGAAGCCCATCCGTGGCTGGCATCATATCTCAACCAGCGCGTGGAAGAGCATATGCAGCTCATTGTTCAGCAGCTAGAGCATCTCCCACTATTTCCAGACGTTGATGGGATGGTTCGGGTGCTACAGCGCGCTGCACAGCGGCTTGCGGGTGGTGGCCATTGGGTTGAGCTCTTCCTTGACGACCGGCAGCAGGCTCTCTTTCGCCAGCTCCAGGGGCTGATGAGTCTCATGGAGGGCTACAGCAACCACGTTATGGACGTCATCGGGGTCAAGTTGTTGCCAGACTACGTGATGATCAAGCAGCGCTTTGAACAACGACGTATCAGGCAGACTCGTCTTGATAAGCTCTGGGCACGCCTTACTGGTCTCGACATAAAACTCGAGCAGTACGTCATAGGCCAGGCGTTCGTTGATCAGGTTGTGAGAGAGAAGGGCATTACCTTTCTTAACCAAGCGTTTGCTGGACCAGAGTATCTTCCAGACCCCGTGGAGATCCGCCAGCCGGAACGATGGATTGCGCGGATGGCGCGGACAAGCCCGCCTTAGTCCCGTCCTGAGGTCCCGATGTGGTAGTAAGCGCAGAGCAAGAAGCGGCTGCTAGGGATATGCCTGAACGAGGGGTGGGAGCACCAAGCTCCCACCCCTCGTTTTCTAGATTGGGTCTAGAGGTTAGACGTCTTGCGGGACCAGTGGGCGGTACCAAATGTTTCGGAATCGCATAGGATTACCGTGATCCTGGAGCTCCAGGGGACCCACTGAGGGATGAGGCGCATACGGAAGCACTGCGCGGTGTGTCGTGGGACCGAGTAGCGCGCGGTGGTTGTGTAGGAGCACGCCATTGTGGAACAACGTCAAGTATGCTGGCGAGACGAGCTTCTTATCTCCATCCCAGCGTGGCGCCTCCCACACGATGTCATAGGTCTGCCATTCCCCCGGCTTCCGGCAAGCATTGACCAACGGGGGATACTGGCCGTAGATCGCTCCGGTTGTGCCGTCGGCATAGGTGGGATTGTTGTAGCAGTCCAGCACCTGGACCTCATAGCGCCCCATCAGGAAGACTCCGCTGTTGCCACGGCCCTGGCTCTGGCCGGCAACTGCTGAGGGCGCTGCCCACTCGAGGTGGAGCTGGCAATCGCCAAATTCGGTGTTGGTAATGATGTTGCCTGTGCGAGGCGCAACCTCCATGCAGCCGTTTTCGACCTTCCAGCGGGCTGAGCTGCCGTCCTTGTGATGCCAAGACTCGAGGCTCGTGCCAGAGAAGAGCACGATCGCATCGCTGGGTACCCGCCCTGGCTGAGGTTGACTACTCTCCGTGCCAGGCGTCACCACGACTGGCTGTGGCCTCGTGCTGTCATGCACCCGATACTTCGAGCCCGAGATGTACGGTGTGTCGTCGTACCCAAGTAATCCGCGCGGTTGTTCTGCCACAGCACCATCCTCTCTGTGTTGCTTTGCCTGGAAAACCCTTCCGCAGCACTAGTATGACAAAGATTTCAAGGCCGGGCACAGATTGAGCGGCTCTGCCGTGGCCACTTGACGAGCACGGCTTGTGAAGAGCTCACCAAGCAGATCAGATGGATACTTCTCTACTGCTGCCGGACCGCACTGATTGCATCGCGACGTCGAGGACGGCGACGACCCGTCGTACGCTCTCTGCGGTAACAGCAAGCTCCTCACCCCTGAGCAGAACGTTCGCGATGTTTTCGTAGTAGCGACGCCACGATCCTTGGCTGCTCTCGACCACCTGATGGCTCGTCAAGCCATCGATCTCCGTTGTGATTCGGGCCTGTTGTGCTGGATCCTCTTGGGCTCGATTGATGTCTCCGCTGAGCATTGCCCGTTCCTGGGGATCAAGGCCCTCTTTAAGGAGAGTTCCGTGGTCACCGATGATGAACCAGCGAGGTTTGGCCTGGCGAACGATGTTGCCAGTGTTGACCTCGGCCAGGGTGCTATCGGAAAAGCGTAGTATGAGCTTGGCATAGTTTCCAACGTCGACGTCCCAGGCTCCGGTGGCGATTCCGCACCAGATCGACTGTACCGAAGCAGGTACCAGCTGCAGCAGCTGATCCACAAGGTGTGCGCCCCAATCAAACAACACCCCCCCGCTTTCAGCGGTGTGCGCCCGCCAGCCGCGCGGTGGGCGATGATTTACGACCGCTTGCTCGATGCTGGCCACGCGCCCTAGAAGGCCTTGGTGAAGCACCTCCTTGATGGTGAGATAGTCCCAATCCCAGCGTCGATTGTGAAATACGCTGAGAAGGACGCCATTGCGGTCACGAGCGGCAATCATGGCATCGGCTTCCTCTACGGTGAGGCACATCACCTTATCAGTTACCACGTGCTTGCCGGCATTCATAGCCTGAATTGCCAGCTGGGCATGGGTGTTGTGTGGCGTAGCTAGGACTACAAGATCGATCGCAGGATCGCGGAGCAAAGCCGTAGCGGAGTCATAGACGGTGCAGGCGAGATCGGTTTGAGCTTGTTGCCGGCGAACTGGATCGCGCGTCACGACGGCTTGGATATGAAGCTCAGGTACAAGACCAATGAGGTAGGCGTGAAAGCGGCGTCCTGCAAAGCCATACCCCACAATTCCGACATTCACCATGTATAGTCGTTCCCTCTACTCGTTCGTGGAGGAGTATGGCAGGGACTTTCGGGCCTGTCCAAGAAGACGTGAGCCCCGTACCCGGGGAGATGGTACGCTGCTTACCAGAGAGGTCACTGAGGATGATGACGGAACCGCTGCCCGCCGATCCTGTACCTTGGACCAAGCCAAATGAGCTCAATGGGGACTACAAGTTGACATCTACTACTGGACATCGTGCCGTAAGGCGAACTGCACACGTGTCCGATATGTTGGAAACCTAGCTCGTGGTGCGATTAACGGTTACTCGTCTCGAGGACCAAACCAAGACGAGCACAGCTAAGAGCACGACCAATAGCTGGGGCAATGCCGTCTCCAAACTCGGGAAAAAGCCAATCCAGTCGATGGTCGGCAGTCGCCACGCTGGGGAAGCTGGAAGTAGACCTGCGAGCTGGAGAGAATGCAGACCAAGTCCCAGGAACTTGAGGGCAAGATAATAGACGAGAGCACTTGCCACAGTGAAGAATGCTCTGATCGGTAAACGTATGCCAAAGCCAATGATTGCTATTGCAAGAACAGTCAGGGCTGTCATACCTAGCCCAATGCCAAGCAAGAGGTCCCGCTGCGAGATGGCGGGGGCGATACCGACGTAGAACAGCAGTGTCTCCCCCCCTTCACGAAACACGGCGAGAAAGGCGAGTACACCGAAGGCCGCCATACGACCACTCTGAAGCACGTGCTGGCTCCGGCTTCGGAGGAAGTTCTGCCACCCTTTGATGTGTGCTTTGTCGTGCATCCACCAACTCATGTACAGCAGCATCATGGCTGCAAGCACTCCGGTCGCGCCTTCGAGGAGCTCTGGATTGATGGCAAGCGAGGCAGCGGCGAAGACCGCACGCAGTAGCAAAGCGACGACAAGACTGGCAAGCAGCCCCAACAGGCCTCCGCCCCATACCCAGCGGGCCTTATCCTCAATATTTGCCTTTCTCAAGAAGGCGAATAGGGTAGAGAGCACTAGAATGGCCTCGAGTCCCTCCCTTACCACGATGAAGGCGGCATCTAAGGGGCCGTAGTGAGCGCTGGCATTCTGAACTTGCTGGAGAGCGACGACCATGGCATCGATCTTCGTGGCCGCCAGAGCGATTTGTGGTGGATTTTGGCTGAGATCAGCTCTTGCTTCAGGGAGGTCTTGCTCGATGAGTCTGTAGGCACTCTGGCTCGCCTGCGCAGCTTGACCTTCGATGAGAGGCCACTGTGCTTCGAACTGTGTCAGCTGTGCTAGCGCTTCCTTTGCATCACTCCCCTGAAGGGCTTGCTGAGCTTGGCTCAAGTACTGTGCTACCGCGGCCAGCGAGACGGTTCCTAGGCTTGACGCAGTAGAGAAATGGCTCGCAAGGGCATCCACCGACTGGTCCAAGTCATTGAGAGTCTGGATCTTAGAGGCTTCGCCGATACCTCCGGCGCTCACGGTATCCTGGGCCAGACGGAACTGTTGATCGATGGCGTGGCTCGCACCAGGGTCTAGCACGTGTGCGCGTGGTTCTACCTGCTGCCAGCCCTTTGCGAATGCATCAAGCTCGTTCTCTGCTGCGGCTATCTGGTTTTGCGCCACGTCGTCCTTGGCAACGTCAAGATGTGTGCTGAGTCGATGAACTTGCTCCCCAAGTGAAGACTGTGCGGTTTGCTGGGCAGGGGACTGAGCGCAAGCGACCAGGACAATCGCGGTGGCGATGATGATGGAAGGCACGCGTACTCGCGGCAGCAGCGTCACTATGCGAGATTGCCAGGCCACCCAACACCCCTTGCCAAGTCAATATCTGACTATTCTACTCGACTTTAGTGAGGATACCCTAACATGCTGCACTGCTACAACTAGGCGATAGATCAGCAAATGGACAATGAAACCTGCGAAGTCAGTTGTAGGCGCCGACGCACGTTTAAGGCTGGGAAGGGACTTCTGCTCTCCACGTGGATGTCAGATCGACAGTAGGTCGACGCGGAGATGCCCGGTGCACCACGACGGTGAAGCGCACTGGGCGCCTCTACTGCGTGTGAGCTCAAGCAATCGGCGTGACGACCGCAATGGGCTCATCCTCCGCCGGCTCCTTTTCCTCCGGTTGAGGGATGGATGCTGGAGGGGCAATCAGAATTGGTACTGGGGAGTGACGCATGACAGCAAGGGCGGTGCTTCCCAAGACGAGACCGGTCAGTCCCTTGCGTCCATGGCTTGACATGGCGATCCAGCCGACGCCGCCTTCACTTGCTGTACGAATGATGAGATGACGTGGCTCATCCAAGTCGACGGATGAATCGACAGTGAGGCCTGCGAGGTGCCAGCGTTCGGCCACTGCGGCGAGTTGTTCCGCAGCTGCGCGCAGTGCGTCCTGAGCAACATCGCTGGACGGCTGGCTGTACGGCGCTAGTCCGACGACTGTGTAGTAGGCCGCTGGGTCGACGGCGCGCAACAGGTGGATGGGGGCTTGGAGTACGGAAGCAAGGAGCTGGAGCACGCTAAAGATGCGCTCACTGGTCTCTGATCCGTCGTGAGGCACGAGTACCAACCGGTGTAGTGTAGATGGACGCGTGCGCTCTATTGCCATCGGAGTGAGAAAGAGAATGGGGACGTGTGACCGGCGCAGCACGCGCTCGGCGACACTTCCCAAGGCCCAGCGTGAAGGTCCCGACCGCCCGTGCGTCCCCATGACGATCAAGCCAGCGTTGCCTTGCTGTGCCACTTCAGAGATGAGAGTGGCCGGGTCGGCGACATCGGCAATGGTGCGTACCTTCAATCCTGAGGCCTCGAGCCGGAGCCGTTCACCATCGAGCAGCGACTCGGCCTCATCAAGTGCGCGGTCAACACTTGCAGCAGGCATCTCCTGTGGATGGGGCTCTGGCTCGGCAGCCGTTACGAGGGTGATCTGCGCCTTAAGCGCCCGAGCAATGGTCTCGGCGTAGGGGAGTGCTGCTGCCGCCAGCGCGGATCCGTCTAGCGGAACGATAATGTTGTACTTCATTGCTAGCTCCTTCCAAACGCTGTGATGCTCGTCATCTGAAGCACTTGTAGTGTGACCAAGAACCGTGGCGACGTGCGTTGCTCACGGTAAGAGCAAGGTAAATGAGCGGCACACTCTGTGGCGACGCATTGTGTCAGTTTTCAACGGGATGTGGGTATTCAGTCTGACGGAGGTCCAACACTGCGTGAATAGCTCCCTCACTGTGGTCGCGCAGGCTGAAGCCGAGCTCAGCGCTGATTCGGCGCATTGCGATATTCTCCATGAGGATGTCCCCGGTCAGCCTCTCCAATCCCTCTGATCGGGCGATAGCAATTAGGCGGAGGAGGAGCTCAGTGCCGAGCCCTTGTGCCTGATAGCGATCACTGACTAGCAAGCTGAACTCGGCCTCAGGCTGCATTCGTGCCTTGACGATCCGCCCGATGCCGAGAATTGCGTGCCCTCCGTCCTCTTCGCGGTGATCTGCAACAAGCGCGATCTCGCGGTCGTAGTCGATGAAACAGCGCCGGATCAATCGTTCGTGTGCTACCCGTTGTTCGAACGACATTAAGTGGAAGAAGCGCAGGTAAATGGATTGCTCGGATAGTGTCTCGTGAAATGCTCGCATGAGTGACTCGTCCTCGGGACGAATTGGGCGGATTTCCACACTATTGCCGTCTCGTAAGCGCCATACACCACTGTAGTGTTGGGGATACGGTCGGATTGCAAGCGGTGGCAAATCTTCCTCGAGAGCTTCTGTCGGGTAGAGGACCACTCGCGCGTCTAACGCGAGGGGCCCATCATCGGTCAAGACGATGGGGTTCACGTCAACCTCACGAATAGCTCGCTCAGTTGCAACGAACTGGCTGAACCGTACGAGCATGACAGTGAGCGCTTGGAGGTCGGCAGGGCCATGCCCGCGCACGTTGCGCAAGGCACGGTAGATCTTCGTCTGTTCGATCTGGCGATGTGCAAGGGTGGAGTTAAGGGGTGGTAGGCCGAGTGCCCGATCCTGCCAGATTTCCACGAGCTGGCCGCCGGCGCCGAAGAGCACGACAGGCCCGAACTGTGCGTCGACCGTGCTCCCGATCACCAACTCTACACCCCAATGCTTCACCATCTTCTGGACGGTGACACCTTCAAAGGCTTCGGTACCTAACTGTGAGGTCACCACCGACTTGATGCGGTGAAAGGCTGTGGTAACCGTCTCGGCTGAGATGAGGTGGAGCTCGACGCCGCCGACGTCCGTCTTGTGCGTGATCTTGCTGCTATGGAGCTTGAGCACCACGGGATACCCAATCAGCTCAGCGTGCGCAACCGCTTGCTCAGCGGTATTGGCAAGCGCAGTAGGGACAGTGGTAATGCCATATGCCTGAAGCAGTCGCTTCGACTCGTTCTCGGTCAGGACCGTGCGCCCAGCCCGTCGTGCCTCCGAGAGCCAGCCTCGTATAGTGGCCGGATCGGACGTGGGAGACGTCGGCGGTGTGAGCACGGGAGTCTCGTAGAGACTACGCAGGTGATCGCTGTAGCGCCACATCGCCGTGAAGGCCTTCGCGGCTTCATCGGGATGGTCAAATGTGGGAATGCTCGCTGCGTTGAGTGTGCTCACACTGGGTGCGACGAGCCCTCCCCCCATCCAACTGGCCAGGACCGGCTTCTGATTTCCACGAGCTACTTGCACGAGTGCTTCTGCTGTACGAGTGGGATCAGTCATAGCCTGGGGGGTCAGGACGGCCAGTAGTCCATCGCTGGTCTCATCGCTCAGCGCCAGCTTTAGAGCGTCAGTGTAACGTTCTGGAGTAGCGTCCCCCAAAACGTCGATGGGATTGCCGTGACTCCAGCTTTCGGGCAAGTGCTGGTCCAGTTGCCCGAGTGTCTTATCGGTCAAGGAGGCCAGCTGGCCCCCTTGCGACACGAGTGCATCTGTCGCCAGTACGCCAGGACCACCGGCGTTTGTCACGATTGCGAGACGGGGCCCAAGAGGCCGTGGTTGCTTGGCGAGCACTTCGGCCATTGAGAAGAGCTCACCGATACTGTCTACCTGAAGGATGCCGCAGCGCGAACAAGCAACTTCGAACACGTCTTCGCTTCCCGCCAGGGATCCTGTGTGAGATACAGCCGCCTTCGCTGCTGCGTTTGTCCGGCCGGCTTTCAAGACGATAACCGGCTTGGAGAGAGCCACTTCGCGTGCGGCCGACATGAATGAGCGGGCGTTCCCGATCGACTCGAGGTAGAGCATGATGCTGCTCGTATGCGGATCATCACCAAAGTAGGTGATGAGATCTCCCCAGCCAACATCCAGCATCGATCCCGTCGAGACGAACGCGCTGAATCCAACGCGCTCTTCGAGGCTCCAGTCCAGGATTGATGTGCACAGCGCGCCACTCTGGGAGAGAAAAGCGATCCTGCCGGGCAGGGCGATACCGTGTGCAAAGGTTGCATTGAGCCCAGAGTAGGGTCGCATGACTCCGAGGCAGTTCGGCCCAATGATGCGCACGGGTGTTCCCTGTATCGCATCCAGTACCTGCTGCTCGAGGAGCCGGCCTTCAGGACCGCGTTCCCTGAAGCCGGCGGATAAGATGATGATGCCCCCAACACCTTTGGCGACGCACTCCTTCACCAGCGTGGGAACCGTGGGTGCGGGAGTGGCGATGACGGCGAGATCGATATGATCGGACACTTCTCCAATGGTCCCGGCGCAGGGAATTCCAAGGACCTCTCGATGCTTTGGATTGACAGCCCAGAGCGGTCCGGCGTGGAAGCTGGCGATGAGGTTTTCCACGACGCTTCGCCCCACACTCTGAAGACGCTCGCTGGCTCCTATCACAGCGATGGCATGAGGACGGAACAGACCGTTGAGTGGCCCGGTGCGAGCGTATCCGGCAGACGGAATCGTCGCGATGGGTTGAGCGGTCATGACACGGAACTCCCTTGATGTTCAAGAGCGGCAAGGACAGCTAGAGCGACTTCAAGGTCCTCTCGGGTGTGGATGACGAGGACAGCAACTTCGGAGTCTGAGGTGGAGACAATGGTATCAGCCTTGGCAGCGTCGTTACGTTGTTGATCCAGATGGATGCCGAGCCAAGAGAGAGAAATGCACACCTGTTCGCGGATGGCCTTTGCGTGCTCACCAATGCCACCGGTAAAGACGATGGCGTCAATGCCTTCGGTTGCCGCAGCCATTGCGGCAATGCCTGCACGCAGTCGCCAGACGAACACCCCGATAGCGCGCTCAGCGTCTTCATCGTGCTGCAGCCGTCGCTCGAGCAACTCGCGCATATCTCCTGTGGTGCCGGATAGCCCATAGAGACCAGACCGGGTCTCGAGCATCTCCTCCAGTTGCTGGGCGGAAACGCCGTGCTCGCGCAGAGCAGCGAGAATAAGCCCGGGATCGACACTGCCGCTTCTCGTCGCCATGACCAGGCCATCCATTGGCGTGTAGCCCATTGTGGTGTCAACGCTTCTCCCGGAGCGAACCGCAGCTAAGGAACAGCCACCACCCAGGTGACAAATTACCAACCGGAGCTGTTCCAGAGGACGACGAAGGATTTCCGCTGCCCTGCGCGTACAGTAGCTGAAGCTCAGGCCGTGAAAGCCAAAGCGGCGCATACCCCATTTTGTGAACCACTGGAAGGGCACGCCGTACAGGAAGGCATCACGAGGTAAGGTAGCGTGGAATGCAGTGTCGAATGCGACCACTTGTGGCGCTATCGGAATGTGCTGACGAGCTGCTCTGATCGCAGCGATGGCTGGCGGGTTGTGGAGAGGAGCGAGCGGCGTCAGGGACTCGAGCCCGCGGATGACCGCGTCGCTCAGAATGACCGGAGCAATGAAACGCCCGCCTCCGTACACGATGCGGTGACCAACGGCGCGAATGCTCTTAGAGTCGAGCTCGCCCAGGATCTGACCAAGAGCCACAGCGTGAGTATCGCTCCGGTCGACAGCCCCACTCTCAGCCCAGTTCCGCTCAGTGTGGGCAATCTCTTCGCTAGCATCACTGCTGAAAACAGTGACCTTGAGACTGGTCGAGCCAGCGTTGAGCACGAGAATCGTGCTTCCTTCGCTCGATTTGCTCATGTCTCAGCCGCCTCCCTCTGGACATACGTGGCCGCCTCAACTGAACGCCACAGTTTTTCGCCACTCAGTTGCCGCGTCGATACCCGCCGTCTCATCCTGAGAGGAAACGGTGTCCACACATGCCTGGAGACGAGTCGGTGTGCTGAGCGCGTTTGTGGCTCGATCCACGTTCTCCTTCACTCTCGGAGCGTGTTACCCCTATGCGCAGATCTGCCTGCGACGGCGACCCTTCCAGCGGCGGTAGCTCGAGCCTTCCCGACGAAGACACCAAAGCTTAGTGAGAAAATAAACCGAGAGAACCACCCTCTACAGAGGGTAGCAAAAGAGGGGGGTAGATTCTCTACTCTGAGCGATCTACCCCCGACCGTCGCCGGATCAGCGAGTTGGCACCTTGACCGCTGCTGGTACTGCTGCAGGTACACCTCGTGTGAACAGCTTGCCAGGAGTGCCTGGGACGCCAACAAGCGGTAGGGTGATGGCATCTAGGCCGATCAGCCCGGCAATCTTCCAGCTCAACACAAGGCCCGTGGCAAGGATGAAGAGCGCTGGGTTCGTGCTCACGGCGCCGGCCAGCAGGTAGTTGGCGTTCATCAGCCCACCGAAGAAGGCAGCGATGCCTGTAAACAATCCCACAATGAGTCCAATGCCTACGAGCGTCTCACCGAACGCAATTGCGTATGACCACTGGGCGGTGTAGGGCTGTACGAGGTGCTGCAGAAACCACGCGTAGTAAGGCTGGACGCTTGGGTGTGCGCCGGTTGTGTTCTTCAGTGCGCCGGCAACGAAGCCTGCCATGCTCGTGCCGGCCTTCGCCCCAACCCAGCCGGGCTCGGTCCCGTCGAGCTTTCCTACTCCAGCCGTAAACCACTGCCAGCCGACGTACAAGCGCACAATCGTCCAGAAAGGTGCCATCCGCTTGTCTGCGAAGATGAAGCGGGCGAGCGGAGGATCCTGAACCTCAGCCGGACGGGGGGTGGTGATGACATTGGCCATTTCGAATTCCCTTCTGTGTCAAATCGCCGCTCAATCTCAGCGATCATTTCGAATATGATGGTGCGGCACTCCCGTAGAAGGTCAGGTCATTCACGGTAAATAGGAGGTAAACCTCGCAAGTTCTGATGCTGGCGAACACAGTTCGGCCACGGTGCGTCTCTTCGTCTCGAGGGCGAGCGTTGCTGATCCGACCCCAACCACTGTACGAGGCGCTCCAAGAGCATCTTTAGAGTCGGTGCAGCAGTAAGTCGGCAAGCTCAGCTTCCACCACGCTTTAGGTTCCGTCCGCTAGAGTTATGCAATTCACCTTTGGATCGCGCGGGCGGCACGTACGCAGCGTTGCATAACGCCTTGCTGTGCTTACAACCGGCCAGTTCTTGAATGAGGAGTTAGTTGCACAATATCTCTAATGAGGGCTTTGGCGCCCAGCCGGCCGGTCGGTACTAACGGACTACGCAAGCAGACAGGCTAGGACAAGAAACGAGTGATACTCTAAAATAGAGATCATCTAAGTTAAGGATGACCAATGCGCCGCCTCCGTCCGCTCCTCATGACCGGTATCCTCCTGGCCGCTCTCCTCGCACCGGCCAGCACCCAGGCCGATGGTTGTCACTTCATCCTCGGCTTCGCCACGCTGGAGCAACTGCTGCCTCGACAAGTGGGCCAGTGCCTCGACGACCAGACCTTCGCTGGCAACGGCGACGCCCTCCAGCACACCAGCGGCGGCCTACTGGTCTGGCGCAAACTCGATAACTGGACGGCTTTTACCGACGGCTACCACACCTGGATCAACGGGCCGTTCGGTCTC
This sequence comes from Chloroflexota bacterium, assembly GCA_023381555.1. Classification (GTDB taxonomy): domain Bacteria; phylum Chloroflexota; class UBA4733; order UBA4733; family UBA4733; genus JAMDCW01. The sequence continues at coordinate 3,759 of JAMCRV010000027.1, read as the reverse complement.
CAAGAACGTCTCAACAGCGAGCGCTTCCTTTGGGAGGCCGCCGGAGCGCCGGGTAGCACCCTCGCCGGCGGCCAGCCTGGCGCGCCCACTCCTCCGTCAAGCGCCCGCATCGCCTATGGGATTGACGTCAATCAGCACGACAAGAACCTGCTGAGTATCGGCCTCGACCGCGTGTATCAACTGGCGGCCCAGACGGGCGCGTCCTATGTACGGATCGGTGCGTCCTGGTCGCAAGTGCAGGCGAGCGGGCCAAATAGCTACGATTGGAGCTATCTCGATCATGTGGTCCAATTGGCGACTGCCCATGGGCTGCATGTGCTGCTGGAAGTCGGCGTCACGCCAAGCTGGGACCTGGCGCCCGGTACCAACGGTAATACCTCGGCGCCGCCCGCCGATTGCGTCGCCGGCACCATGGATTGTGCCTCCTTCGCCTCCTATATGGCGCACCTGGCCAGCCATGTCGCGCCCCTGGGCGTGCAGTACCTCATCGTGCGCAACGAGCCACAAGTCACCGGCAAGAACTGGGTCGGCGGGACGCCGGCCGAGTTCGCCCAGTTCCTGCATGCTGGCTATGTCGCGGCGCACCAGGCCGACCCGTCCATTAAGATCCTCAACGGCGGTGAGGAGATGCCCTCGGCCCAGCTGCAGGCGCTGGCAGCACCGCTCGACGGTCCCGGTCTCCAGCAGGAACTCGCTTTTGAGCAAGCCCTCTACACGAATCCGCTGTTCTGCAGCAGCCTGGACGTGCTCGACCTGCACGTTGGCTTCAACGGTCCGACCTATTCGCCAATGATTGTGGACTCGTCCGAGCAGGCGCTGCAGCGCTGCAACGGTGGCAAGCAGGTGCCGGTATGGGTGACCGAGGTTGCCTACACGTCCATCCCCCAGCTTCAGGCGCTGCCACGACTCACCGCCGAGTTGGGAAACGGCTACACCAACGGTCCCGCCTCCCAGGCGCAGTTCCTGGCCGACACCTATGCCGCCCTGCAGCACGACTGCAATGTTGCCGGCATCAACTGGACCTACCTCGTGGACCTGCCCACCGGCGGGCAGACCAGCCTGCCGCCGGGCGTAGCGCCAGCCACGCTCCAGGACCTGGGCCTCGGTCTGTTTGACGAGAACTATCAGCCGAAGCCGGCCCTGTCGACGTTCCAGCACATTGTGTCGGCCGGATGACTGCAAAGGTTCGAGATGCCCAAACCGGGATGGCCATCGTGGCGCGAGGCGTCGTGAAACACTTCGGCAAGCACCTGATCCTTGATGATCTCTCGCTCCAGGTGCGGCAAGGCGAAATCTACAGGCTGATCGGCGCGAACGGCGCCGGCAAGTCGACGTTACTGCACCTCCTGCTCGGGCTGCTCTCTCCCAACGCGGGCGACGTCCACGTGCTTGGCCTGCTCCCGGCTGCCGCTCGCCGGCAAGTAGGCTACTTGCCGGCGAGCGTGCGCTATCACCACCATTGCAGCGCGCGTGCTTACCTGACCACGCTCGGAACATTGAGTGACCTGCATGGCCGGCAACTCCAGGAACGCTGCCACCACGCCCTGAAGCAGTTTGGCCTGCAGGCGGCCGCCGACCGCCGCATCGGCGACTTCTCCAAGGGCATGCTCCAGTGCCTTGGCCTCGCCCAGATGTTGCTGCACGAGCCTGAACTGCTCCTGCTCGATGAGCCGGGCTCCGGCGGACTCAATGCCGGCCAGTTCTTCGTACTAGGTGGCGCAGGGATACTCGCCCTGACTTGCTACTCCACCGCCATAGTGACGGCTCTCAGCAACCGAGCGCAGGGTTACGTCGTGCTGACCCGGTCACTGGGGCGCTCGGGCTACCTCGCCGGCACCTACGGCACTGCGCTGGTACTGGCTGCGGCTGCCTACGTCACCTTAAGTGTGCTGGTGGCGCTGGTTTACGCCACGGCGCGCCTGCCGTTCCATCTCAGCGCAACCACCTGGCTGCTAGGGACACTGCCGCTCTTCCTCAACATGGCCGGCGTGGCGGCCTTCGTGCTCTTGCTATCCCCGCTTGTGCCTGCTGCCGGGCTTCGACTGCTACTGCGGCCGTCCATAGATGGCTTCGCGCTGGCCCGCACCCAAGCCTACGATCTTTCGGCGCTACCCGTGCTGCTCGGACAGGTTGGCCTGGTGGCAGCGTTGCTGGGGGCCGCCTTCTGGTCCTTCCTGCGTCGTGACATTGTGTTCCGGTCGTAGCTCGACATGTGCGAAGAGGATCGGCTTCCCACAGTGCTCACCGGAGCAACCGTCATCACCATGGACCCCGCGCTACCGCGTACCGACGCGATCGCCCTGTCGGGCGGCGCCATCGTCGCCGTCGGAGCGGTTGCGGACGTCCTCCGCCAGCTCGGTGACGGAGCCAGGGTGGTCAATCTCGGAGGTGGGGTCATCATGCCGGGCTTCATTGATCCCCACCATCACCTGTTCCTGGTGGCAGCCGAACGGTGGAGCAGCCGGCTTCATGGGCCGGCGCCAAGGACCATGGAGGCGCTGCTGGCACAGGTTCGTCGGGTAGCGAGGGAAGACGGCGGCAGCGGCTGGCTGCGAGTGCATGGCTACCAGCCGCTGACCCTCGCCGAGCGTCGCTCTCCGACGGCCGTCGAGCTCGACTCAGCCTGCCCCGACCGGCCGCTACACCTGCTCAGCCGCACCTACCACGAGTCGGGCCTGAACAATCAGGGCCTGAACCGGCTCGGCTGGGACCGCCGGAGCCCTGATCCGCCGGGCGGGCGGATCGTCCGCGATCGCCGAGGCCGGCCGAGCGGGGTGCTTTTGGAGTCGGCAAGCTTCATTGCTGAGGCTGCATCGCGCGAAGCCCTACTCGCTGAGGAAGACGGCCAGGAGTGGGTTGACCGAGCCGAGCGACACACGCTGGCTCTCGTCCGTGCCGGTATCACGCGCATCGGCGACGCCGCCGTGCCTCCTGCCGGCATGGTCCTCTACGAGCGAGCCGCCGCCGCGGGGCGCCTCGCGGTGACGGTACACCGCTTCCCCGTCGGCTCCAACGCAATCAGCGAGCCTGTCTCCGAAGGCGGTCCGACCGGATCGGGAAACGTGGGGATACCCGTGGGACCAGCCAAGTTCCTCGCCGACGGGGGAGAGCGCTGCGCCCTCTGCTTCACCAGTCGCCAGGTCTTCTCCAGCGTGACTTCGACGCTGCGGCGAACCCTTCGCGGAGGCCTGCGCGTTGCCGCGGTCGCCAGCCGCGGTGGTTGGGCGCGCCGTGGCTCGGACGGCCTCTACCATACCGGGATCCGCGTGCTGAGCGACGGGCAGCTCCGCGCTGCCGTCTCGGCGGCGGCACGGCCTACGTCGGCATGCAAACGCTGGTCGACACGATTCGCGGCCAGGGCAATCCCAATCTGATCTTGGCTGATGGGCTGGCAACCGGGGAGGACCTGAACGCCGTGCCCAACCATCTGCTCCATGGCGGCAACGTCGTCTACGCCGTCCATCCCTACTTCAACGCCACCCAGCATGCGACGGCGGCCGAGTGGGACCATTGGTTCGGCGACGCAGCAGCGACGCTTCCTGTTGTGGCCGACGAGTGGGGCGAGTATCAGTCCAGCAGCCACGGCGAGTGCTTCCCGCAGGCGCCGGTGCTCGTGCCCCAGTTCCTGGCCTACCTCCGCCGGAAACAGATCGGCCTGATCGGCTACGCGCTCTATCCCGGCATCCTGATTCGGGGCTGGAACTTCGCCGACCCGACGGCCTTCGATTACCCACCCTACACTTGCCCGAACACGCCGTT
>JAMCRV010000084.1 GCA_023381555.1 Chloroflexota bacterium | reverse complement strand
CGACGACCTGGCCGCATCGCGGCTGGACGCCGCTGCCCCGCGACCTGCCGGTGCTATCGACACTCTTCGCCACGCGCGGCTACACGACCGCGCTCATCGCTGACACTTACCACCTCTTCCGTGACGGACATCAGTTCGACCGCGGCTTCCACACTTGGCAGTGGGTCCGTGGACAGGAAGGTGACCGTTGTATCCCGGACCTCTCTCATTCGATCACGCTGCCTGCGGCGCCGGAGAAGCTCCGCAATCCCGAGCGGCTGCGCACCAACTACCTCCCTAAGACGGCGGAGCGGCGGATGGAGGCCGATTACTTCGCGCCACAAACCATGACGGCAGCGCTGCACTGGCTCGAGCGCAACCGTACGGTGCAGCCATTCCTGCTCTGGATTGATGAGTTCGATCCACACGAGCCCTGGGATCCACCCCAGCACTACGTGGATATGTACGATCCAGCATATCAAGGTGAGGTCGTCATCTCGCCACGCTATGGCCCGGCTGACTACCTTACTGCCGCCGAGCTGCGGCACGTGCGCGCGCTGTACGCCGGTGAAGTCACCATGGTGGACCGTTGGGTGGGACGGGTTCTGGCCGCGATCGACGATCTGGGACTACGCGAGCGCACCATCGTCGTCATTCTGTCAGATCACGGTCACTATCTCGATTACCCAGGCGATCAGGGCCTCATCGGCAAGCCGGCGCCGTTGTTCGAAGGGGTCGCTCATCAGAACTTCATGCTCCGGCACCCTGCGGGACTGGGTGGAGGCCAGCGCTATGACTGCCTGGTGCAGCCCGTCGATCTGCTCCCGACGCTGCTCGAGCTCACCGGTGCCGGCGTTCCTACCTTCTGCGAAGGCTATTCGCTCCGCCCTCTACTCGAAGGCCGCACTGGGAGCATGCGAGAGATAGCTTTCTCGGTCCACCATGGGGGGACGCCGACGATCACCAGCACCGACTGGAGCCTCATCTACGTGCCGTCGACGGCGGCCGGTGAACCTGAGCTACATAGTGACGCTGACCACATGCGTAAGCCCGGTGGTGGACGCTGGTCCTCCATGCTTTTCGACCGGCGTCGTGACCCACAACAGTTGCAGAATGTGCTGGAAGCACACGTTGCAGAGGCACGTACACTCTATGATGCCTTCGCTACCTTTCTGCGCCAGCGGAACTCCGCCGCCAGCGCACTGTATCCGCCGCCTACGTGGTGAACTCATCCATCAGGAGAACGGATCGATCTTCCTCGTAGGCCATCCGCCACGCGCTCTTTCTCCCAACGTGTATCCCCCGTGGTCGCACGCCAGTGCTCTAGCGTCGCTCTGAGTTGGTCACTCTGCTCGGCATAGGTCAGCTCGCCAGCCAGGTTTCGCAGCTCACCAGGATCGGCGGCGAGATCGTACAGCTCCTCGCCGCCCCAGAGATAGCGGTTGTACTGCCAGTGGCCGTAGCGCAGCCCGCGAATCGGATTGGCCCGGCGTTGCTTAGAGAGGTATTCGATCATGGCCCAATCTGGCCAGTCGACCGGCTCCCCTTGGAGCAGCGGTCGCAGCGAGCGTCCTGGCAGCGCTGGATCTGGCGGTAGACCGGCAGCATCGAGCATAGTCGGGACCACGTCGAGCAAGCTCACCAGTTCATCGGACCGGCCCGGCGGCTGGCCAGGCCAGGAGATGAGCAAAGGCACGTGCAGCAACTCATCGTATAGGCATGGCCCTTTGTAGGGCAGACCGTGGGCTCCAACGAGGTCGCCGTGGTCCGAAGTGACGATCAAGAGAGTGCGATCTAGGATGCTGTCGCGGTCTAGGCTATCGAGCACCGTGCCCAGGTTGCCGTCGACGCGCTCCAGTAGCTCGGCGTAGGCGCTGCGGTAGCGGAGCCAGTCCTCAGCTGTCGCCTGGGAAAATTGCCGGCCCTGATCTTCTGTCAGAAACCACGACTGCGGTGGTGGTTTAGCGGACAGATCATCTTGCCAGTTTGCGGGTAACGTGGCGTCAGGCCGGATTGGATAGCTTCTATTCTTGCTTAACTGGTAGATGTCGTGCGGGTTGTAGAACGAGACGGTGGCACACCAGGGCTCGTCCGGGCGGCTGGCGATCCACTGAGCCGCGGTGCTGGCAATGATGCCGTCATCGCGGAGTGGTGCGACCGTGTCGAAGCCGTGGGCGGTAGGGCCGGCGTCCGAGAGGTGCCACTTGCCGAAGTAGGCCGTGGCGTAGCCGGCTGTGCGCAGACGATCACCGAAGGTAGGCAGCCCCGGTGGAAGCGGGCGGGCGTAGATCGCGTCGAGGTTGGTCTCCACGCCAGTCTGGTGGGGATAGTATCCGGTCAGCAGGGAACCGCGAGAGGGCGAGCACTGCGGCGACGTGCAGAGTGCTCGGGAGAAGGTGGCGGCCCGAGCGGCCAGCGTGTCCCGGCGTGGCGTGCGAGCCGCCGGTCGCGCAGCCGATGCCGTTTCCTGGTCGCTGAAGACCAGCAAGATGTTAGGACGATAGTCAGACACGTCTTTCCTCTCTGAGAGCGCTCTGGACGAGCAGGTGGACTTAGTCTCTGCGGTGTGGATCTTCCGGAATAGTGCGGACTGCCATCGTTGTCCCTTCCCTCATTCCACAGCGGGATGCCGGTCGCGGGTCTCGGAGAGTAGCATCCCTGTGTCGTCTGACTGTGCCAGTTTCGCTACCATATTGTGGCAGCAGAGCTTGAAGATCAGTGCTTACTGCCTAGGAACGTATCGATTTCGGGAGCGAGACGGTCGCAGACTTCCTTTGCGGATCGACTCCCATCCCAGAGGTAGGCCAGTTCTTTGTTCAAGGCATTGCTGATTTGGTTCCAGGTCGCTGGGCCGACAACCGTATGACCAAAGCTGAGATCGTCGATCATGACGTGTAGAGAGGCCGGCGGCGGCTTCTGCTGCGTGTACTTGGCCCCTACCGCCTTGTTGGAAGGTACACCTTTACCCGAGGCGAGGAAGAAGTCCTGGCCTTGTTGACTTTCGAAGTACTGGATGAGCACCCAGCATGCCTCCGGCGCCTTGGTCTTGCTCCAGACCGCGTTGCCTGCGCCGTTCACGAAGGTTGCTCTGGTGACGCCCTTGGGCAAGAAGGCAACGTCCCAGTTGAATGCCTTAACACCGACTCGGAGCATGGGTATGTTGCCGGGCCACATCTGCTGCATCGCCACCTTACCGTTCTCAAAGAGCGGAAAGTAACCCTGGCTCTGGATCACGTCCACGGTGGGCGCTACGCGCTCCTTGTTCACCAGGTCAGATAGGAACTGCAACGCCTCGATGGCGGGAGTCTGGTTCAAGAGGCACTTGGTGTAGCTCTTGTCGAAGTAGTCGCCACCGTGCTGCCAGACCCATGGGGCAATGTGAGAGAAGCCCTGCGGTGGACCGAAGCCGTAACGCGCGACACTGGTGCCACTACGCTTGGTGAGCTTGCGGGCGGCGTTGAGAAAGTCGTTCCAGGTCCACTCTGCTGTCGGGGCAGGAACACCAGCCTCTTTGAACGCGTCAATGTTCCAGGCCATTACACTGCTGCCATTGTCTTTGGGCAGCGCATAACGCTTACCTTGATACACGTAGCCGGCAAGTAGCGCCGGATACAGCTTCTGCAAGTCGAAGTGAGCGCGATCAATGTAGGAGTCCAGGGGCAAGAGCACCCCCTTCGAGGCGAAGGAGCCTAGGTTCAAGGTGTCCATCCAGAAGATGTCCGGAGCGACGCCACCAGCCATGGTGGTCTCCAGCTTTTGCGTAAACCCGGAGGGGATGTTCTGCACGTCGACTCTAATGGATGGATACTTTTGCTGGAATGATTGAAAGAACTTCTTCACGATCGCAATGTCCGTCGGGTCGCCCGAGGGATTGCTCCAGGTGATATGTGCCGTGGGAACCGACACGGACCCGGACGTCGCGGCGGCGGAGCCCGCGCTCGTAGTGACCGCAGCCGGGGAGGAAGTGCCGCTGTTGTGGACAGATCCGGCTGCTGACTGACTCGTTGTACCGGCGCAGGCCGACAGTGCCATAGAAGCGACGGCGAGCGCAGTGCTGCCGGCAAGAAACGCTCGCCGGCTCAGCACCTGTCTCCGCTCGGGAGCCAATGAACGTAACCCAGCCATGTAACCAACTCCTTCCATTTACATTCTCTACATCAGGTGAAGGCTCCCTCCAGCCGCGCTCCTGGAAGGAGGACGTCCGGTCGGAGTCTAGGTGGCGATCCCTGCCAGCGTTTCGAGCATCCTGCTCTTCTCTGGTTGTTTCCGGTGTAAACGATCACCTGGGCGAAGTAGCGCTGCCAGGGAAGAAGATGCTGCCCTCACGCTTGATGGCGGGCACAGGTGCAGCGACTGGTCGTTCGGTACCTAGCACCTCGATGAGGTAGCCTCGAGTATGCTTGACAGAAGTCATACGGCGCGTCACTAGTCATCCGCCCTTCGGCGCCGCGAGCGGGACGGAAGGCGCGTCACCGGCCATGTTGCGACCCGTATGCAGGAAGACTTCACGTTCGGCCCATGCTTCCGTCTTGTCGTAGCGGGTGAGCACGGCTTCCGCTGATTCCAAGGGGTCGTCCAGCGCCTGCGTGTAGCCCTGTAGCGTCGCCTCCAGCCTGACCTGCAGTCCGCGCGCGCTCTCCTCACCGATGAGATTGTGCTCCTGATAGGGGTCACGCGTATTATCGAACAGCAGCCAGGGACCCGCTGTATTGCGGACGTAGGTGGCGTGGCGTGTGCGCACGGCGCGCCACGGCAGCATATGCACCTGGCGGGCCTGGTCGCAGCAGACTAGTTCCTGCAGATACTGGCTGTCTGGCCCTGGAGCACCGCCAGTGATGGAGGCGGTGAGGTCCCGGCCTTGCATAGCAGGGGGGACCGGCACGTCAAGGAGGCCAAGCAGAGTCGGCGCATAGTCGACAATACCGATGAGCAGGTCGCTGACTGAACCGGGTGACAGGCGGGGAGGCCAGCGCATGACCAAGGGCACGCCGCAGGACTCTTCGTAGGGAAACTGCTTGTTGTGGTAGCCGTGGGAGCCGAGCATAGACCCGTGGTCCGAGGCGAAGACCACGAGCGTGTCGTCGCGCAGACCATGCTGATCCAGCGCCGTCATCAGCCGGGCGAACTGGTCGTCCATAGCGGTCATATGGGCGTAGTAACCGGCTAGATCGGTGCGCTCCTGCGGCGTGTCCACCGCGTTTGGCCGCAGGTGCAGGGTAGCTGGATCGTACCGGTCTTCGTAGCCGGGTGGCAGGGGGCGGTAGGGACCGTGCGGCGGTCCCCAGGACAGAAAGAGACAGAAAGGCTGCTCCTGGTGATGCTCGTGATGATCCTGCAAGAAGGTCAGGGCAAGGTCGGTCTGGATCGCCGGCTCGTAACCCTCCGGCTGGATCGGATCGGGCGTGTCCAGGAAGTAGCGAGGGCGCAGGTACTGATGGTGGCAGTTCCAAGAGGCCCAGAAGGCGTCGAAGCCCAGGCGTTCTGGGCCGGGTGGGACGAAGCGGGAGCGCGGGATGCCGCCGAGGTGCCACTTGCCGATGTAACCGCAGCGATAGCCGGCGCCGTTGAGGGCACGGGCAATCGAGGGAGAAGCCGGATCGATCGGCAGATCGTTGCTGATGGCCCCGTGGCGCTGCGGCCAGCAGCCAGTGAGCAGGCAGCCCCGGCTGGGCGTACAGACGGGAGTATTGGCGACGGCCTGCCGAAACTGCACACCTTCAGCAGCGAGCTTGTCGATGGCTGGCGTGTGCACATCCGGGTTGCCGGAGTAGCCGGTGGCGTCGCGGCGCAACTCGTCGCAGAAGACGAACAAGAGGTTGGGCGGCATGTGGCTACCTCGATTCTCTGAACGTGCCAGCGAAGGCAGGACTCAATGATCCAAGTGTTGACATCAAACCCCCAGCAGTATCGGTTGTCACCGTTCTCTTCCCAGTGGCGGCAGCGTGGTTTCCGTGGCGATAGTCCAATCCAGCAGTTGTCGCTGAAAGCTGGCGATCAACCCGGCGTGTTCTGTTCGTTGAGCCAGGTTGCAGAGCTCGTGGGGGTCGCGATGCAGATCGTACAGCTCGCAACCGGCCTCTGGCTCGTGAATGTACTTCCACTCCGCCGTACGCACCATCTTGATGCGCCCGCCGCCTCCCTGCCAGGGGAGATTCTGGCCAGCACTGATGCCGACCTGGCCACGGCGCAGCCGCTCCCAGGTCGGCGTTGGCTCTTCGGTACCGTGTTCGGCGAAAATCTCCTGGCGCGGATGTCCCCAAGGGGGAAGGGGCTGCCCGCTACGTCCCGGCAATGGGCGCAAACCGAGTAGCTCGGTCAGGGTGGGGAGAACGTCAAGTAGGCTAACCGGGCTTTCGATGTGCTGGGCGGAGGGGATGTGGCCAGGCCACGAGAGCAGCAAAGGTACGCGGGTCAGCGCGTCGTGCAAGGCGATCGTCTTGCGTACCAGCCGCCGTTCGCCCATGTAGTCGCCGTGATCGGAAAGGAAGACGACAACGGTCCGCTCCCGCAGACCGAGTTGATCGAGCGTTGCGAGAATGCGGCCAACACCCTCATCAATAACGGCGATCATGCCATAGTAGATGCTGGTGACGAAGCGCAGCCGTTCGTCGCTGACCTCCTCGGCACCGAGCAGATGCGCGAAGATCTGCTCACGCTCGGTGCGCGCCGCCATCCCAGTAGCGCTGCGCTGCGGCGGCAGAATGATGGAGCCAGGCGGATAGAGGCTCGCATAGAGTTCCGATACTTGATAGGGCGTGTGGGGATCGGCGATGGAGACCCAGGCGGCGAAGGGTTGATCCTCAGCACCTCGCCCGGTCGCGTGTTGCTGGAGGAAGCGGACCGTATCGTCGCAGATGAGCCAGGTGCCGTGCTTTTCCACCGGGAAGGGGCTGACTGCAGCGGCATAGGCAGCACGGTTCTGATCAGGATGGTGGGTCCAGGCCCGGGCGGCAGCAATCTCTGGGTCGCCTCGGTCGTCCAGTGGTCCACCGTGCGACACTTCGGATATCACGTCCCACCATTCTGCCAGTTGTTGCCGTGTGAAACAGTGGTTCTTGCCGAACAGCGCTGTGCGGTAACCTGCCTCCTTTAGCGGTTGCAGGAGATGCTGTTCGTGCGCGGGCATCAGGATGCCGTTCGTGCGCGCCCCACTGAGGTGGGGCCAGCGCCCATTCCAGAAGGCGACGCGACTGGGGACGCAGACGGGGCAGGCGGCGTGCGCCTGGTCGAAACAAAGCCCAGCTTCCGCCAGCGCCTCCAAGTGCGGCGTACGCACCTGCGGATTGCCGTAGAGCCCTAGCGCTGTAGCGCGAAGCTGGTCGACCATGATGATCAAGAGGTTCGGGTATGTGCTCAATAGTGGACTACTCCTTAGCAACCAGCGAACCGCAGCCGCCACGCTGGGCGACGGCGTTACACCTTGCCCTGCAAAATGGGATCGACACCGGACTTGATCTGGGTAGCTACCTCTTTGGCGGGACGCGAGCCATCCCAGAGGTAGCTCAGTTGGTTGGTGATAACCGTATTGATCTCGCTCCAGCGCGGGTGGACCGGATCCGTACGCACGTAATCCATGGCATCGATCAGCAACTGACGGTGCTTGGGCGGTAGGCTCGGGTCAAGCGCAGCGAGGTACTCCGCTGCGCTTCGCCGTCCCGGATAGAAGACGGTGGCGAGGGTCTTTTGTGTTTGGGCGCTCGCCACGTGCTGGAGCAGGAGCCAGGCATCCCCAAGGTCCTTCGTGGCTTTGGCGATTGACCAGGCCACGCCGCCACCGCCGACGACGGTGCCCTTGGCGCCGCGTGGTGTCACCGAGTAGTCCCAGTTGAACTTCGCGACGCGCGTCTGTCGCAACCATGCGCCGCTATAGGTGTAGAAACCGATCTGACTGGCGGTGAACATGTTCAAGCTGCCGCCCAACTCGGAAACCTGATCGGGACGTGGCGCCACTTTATATTTGACGATGAGGTCTTGCAGCCACTGTAGCGCTTCCACCGCCGGCGTTTCCGTCACCGTGCAGGCCGTCATGTCGGTGTTGAACCACTCGCCGCCGTTGGACCAGACGATCGGCCCCCAGCTATCACGCAGATCGGTCTGAATCGAGGTACCGAAGCGGGTCGTGCGTCCATTCGCCGTTTTGGTCAGTTGCTTGCCCACCTGCGTGATATGGTCGAAGGTCCAGGTAGTGTCCTTGAAATCAGTCGGTGGTGGGGGGATGCCGAGCTCCTTGAAAGCGTCGAGGTTAGCGTAGCCAGGGTTATTGGCGAAGCCACGTGGCAGGCCGTAGAGCGTGCCCTTCCAGGTGAACATCGTGATGCTGGCTGGCCAGAAGTCGGAGAGGTCCGTCTTGTCCTGCTTGACCAGGGGATCGAGCGGCTGGAGGACGCCCTTGCTAGCAAAAACGACCAGCGGCGCGGGGAAGATGGCGAAGACGTCTGGCGGAACGCCACCAGCGAACATCGTCAGGATCTTGTTCGGGTCATCGGCGGCGGGGTCGTAGACCCAGCTCACCGAGATATCAGGGTGTTTCGTCTTCCAGGCTGCCGCCACCTGATCGGCTAGCTTGAAACCGGCCGTATCGATCCCGACGAGGATTTGCAACTTAGCGCCGTTGCGATTGATCGGGACGGAGGTGGAAGACTTGGCCGTCGCCGCCCCCGTGGTACGTGCCCCAGTCGTGGTCGTGCCGCCACTAATCGCCGTGCTCGATTGCGCCGCCGTTGTCGACGAAGTCTTGCCGCTCGACCCGCCACAGGCGGCGAGAACCGTGGCGCTCGCTGTAGTGAAGCAAAGTATTGCAGCCGCGCGCAGAGTCGCACGCCGGGAAATCGCCGCTCTAGCGACCGTCGAGCCAGTGAGGAAGGTCATCAGCGCTGCTCCTTATCCACTTCGGTGATCCGCTAGGAAGCCGTTGACGAGTCCAACGGTCTTCGACGTGACCGTCTGCACGCTGCGGCTGCCGTCCCAGAGGTACGCGAACTGCTTGGTGAAGATGCTGTTCAACTGTTCATAGTAGGGGGTAGCACGGAAGGCCCGCGCCAGCTTCTGCCCTTCGATACCGACTTGCCGGTGGGCGGGTGGTAGGCCCGGGTCGAGCTTGGCGATCTCTTGGAGCACAGATTCACGTGCCGGGAAGTACGTGTTGGCCAGTTCTAGCTCGGAGGTAGGCGAAGCAAGGAAGCTCAGGAGTCTCCAGGTCGAGTCAGGCTGATGCGTGTGAGCATTCATGCACCAGTAGACACCAGCGGCAGCGGTCGTGACCCGCGGGCCGTTGCCCTTGGGGGTGGTGGCGAAATCCCACTTGAACTTGGCCTGACGGTAGTAAGCGACCGAGGCCACGGGCGCGAAGAGCATCGCGAGCCGGCCGGAGAAGAAGAGCATTTGCGGATCCTCGCTTGCGAGCGTCGCTGGCGTCGGGGCCACCTTGTACTTGACGATCAGATCTTGCATGAACTGCAACGCCTGTACCGGCGTCGGTTGGCTCACCAGACAATGCTGGAAGGCGGGGTCGAACACGTGGCCGCCGTTGGCGTAGAGCCACTGCCCCCAGCCGCCGACAAAACCCGTCTCGATAGTGAAGCCGTACTGTGCACCAGCACCGGCCCCTTTCGTCAGTTTCTGCGCCGTGTCCAGGAAGGCGGCGAAATCCCAGCCCGAGGCGTTCCAGGTTTGCGGCGGATAGGTAACGGCCATACGATCGAACATGTCGACGTTCCAGTAGATGCACTGGTTAGAGAAACCACGCGGCAGGGCCACCGCTGCGCCCTTCCAGCGCATGCGCTGACGGGGCAGCGGGACAAAGTCGGAGACGTCGTAGTGATCCCGCTGAAGAAACGTATCCAGTTTCGCCGGAACGCCGCTACCGGCCAGTCGAGGGAGATCGTTACCGGAGAGCGCGAAGACGTCGGTCAACGCTCCACCGGCGGCCATAGTCTCGACCTTGGTCGTGTATTGCTGGCCAGTCACACCTTGCAACGAGGCACGTGCCTGCGGATTGGCCTGGTTCCACCGATCGATAACCTTCGTGAGCAAGGGTAGACCTTTAACGTCCACGTCGCTTAGCACTGTGAGACTCCCCGCACGAGCAATCGGGACCGGGCTCGCAGCGGCTGTAGCTCTGGCAGAGACTTTCGGGGATGCGCCAGTTGTGCGCGTGGCGGTGGCACTGGCGGAGGATACCTCTGCGGTTCCGGGAGCCGGGCTGATGCTGTGCCCACGAGCAGTGCCGCACGATGCCAGCAACGTATCTCCCGCTACAGCACAGGTCAGGAGCCCAAGGACGTGACGTCGAGACAGCCGGTCGCGCCGGGCAAGCTCTACCTGTGTCATCCCTGCCTCCTTTCTTGCGTTCAACATATTGACATAACAAAAGGAATGATACTTAGTGTGCCGCCCTCTACATCGAAGCGTAATCTCCCTTCACTGTTGCCGTGGTGCTGTCGTGAGAGCAGGCCAGCCATCTCGATCTGGCTTTGCGCCGCTTGCCCGGCCACCGTCATCTAGCGCAGTACCGTATCGAGGGCTGAGGCTAGGGCGCGGGCGACTTCGCCGGGCCCTTTAGAGCCATCTTCCAGATAGGATGTCTCCTTGTTCCAGGCGTCATTGATCTGCGGCCAGGTAGGTGAATAGGGCAGATCACGCGACTTGTTCACCAGCATCGACAGGTACTTCAGATTCTTCGGTCGCGGGCTCTGCTCCATCCACTTCAACCAGGCTTGGTAGACGCTCTTACGGGCCGGGATCGCCTGGTGTTGCTCGGCCAGGTATTCCGTGCCGGAGGTCATAGACTCAACGAACTTCCAGGCGACGTCGGGATACTTCGAGGTCTTGGAGATGCCGACGTTATTGTAGTTGTCATTGACGATCTCTCCAGCCGTACCCACCGGCAGCGGCACGATATCCCAGTCAAACTTGGCCTGTGCCAGATTGGCACCGACAGTATGCGCCCAGGAGAAGTTCAGGCAAATCTGGCCCGTATTGAAGCGATTCAGAAGCGCTTCCGTTTGCAGATCGGCGCTGGTAGGCGAAACCCGGAACTTGTGTAACAAGTCGAATTGATACTGGAAGGCGGTGATGCCCCCAGGGCCGTCGATGACTGCCTTGGTGCGATCCTTGTTCAGCAGTGCCCCTCCTGCCTCCCAAACGTAGCTGATGGCTTGCTGGATGCCGAAGGAGACGGCAAAGCCGTACTGGTGCGCCGCACCGCCTGAGGCGGGACGCAGGGTGGCTTGCTGGGATACCGCCGCCACATCGTCCCAGGTCCACTTGCCGGCGTCATACATCTGCGCTGGTGTCTGGTCAATCCCTGCCTTGCGGAGCGCGTCGGCGTTGTAGACGAGCACAGCAGTAGACAGTGGACTGATCAGCAGGCCGTACTGCTTGCCCTGCCACTGCCCCACCTTGAGCGCCTGCGGGAGGAAGTCGGAGGGCTGCACCGCCGCGGCGTCGCGCGCGATCAGCGGGCCGAGGTCAACGATGGCCCTTTTCTGGGCGAATAGGGGAAGGATGCCAAAAGGACCAGGCAGCCCCATCACGTCTGGGGCGACGTCACCGGCAATCATCGTCAAGAGCTTGGTCGTGTAGGTACCGATGGGGATGACGTCCGCCTCGACCTTCGTGCCTGGATGGGCCTGCTCGAAGCGCGCGATCGGATCGTTCACGCTCATCTTGATGCGCAGGGGCGTCACCTGCCAGCGGGAGAAGCTGATCGTCGCTGTCTGTGGCTTGGCGGCTATCGCTTGTGAGGAAGCCACTGTGGAAGAGGCTGAGGAGGCGGTTGCGGCAGAAGGCGTGGCCGCAGCTGTGCTGCTGCAGGCCGCGAGGGCGGTTGCCCCTATGGCAAGGGCGGCAATGCTTAGGAAGGCACGCCGGGGCACCAAAGGGGCTGCTCTAGAGTTGGTGCGTGTCCATTCCTCCGGAGGAGTGGGGAGCGCAGACCGAGGAATGGGGCCGGCCCGCGTTCCAGCCGTCGCTGCGCTGATGTTGGACTGAGCTATGCTGTCGGTGTCGATAGCATACACCTCCTGATTCTCTCGAAGATCTGAGCCTCTGGTCACTACGCCTCTACGTTCTCGATCTGAGGTGAGCTTGCGGTCATGCCGTTCGAGGCGGCCCGCACGGTAATACTTAACCCTCGACAGGTCACAGTTGGTACCGAGTTGCTGCAGATGCTCCTCACCATACGATCCTCTCCAGGTACGTTGAGATGTAGGAGAGCATATAATGCAAGCGCTTGTAATGCAAGGAAACTGAGTGAAGTCCTTAACGCACAGACAGGTCTACGTGGCAGGTTCTTGCACGTGAGGGATGGCCGCTCCACCTCAACCGGCTAAAAACACCGGCCCGGCGTCAAATCAGCTGGGGTTCGTGGTGCTGGCCAGCAACTGATTTATGGGTGGCACCATTGCCGCCGTGACACTGGCGGCCGGCCTTTCACCACGCCAGAGATAGTCGGTCTGCTTATTGAAGAGGTTGCTGATGGCCTGCATCGCTGGCAGGATGGGTAAAGCCCGCAAGTCTTGACCGGCCTCGACGTAAGCCGATTCGTTCGCCGGCGGCAGGTTCGGCTGGCGCCACTCCGTCCCCTTGGCCACTGATTGCCGCGTTGGCATGCCGCCACCAAGAGCAGCGATGGCAACCTGCGTGCTGGGCTGATTGAGATAGGCGAGGAAGTCCCAAGCTTGCGAGGCATGCGCCGAATGCGCCGAGATCGAGAAGCAGCTCGAGAGCAACGCATACACGCGACCTGCCGTGCCCTTCGGAAATAGGGTGACGTCCCATCCGAAGGAGTGCACCGTGCGGAGCTGTTTGATCGTCCCACGGATGCCCGTCATCATGGCGATCTTGCCCGTAGCAAAGAGGTTCTGTTGACTGTTGACTGTGAGTTCAGCTACCGACGGGACGACACGCCACTTGTTGCTGAGGTCGGCGCTCCACTGTAGGGCCTCCTGGGCAGCCGGCTGGTCCAGTAGACAGTGCCGGTTGTCGGCGCTGAAGAATGCCCCGCCGTTCATCCAGATGAAGGATGCGCAGACTTGCCAATCCGTAGTCCGGGCGAAGCCGAACTGTTGTGCGGGGCCGGAACTCGACCGCTTGGTGAGATGCTGGGCAGCGGTCAGCAGGTCATTCCACGTCCACTGCGCGGTCGGATAGGGCAGGTGTGCTGCGTCGAATAGAGCCTTGTTGTAGTAGAGCACTGGATCGGGGTTCCAGGCTTTGGGCACGCCGTATTGATGGCCGCCATCGTGGAAGTAGTTGAAGACTGCCGGATAGAAGTCGGCTACATCAAAGCTATGGTCGGCATTGATGTACGAGTCAAGCGTGTGCAATACTCCGTCTTGGGCGAACTTGGCAAAGTACTCCACATTCACCCCGAACAGGTCCGGAGGCACATCGCCTGCAATCATCGTTTGGATCTTCGTAGGGTAGTTTGTCGGGAACGACTGTACGCTGATCTTGATGTCGGGATGTTCTCGATGGAAGTTATCGGCCTGCTGCTGATAGATAGTCCCGCCGCCGGTCGGCGTTTCCCACGTCGTCATGGTCAGCGTCGCTTCCACTCGCGCTGGCGTGTGACCAGCCGGGGCTTCTGCGCCTGACGGCGGCGACGCAGTCGGTACGCTCGCGGTTATTCGTTGCGCGCAGCCCGTCAGCACGAGTGGAGCTATGCTGGCGAACACACTCACGCCCAGTCCCAAGCGCGTGAGCGCCCGCCGTCGTGACCAGCGCTCCACCTCTGCGCGCTGCGGCGGTCCAGCCGCTGCACCTATGGTGCTGGCATTGTGGTGAATCGTCATCGCGCCCTCCTTACCACCCAGTCGCCACTAGCCTCACCAGGTTTCCCTCCCGGTCTCTCGGCGCCACGCTGCAGCTACCCCACCTTTGCTCAGTGCCTATGACGGAGAGGGCCCGAGTAGGGGCGATGTCAGCCAGACCGCTGGCGCCGTCTCCGAGATGGGACGTGCCGTTAATCCGGACGTGATCAGGCTGTAGTCAGATTGGCAAATGGGACCCTCTCTGTCAAGTCCTTGTCACAACGGGCCCCGAGTAGGGACTCACGGAGATTCCGCTATCATCTGTTAGTCAAGGGAGCGGGCGTAAGCATGGCCTCGATGCGGACGGAATCACGACAGTCTCCAATCAACAGTCATATTTAGTACTAATAGGTGGTACATTATGGGTATCATGTTTTACATTTTTGTGAAACGTTTCTATCATTTTCTATCATGTAGTCTGACGGTTCCGTACCTTATGGGATCGTCTGGACTGGCACAAGGCCTGAACATGCTGCAAGTCGCCTCAAAACCAGGAGATACAGTCCGGGAGCGATGCTAGTTCCCCTTCATCTTGTCGCTTCCTTGGTAACGATCTCCTGATAGTGAGAGGGAGGGAATTCATGGGGCATTCAGGGTCAGTTGCGCGCATACTCGTGGTAGATGATGATCCCGTCATTAGAAGCGTCGTCCGCTTCCTGCTGCTTGAACAGCGGTATGCCGTCGCCGCCGTTGGCGGCACGGACGGAGCGCTGCGAACACTCGCCGTCGAGAACGAGGTTGATCTCGTTATTCTCGACGTCAAGATGCCCGGTAAAGATGGCTTCGAGTGTTGCCGTCAGATTCGCAAACACTATGGGCCATTGCCCGTTCTCTTTCTCAGCCAGCAGTCCGACGTCGACAACCGGATCACGGGGTTCGAAGCAGGAGGTGATGACTACCTCGCGAAGCCGTTCGATCCACGTGAGCTGTTGTCCCGTGTGGGAGCAATCCTCGCCCGGCACCAGTGGGGTACGCCGGGTTCAACCGGGTCGGTCGTTAGTTGCGGCGGTATGGAGCTTGACATGACTGGATTACACGTGACTCTCCCCGGAAAAGTTGTCATTGCTCTCACCCCTACCGAGGCGCGGGTCTTGCAGCATCTGCTCATCAACGAAGGCCGGATTGTCTCACGCGATCACATTTTGCAAGCGGCTTGGGGCTGCGACTACGAGAGTGACAGCAACCAAGTTGAGGTCTACATCCGGCGGTTGCGACGCAAGATCGAGAGCAGCTCGTCTGAGATGCTGATCGAGACTGTCCGAGGAGTGGGGTACCGCTTTGTTGCCGCGAAGCAAGCGAAGGCTGTTCTCACTGCCGTTTGATCTGGCGCGTACGCCCTGCTCCTATCACCTGTATCCGAGAGCGGCCGCCGCGTTCCTGCTGCAGAAGGATGAGCGTAGCACCAGCGAGTCGCGGGGATGATATGCCGCCTTCTCTATGAGGTGGCTCGTCAGGTATGTGCCGGAAGTCAGACCTCGAACCATCCCCTACAGTGAGGCGTCTACTCCTGCGATAGGGCTCTGTAAGAAGGATTCGTAACCTGCCGGTTCCTGCTACACTTCGCTCACTGGAATCCAAGGTAGGCAGCATCTGCTGCCAGTGGTGAAGTGCCACAAACTGACTCGGTGTTTCTTCGCGGCGATCCGAACGAGGTGACGGCTGGTCCTCACTTCCTCCCCACCCTTCCTTTCCGGCTTTTGATGAGCGTGGCGAGTCATGCATTCAGACGGTGTTCATCTCGTCTCGCTAAGACAGGACAGGTCGATCGTACCTGCTCCCACGGTGAGGTCTGCTGGGCACGTGTTGACGAGGCGAGAGGGGGAATGGAGTGCCATTACGGGACGGTCAACGCGGAGAGACGTCACCGGCGCACATCTTGATCGTTGATGATGACCTGGTAACACGCAAGTTCGTGGCATTCTTGCTCAGTGAGGCCGGTTATCAACCAATTCCTGTCGAGAGCACGAGTGCTGCTCAACGCGTCGTGGCCCACGATGATATTCACCTGATCATTCTTGATGTTGGTCTGCCCAAACCGAATATGAATGGGCTGGAGTTCTGCCGGCGTCTACGTGAAGAGCGCATTACGATTCCAGTCCTGTTTCTCAGCGGTCATGACGACACGGAAGATCGCCTCGCAGGCTTTGCAGCAGGAGGCGACGACTATTTGCGCAAGCCCTTTGAGCCGAGAGAGCTCATTTCGCGCGTGCGGGCACTTTTGGGGAGACGCAATTGGGGGAACCACACGGGAGCTCCTTCAGTGCTACGTGTTGGTGATCTCGAGCTAAGCCTCACCGAGCTGATCGTTAAGATGGGAAGCGGACGCCAAGCGCAACTGACTCCGACAGAGATGCGTGTCTTGCAGTGCCTTATGGCTAATGCTGGCCGGGTGGTCACGCGTGATGTCATTATCAACGAGGCTTGGGGATATGATTACCAAACCGGAAGCAACCAGGTGGAGGTGTACGTCCGCCGGATCCGGCGAAAGATCGAAGAAGCAGGACGTCCTCCCTTTATCGAGACCGTTCGTGGACTCGGCTATCGTTTCCTTACCCCGAAGCAACTCGCGCAATTCGTGGCCGATCGCAAGCACGTACACGTTTCTCCTCCCCCTGACGAGCGGCAGCGAGAGCACGACATCGTGTAGGTCACAGCGTAAAGGGACTGGCTCTGTGACGTCTCGATGCAAAGCGTCGTCTGCATTTTAGGGAGCGGCGGGGCACGAAGCTGGTCTGAACATAGCGTCTCAGGCTGATTCCTTCATGAGATGGAGAGAATCAGGCGGTTACTGGCAGCAAGGAATCGTTCGCGTTGGGTGCTACCTGCTGGGCGGCGGGACTCTCCACGAGTGTAAGCGCGGTGATCTCGGGTGGACAGCGGAAGCGGAGGGAGACTGTCCCTCCTAAGCCACGGCTGATGTACAGTGGGCCTAGCTCGGTCGAAAGCAATCCTGAATAGCGGGGAAGCGGCACGCGAGTGTGTGTCACCAGTGGCTTGAGCCCAGGCAGCAAGATCTGCCCACCGTGAGTGTGTCCGGCGAGAGTCAGGAACGGCGTGTGGCTCACAGGCGCTGCCTCCAAGACCTCAGGTGAGTGAGCGAGCAACAGGTAGGAGTCCGTATCGGGGATGCGGTGGACCGCCATCTGGAGGTCACTACGTCGCTGGTGTGGCTCATCTACCCCGGCGATCCAGAATGTTCCCCTTGGCGTGTGGACCGGCACTGCCTCATTACGGAGCACGACGATACCGAAATCCGTGAGCACACGCACAATGCGGTCGGCATCGTTCCCGCACGGCTTTGCCGGACGTGCGCGCCAGGCGGTGAATGGGAGGAGCAAGGCATCTATTACGTCGTTGATCATCTTGATCTGCCGTACTTCGTGGGGGTCGCAGCGATTGCCATAGTCGTGGTTGCCTAGCACAGCGAAGATACCGTAACGCGCCTGCAAGCCGGAGATGAGCCCAGCAACCTGCTCTATGTCATCGTCCCACTCTACGAAGTCTCCTGTGATAGCGATCACGTCGGGCGGCAGCGCCTGCGTCTCCCGCACGACCTGCTGAAGAATCTTCGGCATCCAGCGGTCCCTGGGCACGAAGTGGAAGTCTGACAAGTGCAGAATTGTGAGCGCTTGGAGCCCTTCTGGCAGTGGGGTGTCGAGCTGCATGTGCACCCGAGTCAGGCGGCGGGGGCCGAAGATAGCGCTTTCGGCAAGGAAAGCTGTGCAAGCAACGACGAGACCAGTGATCCCGCAGCTGCACACCCAGTGCCTCACCGTACCGGGCACGAGGCGGTGCACCCGTCAGGAACCCTGCGATGGCACGGTGAGGGTGGGTAGGCTACCCTGTTCCGTGGGGCTCGCCTGCGTCGCGCCTACAGGGTTCAAATTCCCCATACGATAGCCCGCAAGATCAACAGCAACGTAGGCGTAACCAGCTTTCTGCACCGCTGCAACCACCTGCTCGCGCACACCGGGAGCGATGAGTCGTTGAAGGTCTTGCACGTCAACCTCGATGCGAGCGATCTTTCCATGGTGGCGCACGCGCACTTGTCGGAATCCGAGGTCGTGGAGCGACTGCTCGCTCTCCTCGATCTGTCGCAGTGTGCCAATCCGGATCGGTGTTCCGACTGGCACGCGTGAGGAGAGGCACGGCATGGCCGGCTTGTCCCACGTCTTTAGGCCGAGCTCATGAGAGATATCTCGGATTTCCGCCTTTGTGAGCCCCGCTTCCTGTAGTGGGTGTACGACGTAATGCTCTCCGGCTGCCCGGATTCCTGGGCGATAGTCACCCACGTCATCAGCGTTGAAGCCATCGATGATGACCGCGTAGCCGCGCTGCTGGCGGATTTGCTCAAGCTTGTCGAAGAGCTCCGTCTTACAGTAGTAGCAGCGGTCTCCCGCATTGGCCACGTAGTTGGGGTTGTCCATCTCGTCTGTGGTGATCTCCAAGATGGGCAATCCCTGTTCAGCAGCAAAGCTGCGAGCGTGCTCGCGTTCTCCGGCTGCGTAGCTCGGCGAAAGCGCAATCACACCAAGTGCGTGTTCACCCAAGACATCGCGCGCAACTCTCAACAAGAGCGCACTGTCGGCGCCGCCAGAGTAGGCAACGATCGCCGACTCGAGCGCAGCTATCTTGCGACGCAGGGACTGGTACTTCTCGTCATGAATCACGGCGCTGCTCCTCTGCGGTCTTTAGCATACCTCAGCCAGCCGGGCGCCCGGCCTTAGCCGTGGGGCGCACTGGGCAGCAGGGCCTGATCGAGGTCTCTGACCAGGTCATCGAGATGCTCCAAACCTACGGAGAGACGGATGAGGCCATCACTGATGCCGGCAGCCAGTCGCTGCTCTCGGGACAGTGCACGGTGGGATGACATGGCGGGATACAGAGCCAGGGAATAGACATCCCCGAGCGTCGTAGCCGGTCGAATGAGGCGGATACGGCGGAGAAAGTCGAATACTCGATCCTGGTCGCCGTCTCTCAGCTCGAAGGACAGGACGCCCCCGATCTTGTCATGACCAAACAGCCGACAGGCCAGCGCGTAGTCTGGGTGAGACTCTCTCCCGGGGTAGAGAACACGAGCGACGCGTGGATGCTGCTCTAGTCTACGTGCCAGCGCGAATGCCGTCTCGCTTTGGCGGGCGAACCGTAGCGGCAGCGTCTTGAGTCCGCGCAGCGCGAGATAGCTCTCGAATGGTGAGAGCACCCCTCCCACCAAACGTTGAGTGAGTCCCAGCGCAGCATCGAGCTCAGGATCATTCGTGGCAACGACTCCAGCCGTCGCATCGCCGTGACCCGCGAGGTACTTTGTCGCGCTATGCACCACCAGATCGGCCCCCCACGAGAGCGGACGGCAGAGGCAGGGAGTTGCAAAGGTGCTGTCCACAATGAGCCGCGCCCCGTGGGCGTGGGCGATCGAGGCCAGACCTGGCACATCGGCGATCCGCAACAACGGGTTCGAGATCGCCTCGATGAGTATGAGACGTGGGCGCGCGTTGCGGGTCACTGATTCCACACGTTCGAGATCGTCCATGGCGCATAGCTCGACACGAACGTTCATCGACGCGAAGACTGTCGTCAGGAGTGCGCGGGTCGTTCCATAGAGATCACGAGCGGCGAGGATGCTGTCACCGGGCCGGATCTCTGTGGCCAGCAAGGCTGCGTGCAGCGCGGCCATTCCGGATCCGAACGCCCGCCCGAACTGAGCGTTCTCTAAGGCAGCGATTGCACGCTCGAAGGCAGTGGTGGTTGGGTTGGCATTGCGCGAATAGACGAAGCCATCACGCTCACCGGCAAAGATGGCGTTGAGCGCTTCGGGGGACTCAGCGCTGAAGCTCGAGCTGGCATAGATCGGTGTGGTCGCTGGCTCGAACGGCTGGTACTCGAGGCTCTCGCCGGCGTGAATGACGAGCGTTTCGAACGACGTGGACTGCTGCGGACTGTACTCTGTTGGTGTCAACCTGTCTTGCCTTTCGGGGAGCGTGGCGGACGGTGGTATCCATTCATTCTCGGTCATCCAGGAACAGGGACAATCAGGCGCTGCCCAACCAGAAGCAAATCCTTGTTAGAGATATGGTTATGGATAGCCAGTTGATCCGGGGATACCTTGAATTTCGCGGCAATGCCATCAAGAGTGTCACCGGGCTGAACAATGTAGGAGCCCGTCCAGGCTACCGTGGATGATCTTGCACTCGTCGACGAAGACGCTGCCTTGCGTTCAGTACTAGTCAGGGTTGAGGAGGTGGCGCTGGCAGTTGTCGAGACAGCCCGCACTGTGAAGGATGTGACCCGTGCGGTGGACGGCGCGGTAGAGGAGGAAGAAGTCACCTCGGAAGTCGTCGACGGGGAGGATGCTGTCTGGGCGGTGCTTGTGGCCGTCGGAGCCGGCCTTGGAGGCGTAGTCTTCGTCCCGGATGCCGTAGGCACGGTTGGAAGAACGCTTGGGGTTGGCTGCTGGGAATGCCGGCCCAGCAACACTACTGAACCGGCAAAGGCGATGAATGCCACCACGAGAACGACCGCGACGAAGTCCTGCCATAGCAGTCGGGAGCGAGTAAAGGGCGACACCCGGCTCTCTTCCCATTCTTTTTGAACGAGCTGCTCGATTCTTGGGCAGCATTACTATCGCATGGTGATCGCTGCATGCTTCCTTTGGTGTCGTCGCACAGCATCACCCCTGATCCTCAAGTACGTTCCAAGGGCTATACTACCCAAAGAGTCGCTTGTAGCGGCTCAGGAGTGAGGAAATGGCCAAGAAAATTCCACGCGATCGAGAGAAGCGTAAGCCGAAAGGCTTTGGAAAGAAGGCTGCGGCCCCGCCGCCTCCCGTTGTCACTAGTGACAACAAGTAGTGCATAACAAGGGCGACGGTCCGAGGCTGTCCGCTCTCTCCCCTTTTGTAGAGACAGGCTGTTGTATTGCGAATTGATGGCCGGACCGTCCTGTTCTTTGTGCTCTTAGGCTTGGGGCTCAGCATCCTCCTCAATCTGGTCCGGGGGAATGCACTCCAACCGGCATTCAATGTGACCGGTCTCGTGATCCTTGCTCTTTCCTTTCTCGTAGCGATCGACGTACATGAGTTCGGCCACGCCTTCATCGCAGATCGCTTGGGGGATCCTACTGCGCGCTGGCAGGGGAGAGTGTCGCTCAATCCGCTTGTTCATCTTGATCCGTTTGGGACCCTGATGATTATCCTCAGCGCGGTTGGCGGCATTGGTCTGGGGTGGGGGAGGCCGGTCCCCGTTGATCCGCGGCGTCTTCGCTACGGTCGCTGGGGCATGGCGCTCGTATCTGTTGCTGGTGTTCTGTTCAATATCATCACCGCGGCGCTGCTCTCAGTGGCCTTACATCTGCCGTTCTGGGCGTACGCCAGCGTGGCACTGAGGCCGCTCTTTCAACTGTTTCTCACGATGGCCCAGGTGAACATCATCCTGGCAGCATTCAACTTCTGCGTGCCCCTGCCGCCGCTTGACGGCTACAATTTTCTCGTGAGCGTCCTCCCCTTGCAGGTGTCCTGGCGCCTACGGCAGATCGAGCAATACGGCCCTCTGATTCTCCTCCTTCTGATCATTGCCAGCCAGATGGGGATTCTGCTCATTAATCCACTGCAGTATCTCGTCGGTGTTCCGGCATCTTGGCTCACCCATGGGCTCCGTCTGGGTTAAGCGAGCGCGACAGTTCTGGCAGGCGCTCTCGCCACGACTAAGTGTGGATGATTTGTCGCTGATTGATCAATGGTTGCCGGTGGAGGGTCAGGTGCTGTTCTGGCGGCAGAGCCGCTACGATCAGGCGCACGCTATCAGCCATCTCCGTGAACTCTTACACTTACACCCCGAAGCCCCACTCGAGATGATTCACGCGATGCTGCTCCACGATGTCGGTAAAGCTGCGTACCGGATTCCTCCCCTTTACAGAGTGGTGCACGTCCTCTTGGGACGAGCTCCGCACGTCTATCGTGCCCTTTTGCACCGGTGGAAACAGAAGCAGTTGCTCTTCCCGCTGATTGTGCTGCAAGAACACAGCCGGATCGGTGCTGAATGGGCTGCTGCGGCTGGGCTGTCAGAGCGAACGGTGTACCTGATCGCCCATCACCACGATGAGAACGCAAGGGACGTCGAGCTGCAATGGCTGCAGCGTGTCGATGATCTCTAAGGGATGTCTGGGATGGACGGCGTAGGCCGGCTTCACGCGCCAGCCTCACTAGGCTGGAGGCGGAAAGACCTGCGTGATCCCTGCTGAGATCGCGATACCGAAGAGCGTGCCTAAGGCGACGAGGGCCAGAAACTGGAGGGCGGAAGCCCGAACGCTCCTCGGCGTGTATCGAGCCTTGAGAGCACCGAGCAAAGCGGCGACGAGGGCGGTGGCGATGATCGCGAAGGCTCTTCCCACAAGTCCAGGGGCCAACAGTAAAGGTACTGCCGGTGCGATGCCCCCCAAGATGAAGGCAATACCAATCACGAGACCCTTGCGCCACGGTGAAATCCTGTCTCCGGGAAGGATTCCATGTTCGTCGTGAAGCAGGGCGTAGAGCCAGCGCTCTTCATCCGCGGTCAAGTGATCTACCACGCGATCGAGGAGGGGCCCGCGAAAGCCTTTGCGCTGGTAGATCTCGAGAAGCTCGGCTTTTTCTTCTGCCGGCTCGTGCTGAATCTCGTGCCGCTCCGTGGCGACGCGTTGGTCACGGATCTCTCGCTCTGTCGAGGCAGCCAGGTAGCCCCCGAGGGCCATCGCGCAGCTGCCGGCGAGGAGCTCCCCAGCGAGAGCGATCCCGAGAGCTCGTGGCGAGGTGACGCCGCTGACGCCCAGGCCGAACACCAACGTCGTCACGAGACCATCATTGAGCCCCAGCACGAGATCCTTGAGCCAGTCTCCGTGATGGGGGTGAAGCTCGGAGTACTGTAATGACCCGAGCCGAACGGACGGTGAGACTGGCTTCGCCTGAAGTGGCATCACTGTGCGCCCGGGGCGCTTTGTGCTGGTCGAGAGGGAAGGATGGCCACTCTCATTGTCAGGCCTTGAGCTGAACGGCTGCGCTTCATCGTGACGGCAGTATACCGAAAGCTCAGGCCTGGAGCGGTAGCAACTGGACGTGGCGGCCTGTCCTTAATGTTTGCAGCGCGCAAGACTCTTACCACCTGTTGCAAAGGGTGAGAATTGCCGCCCGAACCTTAAGAGAGGCTCGACAGCGATTTAACGATGTCGTAGGATTGAATCAGCTGGATTGAAATACAGGGGAATATAAATGGCATTACGAGCGAATCGTGGACAGCAAGTGTTGCAGTCCAACGCGATCGTCGCCGTGGATGTCGTGCTCTTCACTGTACGCCCGAAGACCGAGATCGAGCAGGCCTGGCAAGTGCTGCTCGTACAGCGGGATGATGCAGCCTTCGTGGGCAAGTGGTCGTTACCGGGTGTGCTCGTCCATGCCGATGAGACGTTTGATGCGGCTGCCCGCCGAGCGCTCCAGACGAAGGCCAGCCTTGACGCGGCCGGTTGGTACCTCGAACAGCTCGGCACGTTCGGCCACCCGAGCCGGGATACCCGCGGCCGGGTCGTGTCTGTCGCTCACGTCGCCCTTCAACGCAGCGATGAGCTCACCCTCGTGCCCGGTAGTGATGTGCTGCGCGCGGAGTGGGTGCCGGTCCGCTGGGTTCCTGCGGAGTCACTGGCTTTTGATCACGCAGACATGTTGCGCGTTGCGATGCAGCGCACACAGTCGAAGCTTCGTTACTCTTGGGTGGCTTTCCAGTTGCTGCCGGAAAAGTTCACCCTCCCGGAGCTACGTAGCATCTACGCTGCTATTCTCGATCCTGCTCTGCTCCGCCTCAATACAAGCAACTTCAAGAAGGCGTTTGCCGAACTCTTCGCCTCTGGCGCCCTCGTACCCGTAGGCCAGCGTGCCACCGCCGGCCGTGTCGGCCGCCCTGCCGATCTGTACGCCTTTTGTGGTCCTCTTGGTGGCACCTGGGAGCGCGAGCTCCCCTGGCAGATGGAAAGAGATCTTCATGCCCCCGCTTCTTGATGATCAGCGACATGCAGCGTCTGAGTCTCCTGCAGCCGACTTGCTCGTTGTCGGTTCTGGTGCTGCAGGACTCGTTGCTGCGCTGTCTGCGGCGAGTCGCGGCGCTTCCGTGATGCTTCTTACGGCCAGTGAGCTCACCTCGGGCTCCAGTCCGCGGGCTCAGGGTGGGGTTGCTGTGGCGATTGGACCAGACGATGGACCGCGCCAGCACGCTGCTGACACACTCGCTGTGGGCGCTGGGCTTAACGATCGATCTGCCGTCGATACGCTTACACGTGACGGCATTGTAGCAGTGCAAGCGTTGTGGCGTGCTGGCATGCCATTTGACGGGGAGCCAGGGATTCCGGAGCTCGGTCTTGAGGCCGGACACCGGACCCACCGCATTCTTCACGCTGGCGGCGGAGCCACAGGTGCGGCCCTCGTGAAGACGCTTCTCTCCCACGTCATCGACCACCCGAGGATCACGGTCCGAGTCCACGCTCGCGTCAGTGATCTCCTGATTGAGGATGGTCGGGTGCGTGGGGCTCGAGCAGGCGCTTGCGTCTACCCGGCGCACGCCGTGCTGCTGGCCACCGGTGGCTATGCTGCACTCTGGCAACGAACGACGAACGCTTCGGAGAGTCGTGGTGATGGCCTGGCCATCGCCTACCGAGCAGGTGCGGCGGTAGCCGATCTCGAATTCGTCCAGTTCCACCCGACGGCGCTTCTGCTCCCGGGCCGCCCCTCCTTCCTTCTCAGTGAGGCACTGCGTGGTGAGGGCGCCCGTGTCGTCGATGAACAGGAGCATCCTGTGGTGAATCCTCTCCTGCCGCGTGACCAGCTCGCTCGCGCCCTTGCCAGCTATCGCCGGGAGCGCGGTTCAGTGTTCCTGTCCCTGCGCCACCTTGATGCTGGGCACGTACGCCGTCGCTTTTCCAGCCTCGATCAGCAGTTGCAGGATTGGGGGCTCGACCTTGCGCGTGATCTCCTCCCCATCGCCCCTGCTGCGCACTACTGCATGGGCGGTATACGCACTGACGTCGACGGCCGTACCAGCGTGGCCGGACTGTACGCGGCAGGAGAGGCCGCCTGCACTGGAGTGCAAGGAGCCAACCGTCTCGCATCGAACTCTCTACTTGAGTGCCTCGTGTTCGGACAGCGCGCTGCCTCTTGCGCACTGGCGGACCGGCCTCAAGCAGCCGGCTGGGAGGTTGGACCGCTCCCTGTCAGCCTCTCTCACCAGTGGAACGCGAGCGTTGGCACCGTTGCTTCCAGTACTCTTGCTGCTCTTCTCGATAGCCATCTCGGCATCGAGCGCGATGCTCAAGGGTTGCACGAGCTCGTGACATCGTTGCCCAATCCTGACGATCCCACAACGCCGAACGATGTGCTGGTTGCAGCGCTGGCCGCGCGCGCAGCGCTGCTCCGCCAGGAGAGCCGGGGCGCTCACTACCGGTCGGATGCACCATACACGTGTGACTGCTGGCGTGGACGTATTCACTGGCGCCGGGAAGAAGCGCCTCAGTTTGAAAGAGTGGAACCTTGAGTGCATCAGTGACGGCGCTGCCGGTTTCTTCGACAGAATGGAAAGAGTGGCCGGGCCGGCGTAGTAGCCAGGTCCAGGCGATTCTCCGCCTTGCCCTTGAAGAAGACATCGGACGCGGCGACGTGACGAGCGAGGCGACGGTGCCGGCGGATTCCGTCGCCCGGGCGGAACTCTGGCAGAAAGCGGGCGGCGTCGTCTGCGGTCTTCCGCTCGTTCGCGAGATCTACGCCGCGCTCGATCCTGGAGTCACCGTCCAGCTGCTTGTCCCGGAGGGTTCCTGGGGAGAGCGACGCGTTGTGGCAGCTGTGTCTGGGCCTGCTCGCTCAGTACTGAGTGGTGAGCGCACGGCAGTGAATTTCGTGCAGCGACTCTCGGGCATTGCTACGGCTAGTAGGCGAGCCGCAGAGGCGGTAGCCGGCACAGGATTGACGGTGCTTGACACGAGAAAGACCACTCCCGGTCTGCGAGTGTTGGAGAAGTACGCCGTCCGCACTGGAGGTTGCCGTAACCATCGTGCTGGACTCGACGATGGCGTTCTCATCAAGGAGAATCACATCCGCGCTGCGGGTGGTATCACCGCTGCAGTGCGCGCAGCGCGAAGTAGGGTCAGTCCACTCACTCGCATCGAGGTGGAAGTGACGACGCTCCGCGAGCTCGATGAGGCGGTTGCAGCGGGTGCTGATCTCGTCCTCTACGACAACGGCAGTATCAGCGATCTGCAGGCGGCGGTGGCTCGTGCTGCCGGTCGTGTGCCGCTGGAGGCGAGTGGGGGCATCACCCTTGCTGACTTGCCGGCGGTTGCCCGTACTGGCGTCACCTATGTCTCGCTTGGAGCACTCACGCATTCGGCTGGAGTGCTGGACTTTTCATTGGAGGTGCAGTAATGGCAGTGGTTGTTGATGGGATGGCGGCACTTCAGGAAGAGGTTCGCCGGCTTGCGCGCGAGCGCCACGCCGTGATTCTGGCCCATAACTACCAGGTTCCAGAAGTGCAGGACGTGGCCGACTTTGTCGGAGACTCCCTCGGTCTCGCGGTTGAAGCGTCACGCACTGCGGCAGACGTCATCGTCATGTGCGGTGTCTACTTCATGGCAGAGACTGCCAAGATTCTGAATCCTGAGCGGACCGTGCTGATCCCGGACCCGAAGGCGGGCTGCTCCCTGGCCGACTCGATCACACTCGAGCAGCTGCGCGACTGGAAATCTCAGCATCCTGGCGCGGTGGTGGTCAGCTACGTCAACACCACTGCGGCGATCAAAGCGGAGTCGGACTACTGCGTCACGAGTGGCAATGCTGCGGCTGTGATCCGGGCGATTCCTGAAGACAAGACTATCCTCTTCCTGCCGGACGTCTTCCTCGGCTCCTGGCTGAAGCAATCGCTTCATCGCCAGAACATGGAGATCTGGATGGGTGAATGCCACGTGCACGCGGGTATCCGTCCGGAGGAGATCAACGTGCAGCGAGAGAGCACACCAGGGGCAGAATTGCTCATCCATCCTGAGTGTGGCTGCACGAGCCGCTACGTCTGGGCTCGGGCAAGAGGTATCGTGCCCCAAGAAGGGACCTACGTGCTCTCTACGGAGGGCATGGTGCAGCGGGCGAAGTCGTCGCCTAATGCCACCTTTCTGGTCGCTACTGAGACGGGGCTCTTGCATCGCTTGCGTAGGGAGGCGCCTGGCAAGCGTTTCATTGCCGCCGATGCGGGAGCTGTCTGCCGGTACATGAAGCAGATCACCCTCGAAAATCTGCACGACACGCTCCGTGACATGCAGCCTGCCGTCGAGGTGGATGCTGACACTGCCGCGAAGGCGCGGATCGCCATCGACCGCATGATGGCGGTCCGTGGATAACGGCCGTGGCCCCACCTGATGCCAGCGTCGCGCCGGTGCGCTCGTCAGTGTGTGGTGAAGTAGCCAGGACGAAGCCGGCCACGAGCTGCTAGCTGGTGGGAGCGCGTCCTGGGCGGCCGGTATCTCCGCTTCTTTGACGCAAAAGCAGCGTCTCCAGGTGGGGAGACGCTGCGTGCGAAACCTGCCAGGTGGACGCAATCTCAGCGACCCACCTGAGTCGCCTGTCTCTTAGGCCTGGAGGACCGCTTCGGCGTCGATGGTGATCTTAATAGTGTCGCCGACGAGCCAGCCGCCCGCCTCGAGTGCCATGTTCCAGTTCAGGCCAAAGTCCTTACGGTTGATCGACGTTTCCGCAGAGAACCCGATGATGGTTGTGCCAAAAGGAGTCTTGCCCCGGCCGTTGATGGTGGTATCTAGTGTGACTTCCCGGGTGGTGCCGCGGATCGTCAAGTCACCGTAGACCTTGAGGTGGTCATCAGCCAGGCGCTCGATCCGTGTACTCTTGAAGGTGATGTGCGGATGCGCCTCCACGTGGAGGAAATCCTGCGAGCGCAGGTGGTTGTCGCGCTGCTCAGTACGTGTATCGATCGTTGTGGCGTCGATGGTGACATCGACCGATGAGCGTGTGATGTCTGACTCATCGATACGGATTGTGCCATCGAAGCCGCTGAACCGCCCTTTTACGGTCGTGAACACCATGTGCTTGGCCGAGAACTCTACCAAGGTGTGGGAAGGGTCGAGCTTCCACACCGTCACTTCTCGGATGCCAGCTTCTGTACTCATTGTGATGAACTCCTCAGCTTCTGACTACTGTCCGGCTATCTATTCCGGAGTATGCTTATAAATACAAAGTTACTATACATCAATGAGTGTTGATCGTCAAGTGGTCTTGTCCGAGCTCAGGGTCTTTTCACCATTGGGCTGGTGGGCTAGGATAGCAGGGTAGCCTGGGTGGACCTGGCAGGCGAGGAGGTGGCGATGAGCAAAGTCGTGGCGCCCGGTTCGCTGGCGGCGGCGTTGGCGGCGG
>JAMCRV010000078.1 GCA_023381555.1 Chloroflexota bacterium | reverse complement strand
GAGCTCCGGAGTAAGATGCTGTGGCGCCGTCTCCGCTTTGTGAAGAGAAGACGGCGAGTGCTGGCCCGCACGACCTAACCTAGCGTCCGCAGAGAGGGCGCTTCCCGTGATTGGCGGGCTTCTTGCGCCGCTGTCGCCGCTTGTCGTGTTTCTTGCTCACTCATTCCCCCTTGGCACAGCACAACTCACGCCTAAGAAAGCGTGGTCAAGTCACCCCGAGTATACCGCGATTAGAGACTCGGGGCGCAATAGAGCGCCGGCTGCTTGCGCCGGGTACAGCCGTCTCGTACCCTTTCGCCAAGCGAGGGCGAGACCACGCACACGGCTCAAAAGTAAGGAGCAGCAATGGCGATACGCGATCTGCGCTGGCGGAGTCACACACTCTACGATGGTGTGAATCGGGCAGCGGCGCGAGCTTATGTCAAGGGGATCGGCTTCAGTGACTCCGATCTAGAGAAGCCAATGGTCGGCGTCTTTCACTCTTGGATTGAGACGATGACCTGCAACATCAACCTGCGCGAGCAGGCGGAGTGGGTCAAGCGGGGTGTTCGGGGCGCTGGTGGCACGCCGATGGAAATCAACACGATTGCCATTAGCGACGGGGTGACGATGGGTGTTGAGGGAATGAAAGCCTCGCTGGTGAGTAGAGAACTCATCGCCGACTCCATCGAGCTGGTTGGTCGCGCGCACTACTTCGACGGAGTCGTTGCGCTCGTGTCCTGCGACAAGACGATTCCCGCAGGCGCCATGGCTCTCGTGCGTCTAGACGTACCCTCCGTCATGGTCTATGGCGGCACAATACTACCCGGCAAGTTTCGTGGCCGCGACGTCACAATTCTCGATGTATTCGAAGCCGTCGGAGCCGTCGCGGCTGGGCGGATGAATATGGAAGAGCTCCGGGCCTTGGAGAACGTGGCTTGTCCGGGGGCTGGTGCCTGTGGCGGACAGTACACGGCGAACACGATGGCTATGGCAATCGAGTTCCTCGGACTGGCTCCGATGGGCTCGTCGCGTGTGCCCGCTGTAGACGGGCGCCGCACGCAAGTTGATGAGTGGATAGGTCAGGTTGCTCTGCAGGCGATCGAGCGGGACCTGCGCCCGAGCAAGATTCTGACTCGTGTGTCGTTCGAAAATGCGATTGCCGGAGTGGTGGCCAGTGGTGGATCCACCAATGCCGTGCTCCATCTGCTTGCCCTGGCGCGGGAGGCCAACATCCCGTTAGAGATCGACGACTTCGACCGGATTAGCCAGCGAACACCACTGATCGGTGATCTGAAACCAGGTGGACAGTTCGTAGCTGCCGATCTCGATCGTGCGGGCGGCTCTGGCCTGCTGGCCCGACGGCTGATCGAGGGCGGCTACATGGATGGCAGTCAGCTCACGATCACCGGCCGTACGCTGTGGGAAGAGGTCTCCGAAGCGGAAGAGACTCCCGGACAAGAGGTTGTGCGACCATTGAGCAATCCCCTGAAGAATCACGGTGGTCTGCTGATTCTTCGCGGCAATCTGGCACCAGATGGCTGTGTGGTGAAGGTGGCGGGTCACGAGCGCACGGTTCACCGCGGCCTAGCCCGTGTGTTCGAGAGCGAAGAAGATTGCATGCGCGCCGTGACGCGACGGCAGATCAATCCGGGCGATGTCGTCGTGATTCGCTACGAAGGGCCAAGCGGTGGGCCTGGAATGCGCGAGATGCTCGGTGTGACGGCAGCCATTCAAGGGGTAGGGCTCGGTGACTCAGTGGCACTGCTGACGGACGGACGCTTTAGTGGCGCGACTCACGGCCTGATGATCGCGCACGTCGCCCCGGAGGCTGCTCGTCGGGGTCCTATCGCTGCAGTCCGTGAAGGAGATCACATTCTCATCGACGTCGACAACCGGCGGCTTGACGTGGAAATTTCGGACGGGGAGCTCGAGCGCCGGCTCAACGGATGGCAACCGCGTGCACCTCGCTACACCAGTGGCGTGTTTGCAAAGTACGCAGCGATGGTGTCTTCGGCTTCTGAAGGAGCCGTCACACGGCCGAAGCTGTAGGCCGTTTCCTTCCCTTCGATGCGGTGTCACAGCCCCCTGGAGAGTGACCTCCCTCGCCAGGGCCTCAGTGGATGGGCTGGCGCTGGGGGATGCCGGGGCGTCTCGGATAGCGGGAAGGAGTAGCGCCTACTTTTTCCAGAACGATGAGTTGATGATCAGGGAGAAGCTCACTGACCGCGATGGACTGAACGGCCTGCAGCTCACCACCGCACACACTGATGGCCTTGCGGGCAGCCGCGATCTCCTCGTCGACTGCGCCTTTCTTCATCGCCACGGCCGTCCCTAGGAGACGGGCAAACGGGAGCATCAGCTCCGCGAGCACAGGGAGGCTGGCGATAGCACGGGCAAGGACGAGGTCGAAACGCTGTCGATATTCCCACGACTGGCCGAGTATTTCTGCCCGCTGATTGACCACACGCACATTCGGCAACCCGAGAGCCTGAGCGGTCGCTGCGATAAACTGCGCCTTTTTCCCTGTCGCCTCTACCAATGTGAAAGAGAGCGAGGGCCGGAAGATCGCTAGCGGCAACGCAGGCAAACCGCCGCCGCTGCCGATGTCGATGACACTGCCATCATCTGGTAGCAGGGGGGCAACGGTGAAGCTGTCCAATAAGTGACGAACCTCGAGCTCTTCGCGACTGTCCGCGCCGGTGAGGTTGACCTGGGCATTGCGCTCGAGCAGGAGGCGAACGAAGCCATCGAGTGTCTCCCATTGCGAAGTCGAGAACTGTATGCCAAGGCGGGGGAGCGTCTGTACCAGGGTGGGATAGAGAGACTCAGCCACGCCTTGGGTCCACTCCGTCACTGATCAACTCGATCTTCTTGCTCTGAGGGGTCCAGGTATCACGAATCCAAGCCAGTGGTGGGTCATCACTGGCCGCCATCGAGTGCACATCGCCGGCAAGGAAGTTGAGATAGTAGACGCGTGACTGGGGCAGCGCGACGACCGGATGGTAGCCGTAAGGTACGAGGACAAGGTCATTGTTGCGGCACAGGAGAACTTCGTCGAGCCTGCCATCGTGTGTGTACAAGCGTTGCAGAGCGTAACCCTCAGCGGACTCTACCTGGTAGAAGTACACCTCCTCGAGCTGCACTTCGCTGGGTGGCTGCTGTACGTCGTGCTTGTGTGGCGGATAACTCGACCAGTTGCCTGCAGGTGTGTACACCTCCACGACCAAGAGTCGCTCAGCTGGAAACTCCGATTTGATGATGTGATTGATCTGCCGGGTGGCGTTTCCGCCGCCGCGGACCTCGACCTCCACAGCGGATGGGGTTATCAGCGTCGGAGGGAAACGTCCCTGGGCGGGGGCAGTGCCAATAGCAAAGGTAAGCGAAGACTCGCCGGTAATACGGAGCGAGCGTCCTGGCGGGAGGTAAAGGGCCCAGGGCAAGCCCGACCACACGCTCGTGCGCCTGCCAATGTGCTCCCAGCGCTCATCCTGTGCTTCAATGGTGCACTGCCCCTCCAGCAACACGACTGCTGTTTCGAGGCCTTGTTGAGCCGGTTTGGACCAGACCTCGTCAGGGGCAAGACGATGAACCTCAAAGCCGAGGTACCGCCATCCGGCCTGTTCAGGTGTGATAGAGGTGATGATCTTCCCCTCGTCCTGCGGTCGACGGAGCCAGCGCGATGCTGTCAATTCCCCCCCTCTCTTGGCGAAGTAGGCCCCACGATGGTGTCTTCGTAGCCTGCAGGCCCTACCCGTGAGCCTACGCCATACTGGTGTTGTCACTGATGTGCGTAGTGTAGGGTATCGACTCCTGGGATGTTGATGAGATCTCTGTGTGTTCCTCAACCTAGCGGTCTCGGGAATCTTCGTGACCGGGGGGAGGCGTGGCGTGCGTGACGGCACCTGGGTTGCAAGGATCGTGCAGTCGACGCTGGCTATTACCGTGGGTTTGACACTTTGGCTCCTAGCGAATGCACTTCCCCAGTTCTTTCCACTCACCATACGAGCACAGATCGGAACCTCAGAAGTCACGATGGACATCGATGGACACGTGTGGCAGACCTCGGTGCCGAGTCCCGTGGTGGGGCTGCTTCTTCCGTCTCTCCCCCCGCACTATCGCGAGTTCGCCGTGGACGGGTCCGACAATGCGAATATGCTCACCTGGGAGGCGAGCGACTGGCACGGTGCGAGCGCCAATCTTTACCTCCGGTTCCAATCGTGGCTTCGCAGCTCTTCAACGTACAGCCAATGGGAGAGTCTGCGTGTTGTCAGTGCGACTGGCTTCGTCGAGTCAGTCGTGACCGCTCCCACGACTGGCGAGCTGTTGTCACTGACCACTCCGGCGTCGATGAGTATCGTGCTCTCTAGACTCGAGGCGCCGCGGACGCTGGACCTCGCCCTGCACAATGGCGAGCGGCTCCGGCTCACTGTCGATCCGAATAACAAGCTCCTGCGCTGGGTTCTAGTCAGAAGCTCTGGAGTTGAGCGGGAGCTGAACAGGTCGTACTTCCCTTTCCAGTGGGCCCCCGAGCTCGTCACGGTTGTTGCGCTCACCCTTCGATTTCTTGCCCTGGCGGTCTGGCTATTTGGCGGGCTGAGTCTACTCGCAGCTATGATGCCTCGTCCGCTTACGCACGTCAGGATTTCTACCAGTCTCCTGCGCTGGCTCACGCCGCTAGCGGCCTGTGGCGCCGTAGGAACTGGTGTGTGGATATCCTGGCACCTCTTTGATCGGGCTCCCCACGTGCTCGATGCGGTATCCTATGTCTTCCAGGCGAAGATCTTTGCGAGCGGTCATCTGGAAGCGCCGGCTCCAGCCGACCCGAGCGCGTTTCCCACGCCGTTCCTCGTGGTGTGGCACAATCACTGGTTCTCGCAGTATCCTCCGGGTACTTCGGCGCTGCTCGCCCTTGGGATGATCTTCCATATGCCCTGGCTTATCGAGCCTTTGCTGGCCGCCCTGAGCATCGTGGCGATTGCAGCTGCTGCCAAACGCCTCTATGGTCCAGTGACTGGCGCAGTTGCTGCCGTGCTTGCGGTGTCATCGCCGTTCCTGCAGTTGCAATCGGCATCATTTCTCAGCCATGTACCAGCCATGACTTTTGCCGCTTTCGCGTTGTACGCAGCCATTCGTGTCGCGCAGAGTCACCGAGTCAGGTGGGCTATGATGGCGGGCGCGGGAGTTGGCGCGGCATTTGTCTGTCGCGAGGTGGCAGGTGTGCTCTATGGGCTGGTGCTCACGCTCTCGATGTTGCCCTTGGTGCGGCGGAGTTCCCTGCGTGATGTGGTGCTGCTCTTAGGAGGGGCCGCGGCTGCGCTCACTCCGTTCGTTCTGGTCTGGTTGCTTTACAACGCCGCGCTCACCGGCGCCCCGCTCCTGTTGCCACGGGAACTCTTCTCGCCGTCCGATCATCTCGGTTTCGGTCCAGGAATCGGCTTCTATGGCTACCATACACTTGGTGGTGGACTCATCAATACCGACGAGCAACTGACCTCGCTGGCTATTACGCTGTT
This sequence comes from Chloroflexota bacterium, assembly GCA_023381555.1. Taxonomy (GTDB): domain Bacteria; phylum Chloroflexota; class UBA4733; order UBA4733; family UBA4733; genus JAMDCW01. The sequence continues at coordinate 876 of JAMCRV010000078.1, read as the reverse complement.
CGGGTGGCCATTTGGTCTCGGTATCGCAATGGGGCTGATGCCCTTCGTGGCACAGCGGCCGCAACCCTGGGATTGGTCGCTGCTGGCGCTGATCGCGAGCTTCGTCGCACTGTACGTGGGCTACTTCTACCATGGCATTGCGCTTGGCCCGCGCTACCTCTTCGAGGCGTTTCCTGCGATGGTGATTCTCGCAGCACGCGGTCTTCAGGTACTCAACCGCCGCTGTCTTTGGACTGCCCCAGCCGGCTCGGGGGTCAGTGATCAACGTCACCTCTCGTCGCTGGTGCTTGTGGTGGCTGGTGCATTGCTTCTCTGCAACGTTCTGTACTTTGAGCCACATCAGATGGAGATCTACCATAACTGGTCGGGTATGCCCGGCCGTGGTGGTCCAAAGCTTGGCACTGGCTTCACCGAAGATCTCAGCGGCCGGCGAGTGACACTGTCCCACGCTCTGGTCGTCACGAGTGACTGGTGGATCTACACCACGTACCTGGCGGTGCTCAACTGCCCTGAGCTCAGATGCGGCCAGGTGTTTGCGTACGTGGCTCAGCCGGACCAACTGGCACGCCTACGAGCCCTCTTCCCAGGGCGCACGCTGTACATGGCCGTCGATTCTGACGGCGAACTCGACCTCGTCCGCACTCCCAACCGCTCTCAGTTGTGATGCAGTGAGATGGCGCTACGCTGTGCGCGACACCTGCTCATCAGAGTCATCTCGTTGACCGGCGAGTAGCACCGTCAAGGCTTGGCGAATGTGAGTGATGGCGTCTCGAAGGTCACCATCGCCACGGACGCTGAGATGGGGCTCTGCGATCATTCTGCGGCGCTCCCGCAGCTTCTGGTAGATGCCAAGGTCGGCGTCGGAGACATCGATGC
>JAMCRV010000048.1 GCA_023381555.1 Chloroflexota bacterium | reverse complement strand
CCCGTTGGGCGGTTGGGGCGAAGCTCGTGGAAGCGCACGGCCAGAACATCGCCCGGCTCTGCGCCTTCGACGAAGAATGGACCGGTTTGGGGATTGCCGCGCGTGGCGACGGACTGCCCCAGCTGGTTGATCCCCCGTGCATCCACTGTCACCGTCCGTACGTGATCTCCAGAGGCAATGGCCAGTACGGGCTCATGTGAGCCAAGAGTGTTGTAGTAGTGTGTGGGCGTAAACACGTGTGTAGCCACGCGGACTTCCCCTTTCTCCAGTCCTCGCCTGTCTTAGAAGACGAGCCATTCAGCGATGAGCAGCGAATGCTCGAGCAATCTCGCGCTGCGCTTCGCGCTCTGCGATACTCTCACGCTTATCGTACTGTCGCTTCCCACGGGCGAGTCCCAGGGCAACCTTTGCTCGCCCGTGCTTGAGATACAGGCGTAGAGGCACCAGGGTAAGACCTGCACGCTGGACCTTGCTGCCAAGCGCCACGATCTCCTGACGGTGCATGAGGAGCTTGCGGTCACGCTTAGGCTCATGGTTGTAGCGGTTGCCTTGCTCGTACGGCGCAATGTGGACATTGTACAGCCAGAGTTCACCGTTGCGAACTTGTGCGTAGCCATCACGAAGGTTGACCCGGCCAGTGCGGATCGACTTGATTTCAGTTCCAGTCAGCACGATCCCTGTCTCAAACGTGTCCTCGATGAAGTAGTCGTGGTAGGCCCTGCGGTTGACTGCTATGGTGTCGTCATCATCGTGGGATTGGTGATTGTGCCCGTTCATATGGGTTTGCCATCATCACGAAGCGGAATATGAGGAGCACGCCGGCGTGTTGGGGTCGTGCGAGCCGTTGCCGCGCTCCGCGAAAAATGTGCCTGGTACTGTTCATTCTCGTCGACGAGTGCCCGGAGGTCATCCGCTCGTGCAACGTTTTCGCCTTCTGCGAGCCACAGCGCGTGATCGGGCCACTGGGGGTTGCTAGGAGCAGCCACTCTGCGGAACAGCAAGCCCTGAAGCGTCAAGCCTTCGCTATCAAGACGATAGATAAGAAGACGGGGACACGAGGTTAGACGGTGCACGATCGCGTCAGGGGCTATGTCTCCTGGTATGGCGACTAGCGATGTATCGCGTGCCACGTGGGAATAGGCGAGGCGACCACGCGTTAGTGGCAGCGCGACTGCGTCGACACCAATGGCTATCAGGTACTCCGTGACGATCCTGCGCTCGACATAATCATGGATATCACCCACCCTGGGTTCTACGTGATAGCCGAGGAGGCGGTCGCGTGCTTCCATTGCAGCCGGTCCTTGGGGGAGCGTATCAAGCTGCTCGAGAAGCTCGCTCTCGACCGTGAGGAGAGCTTCCGAGTCTGCGATGCGGATTTCAGTCAGTTCGATGAGCTTTGCTTCGATGAGCTCTGCCAGATTTAGCGGTCCTCGTGTCGTGACCTGTCGCGGGCGATTTCCATTCGTTGTCACGTGGTGATCCCTTCGCCTTCAACCATCCGTGTGTGCGATATTCCCCAGCCACACACTGGGGCGAGAGAAGGAGGCTGGATGGAATATGCCATGATTTATCGCTCAGCATAACAGCAGGCCGTTTACGGCCGGTGATACAGTCGCGACGAGACGAGATTGGTCTCGCGAAGCATTGTTGAAGGAACTTCTGATCGTCGTATTCCGTTGTGAGTGTGGTGGAGGCTTGGGAGTCACCTCACCACGTCGTAGAGTGCAAAGGAGGTGCCAAGTGTGGCGAATCTGGCAGGGTGTGATCGCGGGATTGCTTGTCGTATGCTTGGGAGTAGCTGCAGCCATGGTTGGTCGGTCCGAGCGGGGCGGTCCGTTTGCAGCGGTGCAGCCACTCGTTCCCCGTGCTCAGGCGGAGGCTAGTGTGAACGGAAGCACTACCAATACTCCTGCGCCAGACATCGTTGTGACGGGTGAGGGCAGCGCATCAGCCGCCCCGGACGTGGCCTATCTCACGTTCGGCGTCGTAACGCAGGCTGCAACTGCCGCCAGCGCATCATCAGAGAACGCACACACGATGTCGGCGGTGATTGCTGCCTTGAAAGCGCAGGGGATCGACGCCAAGGACATCAGGACGCTGAACTACTCGATCGAACCAGAGTATTCACGTGGACAGAACGGCGCGGGGACACCAACAATCACCGGCTATAGTGCGAGGAACTCCGTCCAAGTGACGGCACGGAATGTCTCCAAGGCGGCAGCTATCCTCGATGCGGGAGTGATGGCTGGTGCCAACTCATCGGTCAGCATCCAGTTCGGGATCGCTGATCCAACGGCTTTGCAGTTACAAGCGTTGAAGGCTGCGATGGATCAAGCGCGGGCCAAGGCGGATGCTATCGCCGCGGCTGCTGGTGTGAAGATCACTGGGATTATCAACGTGTCGGAGCAAAGCAGCGGTGGACCCCGCCCTGTTTCATCTATTGCCCCGATGACTGCGTCGGCTGCTGTACGGACACCGGTTGAGGTTGGGACACAGCAAGTCACGTCCCGCGTCGCGGTGACGTTCGCCTACAGTCGATAGGGCGCCAGGCCCAACACGAGCGCACCGCGCAGACTGATCGCAACGATTCGCGAACCCCTTCTGGGATCTGGACGGCTCTATGCTTCCTGTGCTGTACTGTGAGATATGGGGAAGAGCACGCACGGTCTTGTTATCGCGATTACCGGAAATATCGCGTGCGGCAAGAGCACCGTTTCTCGGAGGCTAGCAGAGAAGGGCGCGACGATCATCGATGCCGACGTTGTGGCAGGGGATCTCATGCGGCCGCATCAACCGGCCTGGAAAGCCGTGGTTGCTGCATTCGGTCGAGACATCTTGCAAAACGATGAATCTATCAATCGATCAGTTCTCCGCTCCCTCGTGTTTGCGGATACGGATCAGTTGAAGCGACTTGACGCGGCCGTGCATCCGTTCGTTCATGAGCTGCTAGTACAGCGGATTCAGACGGTTCCTCTCTCGGAAGTCCTGGTGATTGAGGCTGTAGCGATCGTCGAGGCGGGAACAGCGAGCCTCGTTGATAGCCTCTGGTTGGTGCTGAGCTCACCGCAGCACCAGGTGTCCCGTCTGGTCGCGCAGCGAGGACTCAGTGAGCGGGACGCGTGGTTTCGGGTACGTGGACAGACCTCTGCCGAGGAGAAAATTGCTCTTGCGGACGTGGTGATCAGGAACGATGGGGCACTCGACAGCCTTCTCGAGCAGACTGATCGGGCGTGGGAGATGACGCTGGGTAGGTGGAGGGATAAGTAGAAGGGAGCAAGAGAGACATGAATAAGCCGCACGCCGTCATCACTCGGCGTATCGCTCCGGAAGCGGTGCACTTGCTCCAACAGCACGCATCGGTGTGGCAATGGAATGCGAGCGACCCAGTTCCGCGAGCTATCCTCCTAGAACGCATAGGTGAAGCCGATGCTCTTCTCGCTCTGCTAACCGAGCGTGTCGACGATGAGTTGCTCGCAGCGGCGCCCCGGCTTCGCATCGTCGCAAACATGGCAGTAGGGTATGACAATGTTGACGTTGCCGCTGCTCGTCGACGGAGCGTGATCGTGACCAATACTCCAGGAGTCCTGACTGAGACATCGGCCGAGTTCGCGCTTGCTCTCATCATGGCAGCGACACGGCGACTGAAGGAGGCGATGCGCTGGGTCGAGCGGGGTCATTGGACGGCCTGGGATCCGCTCTTACTCCTGGGCATCGACCTGACAGGTGCGACCTTAGGCTTGGTCGGGTATGGTCGCATTGCTGCTGCAGTCGCGCGGAGAGCACACGCTCTCGGGATGCGTGTGCTCTACCACGCACGCTCACGGCACATAGAGGACGAGGAGAGACTCGGAGTAGAGTATGCCGAACTCCCGTCGCTACTGGCACTGAGCGACGTTGTATCTCTGCACGTGCCGTTGAGCCGGGAGACCTATCATCTCATCGGTGAGTCGGAGCTTCGACTCATGAAGCGGAGCGCGTTTCTCGTCAACACGGCACGGGGCGGTGTCATCGATCCGGATGCCCTGGTACGCGCTCTCCGGGAGAGCACGATTGCGGGCGCTGCTCTTGACGTAACAGAGCCTGAGCCCTTGACAGCAGATCATCCTTTGGTACAGCTCGATAACTGTCTCGTTGTGCCACACATCGCGAGCGCCAGCATCGCCACGAGAACGCGCATGGCTACCCTAGCCGTGGAAAACATCATTGCTGTTCTGTCCAGGCGAGCACCACTCACTCCAGTGTTGTAGCTGGATTACTGACGGCCGCGCACCGGCCTCAGGGACCGCCTACCCCACCCCTACCAAGTGTCGCTGCGGCCTAGAGGCCTGTCTGCGCCTTGGCGCCGTCAATCAGTTGTCGCAGTCGCTGCCGCTGCTCGCTGGCTTCCGGGCTGGGTCGGTGCAGTGGCGGCGGTGGAGCGGTTGCGCTGCCCGCCTCAAACCAGCCTGTACGCGATTGATAGATCCTGGCGAGGTCGTAGTCGAACAACTCGGATTGGTGGGCCCAACGCACGGCGTTGGCGATGATACGGCGAATCTCCGGCTGATGGTAGATGGGGAAGTGCTCGTGGCCGGGGCTAAAGTAGAAGACGCGGCCCTTGCCGCGCCGGAAGCAGCAGCCGCTGCGAAAGACTTCACCGCCGCTATATGAGCTGATAAAGACTAACTCATCCGGCACGGGGATGTCGAAGATTTCACCGTACATTTCCGAACGGGGTATGACGAAGCCGTGCTTGACTCCCGCCGCGATCGGGTGGCTGGGGTTGACTGTCCAGATAATCTCCCGGTCGTCGGCTTCGCGCCAGCGCAGGGTACAGTGGGTGCCCATCAGCTTACGGAAGATGGCGGAGTAGTGGCCGGAGTGCAGCACGACGAGACCCATCCCCGCCAGGACCCGCGCCTGTAACCGGTCGACGATGGCCGGATGCACATCGTTCTGAGTGGTGTGCGACCACCAGATCAGGACGTCAGTCGCATCAACTGCCTCCTGTGTGAGGCCATGTCCCGGGTCGAGGAAGGTGGCCGTACGCACCGTGGCGGCGTCCCCGAGATATTCCCGGATACCCCCGGCAATGGCGGTGTGCATCCCCTCGGGGTACATCTGTTGCACCACAGGATCAACCTGCTCGTGGATGTTCTCGCCCCATACCAGCGCCCGGACTTGTCGATCGCTCACCTATAGTCCCCCTGTCGCTATTCTGCGCATCACTGCAGATAGGCCGATTCTCCCCCTAAGAAAACCCGGACCGTCTGCCCGAGAAAAATTTAGCCGGGACCCCTCTCAACTAGTCTGACTGTCGATTCAGAACAGCCGGAACGCTGCCGTCAGCATCAGGGGTCCACGGTAATGCCGTGTTGACGAGTCGCTTGGGCCAACCGCGCATCCAAAGTCCACAAGCTCGCCTGCATCTCCTGCGCCAGCACCAGGTACTGGGCATCATAGGCACTCAAGTGATCGGACATCGCGGTGGTCAAGCTGGCTAAGGAGTCCACCGCGTATTCTTCCACCTCAAAGGCTCGCAAGGCGTTCAGTGCCGCTTCAGCCAGCGACGAGTCGATCCGCGCCCGTTGAACCGCTACCGCCAACACGTTCGCGATTTCCGACCAGAAAATTGGAGGGACGATGAGATGGGGCTCGGGTTGGTCCATCGCATCGCCACGCAACTTCAAGGCGTCGGCGTTGAACTCATCCGGCAATACCCAGCATAAGGCGACAGACGCATCCAGAACATAGATGGGTGTCATGAACGTCCGTATGGGCCATGACCCCACCTCCTACGCCGCGAGCCTAACGCCATAACGCTAAAGAGTCAATGAAAGCAATCCTTCCTAAGGAATTGCTCGTCCGCATCTGACAGCCAGGTCTCGTGACTGCAATTCCTCTTCCTGGTATGGCCGGTCGGTCTACGCGCTTACCCTATATTGGATGGCGATCGGCCCGAGGGGAAGTCGCACAATGGTGTGCCTACCACCGATGTCAGCGATCTCATACAGCGTTTGATCAAAGAGAAGCTGGTGAAGTTTGACAAGACGCAGCAAACGCTCTTCCAGCAACGAGGCGTCACCGGCGCATTATTAATGTGCTGAGTCAGATGTAGTACATTTCCACTTCGAGTCGTTGTGCTTGCTTGGCGGCAAGCTCGGCAAGGGTGACCGCTCGCAACACCCTGAGACTGGCTGACTCCATCTCTTGCCATACGTGAAGGATCGCACAATTGACGCCGAGCTGGCACGTTTGCTCATCAATCAGGCAGCTTACGAATGACTTTGCGCCCTCCAGGGCGGTGATGATCTCGTCCAGCGTGATCTCTTGTGGTGGCCGTGCTAGAGTGTGACCACCAGTCGGTCCGCGTGTACTGCGGACGAGGCCAG
>JAMCRV010000109.1 GCA_023381555.1 Chloroflexota bacterium | reverse complement strand
GGCTCTTTACGGTGAATTCATCAGCCCGCCCTTGAAGCAAGAACGCGGAGTTGATGAACGTCTGGTAACTCATGCCGAGGATACGCTCGATAGACCGTTCCGTCTCAGTCAGCGAGTTCCCGCTGTGAGGGGTCCATTCCTCGTGACGGCGGCGGATGTAGAGCTCAAGAGAAGGGGTGCGCGTGTGTCCGTGCGGCGTGCGCCGGCGAACGACACGGTACTCGATGCCGCTCATCTCCCAGTCAAAGTGGACCTCGAACTCTCCAGCACCATAGTGCAGCAGGTCGTCATCCCTCTGCGCCCGTGCTTTGCCGAAGAGCGCCCAAGTCATTGCGTCGAGCAACGCTGACTTCCCGTGACCGTTCTCACCGGAGAGGCAAAGCAGGAACTTGCCGCGAAAGTCGAGGACTGTAGCCGGATCGCCATAGGATAGGAAGTTCCGTACAAACAGCTCGAGAGGAATCACTGCTGCTCCTCGAGCTGAATGAGCACCCTGGCCGCTGCAAGGAGGCGTTCGATCCGATCTGCAGAGACCCTCTTCGTCTGCCAGTAGTGCGCCATGACTTGCTCCACAGTGAGGTTGGTACTCCATCCCTGGGCAACACGCAGGCGGTCATCGTCGGTTGAGAGGCGTTGTAGACCGCTGAAGTAGGTGGCTGCACGCGCTTGGCTGGCGATTTCGGCAGCGCGTAGCGTGCGAAGCTGCTCCGTGGTTCCACTGACGCGTACGCGCACAATCGTATCTTCCAGATCGTGCTGCGCGATGGCGTTGAGCACTTGCTCGGTCGGTGGGAGGTCGCTGGGCACTAGCTTGACGTCGATGGTACGAAAACGCCGAGCTGGTAGGGGGCAGAAACGTACGTGTGCGGGACGTCGCGGTTGGACTTCAGCCACCACATAGCCCTTGGCCTCATCTTCCTCACCAAAGTCGACGCGCTCAGGGCTTCCGCTATAGACAACGGGGCGCTGGACTCCCAAGCTCTGATGCTTATGCATATGCCCTAAGGCCGTGTAGGACAGCTCTGGACGGTCGAACACCGCGGCTGAGAGCCCAGGATCACTTCCGAACAGGAGCGTCCGCTCGGCTCCCGCCTCGGCACCCACGATACGAACGTGGGCCAGAGCTACGGCGGAGATCTCGGGGTCTAGACCAGCAAGAGCTCCCGAGAGCCATTGCTCTATGGCTTCCTGGAAGAGGCGCTCGATCTGTTCTTCCGGAGTGTTCCGCGTTTGTTCCGGCGCTGCGAAGAAGCTGCGACTCATCCAGGGGAGCGCTACGATGTTCAGAGGGCCCGACTTCGTCTGAACCTGACGGGTTTGGGGCTCGTCGAGCACGTAAATGTTGTGCAAGGGCAGCTCTCTGAAGATCTCCAGCGCTGTGGCGCGACCAAAAGCGTTCGGGACATCGTGGTTGCCGGTGAGAAGAACGGTTGGGATGCGCGCTTCGATGAGGCGTTTGACGGGTCGAGCGAATTCCCGCTGGTAGGTCACGCTGGGATCCTTGGACCGGAATGCGTCACCAGCGAACAGTACAGCGTCTACGCTCTCTTCTATCGCGGCATCGACGATGCGGTTGAAGGCACGTGACATATCGATGACTCGGGTGTTCAATCCGGTTGTGGGATCCAAGCGTCCGTACGTTTCGACACCCAGATGGAGATCGGCGAAGTGCAAGACACGGATCAACGGCGACTCATTCTCGAGACGAATGAGGAGCTCTGAAATTGCTCGCCTTCTGGTTGTTCAGACCCCGCCATTGCGCGATAGAAGTCCTGATCGTACGCGCGGGTGCGCACAGCGATAGGCATGGGGAGGGCATGACCGATGAGCAGCGCCTGGCCACGTGTCTCCAGGCTGGCAAGGACCGTTTGAAGGCGCGTCGCGCCGGAAACGCCACTGAGTGCGGACCGGACGTCCTTCTCATCGTCGAGAAGGCAGATGAAGCGGGTGCCGAGCTGGGAGACGATCTCATCGTCGATGGCAGAAGGACGTTGATCGACGACGAGGAGAGACATACCGTACTTGCGCATCTCCCGAGCAATCTCACCGAACACGGTGTTCTGGGCAACCGCAGGATCAAGGAAACGATGCGCCTCCTCGATTGTGATCATGATCTGACGCGGTCTGCCTTGCCGGGATGCGATGCTCCGGTTGGTTTCAGTCACGTAGTGCTCACGGAGCCGGCGCGTGAGCAGGTTGACGACGAGCAGGTACGACAGCAGATCATCTTTCGCTGGAAAGCCAACAACGACGTGCTGCCCATTCTGAACGGCGGTGAGGATGTCTCGGACGGCGCTATTGCGCTGGGAGGATGCTCCGCTGGATGCTGCTACTGGCGAAGGTGGCACATCCTCTCCTACCTCATCAAAGGTGATCGGAGCAGATTGAATCTCTGCCATTCCGGACCGTTCCCACAGGATAAAGCTCATCTTGCGCAGCGGCCCCAGAGCCCGGGCGAGTGCTCTTACGGACTCCTTGTTCGCTCCGGTCTCTTCGACGACTGTATCCAGCTCCTTCTGATCGAGAAAGACGAGCTTGGAGAGCCAGTGCGTACCGTAGTGGCGCTGGAGGGCGGATAGGACCGCAGGCGCAGTTTCTCGTAGGTTGAGCACGCTGCCCAAGAGGAGGATGTCCTCTTCCGCAATTTCCGAGGGGTTGATGAAGATGTCGCCATCAACTTGCTCGCCACGCTGATCACTACCCTTGCGGTCAAGAGTAAACAGCTTGACTCGTGAGCCGAAGAGCTGCTTGAGGCCCTTAACGCTCCGCTTTCCTGTGGAACCTTCGCTCACACCTTGCCAGCCGTATTCATTGTGCATGTCGAAGATGAGGTTGGCGCACGTATTCTTCTGGATCGTACCGGCAATCAGCAACCGTGTGAGGAAGCTCTTGCCCGTGCCTGTCTTGCCAAAGACCCCATTGCTACGCTCGGTCAAGCGCGTGAGATCGATGTAGATGTCGTGCTCGCTATCAAGAGGCTTCCCGATGCAGAAGTGCGTCGCGTCTTCTTCACCGAAGACCGCCGTAAAGTCGTCTTTGGTGGATCTTTGGACACGGGAAAAGTGAGCCGGTATTGATCGAACGGGCAGGATCTGACTCTTGCCTCCTGCCGTCTCGAGAGCGAGTGTCGGCAGAAGCTCCACAGTTGCGTACGTCGCCGTGCCAGAGAGTACCTGCCGGGTGAACAGATCGTCCGGGGGATTGGCGAGAAGGTGCTCATCCGTCACCTTGAGCGCCAAGTCAGTGATCACGGAGAGGTAGCGCAGCTCGTTGCCGAGGACGACAACGTAGTCGCCAGCGTGCATGTGCTCGATATGCTCAGGATCGTGGAGTCTGATGGTGAGGCCCTTGGACAGGGTGCCCCCAACGACGACGCCGAGATCGCGGTCAGATCCAGCCTGATAGCCTATCATTGGCGGAGTTCTTCCGAGGCTATGCTCTGGAGGATGAGGTGCAAGCGAATGTAGTCACTCGCCAGCATACGGGCGACACTGCGCGCGGCCTGAAGGAGGTAGTCAGGTTGATCTGAGTGTGCTGCCACTGCCGTGCGAATTGCCGCGGCGGTGAGCTCTTCGGTTCCGCTCGGGTCACGGATAAGGCCTGCGAGATAGTCGTGGCGCCGTGTAAACCACTGGATCTCCTCAGTGGTGCAGACGAAGACAGAGAAGTGCAGTGATGCCGGGAAGGGCGGAAGCCAGTGACGCACTGCGCCGCGTGCGTCGATGTGCCCGATCACTCGTGCCGTGAAAACCGTGCGCAAGACATCCCGTAGCTCTGGCCATTGAACATAAATCTCCTCGTCGACGATGGAGGGCGGACGGGAACGGGCCACGGCGTGACGAGTTGGGTCGAGACCACCCGTCTCAACGTACGAGACGAGCGCGTAGATGGTCGGTCGTTTCGGCTCGATGACCTTGACGAAGCTGCCGAAGGGCGGAGCACTATGCAGCTCGAGCGCCTCGGCAGTGAACTCGGTGGTGCTGGCAGCGATCACTTCGCCAGCACGCTCAGCTACTTGCTGTTGCACTCTGGCCCAATCCCCCCGTAGTGTCGCTTCAGGATACTACACCGCCTTCATGTGTTTACTGATCGCCTTTGCCGACCGCTGCAGAACTAAGCCTTGCTGCGCAGAGCGGCGCTCGAGCAGCATCTCCAAGACTTGCCGGTCTTGTATCGTTACCACCGCCTGCTCGTGTGCTTCGATGAGCGCCGGAGGATATCCCGGTCGTGCTCCTCGATAGCCACCCCGGCGGCACTGATCCGCGATGATGCTGTGGGTAAGAGCCAGGCGGTCAGGATCTTGGGCCACCCACAGAGGAACTTCGATACGGGCAAGCTCCGGGCCGGCATTCAAGTAGAAGCACGAGATGCGATGCTGCCCGTAGCGCTCTTGTAAGCGTTGCAGAGGGCTAAACAGTGCGGAACGGTGGTACGGCGGCAGCGCTGGAAGCAGCGCCGTGTCAATCTGGCTATCGAGGGGATGACAGTCGGGGACACCACGAAGTCTCTGGGAAGAACAATCGCGGCATGCCATCTTCGGGAGGTCTGAGCACAAGGCCCAGCGTGCAAAGTTGGCGACCTCGCGACTTGCCGGGCAGCTGATGTAGCTTGCTAGCAGACAACCACCATCACGTACTCTATCGAAATGGCTGAGGAGCTCCTGGATCAATGTGGGCGGTAGCTCCTGTCGCCTGTTCGAGAGCGTCAAGTCGAGCAAGGAGCCGTCGACGAGACCGAGCGCAGGGTGGGTACCATCTAGTGTCAGCAACAGATCAGCAAGCTTCTTGCGCTCGAAGAGCGAGCGTAAGGTTGCGAGGAGCTCTTCGCGGATCGGGATCCGCCGCCCGTTTACGTGGTATTCGAGCTCCTCGTCTCGAAAACGAAGGGTTGGCTCCGATCCGAGCTGAGCCACCGCGTGACTACCGTATCTCAAGAGCGCCCATCCCACATTGATCAGCAGGTAGAGGGCGAGGTCATGACGCTCGGGTTCGATCTGAGAGCCATCTGTCGCCACGATGAGATAATCCGCTGGAAGCTGCCTTGGCGCATAGCTCCGTGACGGGTCCTCGTAAGGGACGGCTGCCACGAAGCTCATCGTGCTCTCTTCGACGGTCCGGGCGGCTTGCTGCCACCTCCCGGCTGCCTGAGCGTACGCATTGCGGGCCTGACGGCGTCGCTCTAAGGTGCGTGGCGACTGCTCGACGAGATGGCTGACCATAGCATCGACCTGGGAGCCAAGTGTACGAATGTCGAATCCCATAACGCGGCCGTTAGTTTCCTCTTGTGCGGACACTTGTTCTAGGTAGTCTACCGAAGCGGGGACGCCGCGGCAATCGCCGGGTACGACAGGGCGACACATGCAACGACACGGCGATCTCCCTGCTGCTATGCCCCGGTGAAGGAGGGAGCACGTGCAATTGCGTGATGCTGGAGGAGTGGTATCGCTGGCTCATCCTACGCTAGTCAAAAAAGATGACGATACCATTTTGGAAATTGTGCGCAGTGGACTCATAGACACGCTCGAGGCGTCGTATACGTCGTACTGATCCGGCAGCGAGACCAACAATCGCCACTACCTGGCGATGGCACGGGATCTTGGTCTGGCTACGTCCGCGGGGTCTGACTTCCACACCTATCCGGAGAGTGCGAGCGGTTTGGGAACCGCCTTCGGTCGGGAAATACTGGAAGGGCTACGGAGACTCCAGTGCTAACCTCGGGCGAGCTCACTCGAGGTATTCGTGGAGGCGGTGTGCCGCCAAAGAAGTACGAAGCCGGATGAGTGCCTGTGCTTCGATCTGTCGCACACGCTCTCGCGTCACTCCGAACACGCGCCCCACTTCCTCTAGGGTGCGTTCACGTCCATCTTGGAAGCCGTAGCGAAGTTCCAGAACTCGTCGCTCACGTTGATCGAGTTGTTCGAGCAGACCAGCCATCTCTTCTCGGAGCATCTGGCGGTGAGCAGCATCGGAGGGAACGACTGCCTGTCCGTCTGGAATCAGGTCACCTAAGTGGACATCCTCCTCATCACCGACCGGTGTCTCCAGTGAGACGGGCCATTGAGCGACTCGATGAATCTCCTCGATATTCTCGACTTCGAGGCCCAGATACTCGGCAATCTCTGCACGTGATGGCTCCCGACCAAGCTTCTGCCGAAGAATGCCAGAAGTCTTTGTCACTCGATTGATCATCTCACCGACGTAGACCGGCAAGCGGATCGTGCGAGCCTGATCAGCTACCGCACGCTGGATACCTTGCCGGATCCACCAAGTAGCATAGGTGCTGAACTTGTAGCCTCGATGATAGTCAAACTTCTCTACAGCGCGCATGAGGCCGATGTTACCTTCCTCGATGAGGTCAAGAAAGGCAATACCCCGATTCAT
>JAMCRV010000016.1 GCA_023381555.1 Chloroflexota bacterium | reverse complement strand
TGTCGAGCATCATCCAGAACGCTCCCTTGTTCACTCCGACGCCAGTTGGTGGCCCACGGTCTCCCACCCCCACCGTGGGAAGCCAGGGGCAGCTTGGTGGCATCCCGGCCACGCCCACGCTCGGACCAGCGGACTTTACTGCGACTGCGGTCGCAGGACAGACGGCGACTGCGGCTGCCCTCAGCGAGACGGCGACTGCGGAGCCAACCCCCAGTCCCAGCGCGACAGCTTCACCAACACCATCGCCAACGGCGACTCCCACCGCTAACGCGACGGAGCAGGCGCAGAGTGCAACGCCCACACCCCTTCCGCTCATCCCAGTTCCGGACGTGGTTGGGCAGTCCTTCGCGTCCGCCGCGCAGCTGCTGGCTGAAGATGGGCTGACGGTGGCGCGAGGGGCAGACCAGGCGTCTGCTGTAGCGCCAGCCGGGAACGTCATCACGCAGGTTCCGGTGTCGGGCTCGCTTATTCCCCCAGGTAGCCAAGTGCTGCTCATTATCAGTAGTGGCCCTCCGGGCATCACGGTACCGAAAGTTCAAGGCCTCTCGGTCGACGCCGCGGAGGCGACCCTGCAGAACGCCGGTCTGAGCTTCTCCACAAAGCAGCAACCGAGCAGTTCTGTGCCTCAGGGAACGGTCATTAGCCAATCTCCTGCCGCTGGAACACAAGTGCAACCCAGTCAGACGGTGCAGATCACCGTGAGCGCTGGCAATCTCATTGCTGTTCCCAACGTAGTTGGCATGGCTGAGCAGCAGGCGCAGGATACGATCAAAGCGGCTGGGCTTGCGACCACATTCGCTAACCACAGTGGGCATAGTCCGTCAGTACAGGTGGGTCAGGTCGAGAGCGAGACACCACCGGCCGGAAAGCTCGTGCCACCCGGCACGACGGTCTACATCAATGTTCGCGTCTCTTGATATGGACGAGTGGAGGAGGATGGCTTTGGTATACTCGGCGGGAGGTCCGAGATACAGAGATTGACGCGCTGCCCTCCCCGTCTCGCAGGTCTCCTCATAGGATGCCTTTTCCTCTTCACATCGTGCAGCGGTGAGGCGGTGGGGTTACCTCAGTGGGGTGCACCGTCAGCTCACGCTCAGCTCATCCAGAGCGAGTTCAACGTGCTGGCTCAGGACTATGTTCTACCGCTCGATCCGGCGGTGCTCGGTCTCGCCACGTCTTCCGGTCTCTACGACGCGGTGCGTGCCCAGCTTGGTGAAGCCGCGGCCGCACACTTCCCGTACGTGTCCTACCAGGGGACGGCGGCAAATGTGCGCATCGAGATTGCTCGACAGTATGAGTTGGCCCGTGAGCAGTATCCGCAGATCAACGGGCGCAACCTGGCCTACACTGCGATGCAACGAATGGCGCAAAGCGTTGGGGACTGTCACACTAATTTCTTCACGCCACAAGAGTTTCAAGAGCAGCAAGCAGAGCTTCAGGGTAAGGTCCAGTTCGGCGGAATCGGTGCTACGCTTCAGGATCGCCCTGGAGCTACGCCCCTGATCGGTGAAGTATTTCCTGGTCTTCCGGCGGCCAAAGCAGGTCTACACCGAGGAGATGCAATTGTTCGGGTCGACGGGAAGAGCGTGAAAGGGCTCACAGCCGCGCAAGTTGTGAAGCTCATTCGAGGTCCAGTCGGCACAGTCGTGCAGCTCGATGTCGAGCGTGAAGGAGCCGGGCTCCTCCACTTTTCGATTACGCGAGCAAGTGTGACGCCCCCTCCCCTGATTGCTCAGGTCCTCACCGCTCATGGGCAGCAGATAGGCTACGTCCACATCTTCTCGTTCTCTTCCGAGATGCCCGGTGATCTACAACAGGCGCTTAACGACTTTGAAGGGCGAAACATCACTGAGTGGATCATCGACCTTCGGGACAACGGTGGTGGCACGGTGCAAGCGCTCGAGCAGGCGGCAGGCCTTCTATTGCCACCGGGGCCGATAGCGATACTCCGGAACCGGAATGGACAGGAGCGACGGCTCGATACCACTGGCGCCCCTCTTCCGGCTCTAAGCCGGCTGGTTGTACTCGTCAACGGGAGTACCGCCTCTGCGAGCGAGATTATGGCGGCCGCACTGCGCGAGCGAGGAAGGGCGGAGATCGTTGGCTCCCAAACCGCTGGCTGCGTCGCGGTGGGAGACCTCCACCTCCTCGCCGATGGCTCCGCGATTGAGTACGCGGCGGATCGGGTCTACACCCCAGTGCGCGGGCAATTGCTCAATGGCGTCGGTGTGCACCCGGATGTGGTTGTGAATACCACGGTGAATGATCTCGCTGCGAATCGAGATCCTCAGCTCAATGCGGCGGTGCAGGTGGTAGAAGGACGCACAGTGGTGGAGCAGCAGTCCCAAACGAGCAAGGCGATCTCGCAAGCATCGATATCCAAGCCTCTGCTCCAACTCGGGCAGCTTGGGTCGTAGAGGACCTAGAGTCCCGACTGATCCGAATAGTCTGCACAGCAGAAGAGAGAAACGACTATGCGGGTTGCCATCATCTCTGACGTGCATGCAAACATCGATGCCTTCCGGGCGGTGGTCGATGATGCTGATGTGGAAGAGTGGTGGTGCCTCGGCGACGTCGTGGGCTACGGTGCTGCTCCGAACGAGTGCCTGACCCTGCTGCGCGATCTGCCGCACGTGGCGATTCCCGGAAACCACGATTGGGCCGCAATCGGACGCGTCCCTTGCCAAGATTTCAATCCTGAGGCCTACCAGTGCATCACCTGGACGGGTGAGGTGCTCGCAGCAGAGCATCGGGACTATCTACGCGCACTCTCCGAAACGCGTGTGATCGATGACTTCACACTCGTGCATGGCAGTCCCCGGGCCCCAATTGAAGAGTACGTGTTGTCGACACATCAGGCACGCGAGAACTTCAAATACTTCTCGACACCGTTCTGCTTGCACGGTCACACGCACCAGGCTGTGTACTTCACGCACCAAGGCACGCCCCATGAGCCGGAGTCGCTTGACTTGCAGGCGTATGCTCAGGCCGGGGAACGATTGCTGTGTAATCCCGGGGCGGTGGGCCAACCCCGCGACGGGGATCCGCGGGCTAGCTACGCGGTGCTCGACCGCGACGCCGGCACGCTGATGTGGTGTCGAGTACCCTACGACATCGACCGCGCGGCTGCACGGATACGTGCGGCGGGGTTGCCAGATATCGAGGCGTTGCGGCTGAGCGTGGGACGCTGACCAAGATTGGTGAGCGAACACACAGAAGCGGAGTGATGGGATTTGTTCCATCACTCCGCCAGAGCTAAGTAGCCGCTACTTACTTCAGCGTAGAAAGCCACGCGGTCAGATCAGCTCGCTGCTGAGTCGTGAGGCTGTTCTGCGGCATCGCAACGCCCTGACGCGGTGGGGTCGCATAAGGCGCTGGACGCGGCTTCGGGTCAGAGATCTGCGTGTAGATTTGATCTGGAGTGAGCGCAGAACCGACGTGGCTCAGGTCCGGACCGATCTGGCCCGCAGCGCTCGTGCCAGCAACCGTATGGCACGCAGAGCACCCACCGGCGCCGAGGAAGAGCGTCTTACCGGCGCTCGCACTGCCACCTCCGGGGTATTTCAGCACACTTCCACTGCCACCGCTGCTACCGCCGCAGGCAGCCAGGCCAAGCACTGCCGCGACAGACAATCCCGCCATGAGTTTGCGGACCACGATCTGAACCTCCTCCAAACTCTTTCCCGTATCGTTAGTCGGCTTGGGCTTGCGCTTTGGTCAGCCCACCAATCGGGATCACGGTTACCCCGTGTACGCGTCATAGCGAACGGAGTGAGTATACCCATCTGCCACGTCAATCGCTAGGTTGGAACCGACCAGTTGGCACGCTCCTCTCTAGCGTGTGGGCAGTATTCTATTAGGGGTTGCCTATCTCTCTAGACATAGGCAACGGGAGCCTTATGATGCTGACTGATGACTCGACGAGTGTGGCAAGGCAGTATTCGCTGACCGACCCACTCAAGGTGCGCATACAGACGCACGAACGTTACAGCGAACGCATCGTCGATCTCAACCTGGTGAGCGAGCAGCTTATGGAGCTCAATGGGCCAGAGGACATTGCCGATGTGGGGTGCGGACCGGGAAGGTTTGCGCAGCATCTTGCGGGGCGCGGCCACCGGGGTACGGTGATTGGTGTGGACCAGTCTGCGGCGATGTTGGTCGAAGCGTCGGCGGTGCCACAAGCTGGAGGAGCGATGATCGCCTGGGTGCGGGGGAGTGCCACCGGACTTCCAGTCGCCGAGGACTGGGCAGATTGGGTCGTCGCGCGTCACATGCTCTACCACGTAGCTGATAAGGGTGCCGCACTCGCTGAGTTCTGCCGTGTGGCGAGGAGTAGCGGACGAGTGCTGCTCAGCACCAATAGCGAGCGCTCGATGCAGCACATCCACGACACGGTGGATGCCTTGGCGGAGCGTTTCTCGTTGGGGCGGCTGGAACGACTGGGAGCAAGCTTCACGATGGAGAATGCGCTGCCACTGCTCACTCGTCACTTCGCTGCGATCGAGGTCGTCACCATTCGCGATGCCTTGGTGATTCCAGAGCCGGAACCGGTGATGCAGTACATCGCGACGCTGTTCCCTTCCTGGCCCGCCGCCCTGGACTTAAGGAGGGAGATGGAGCAGTGGGTCGAAGCCGAGGTGGCGCACCGGTTTGGCCAGATGGGCGGCCTGTGGCGAGACGAGAAGCTGACGGTGTTCTATGTGTGTCACCCGGCAGCACACCATGAGAATGACTGCGTCGTGGTGTCCCGTGAGTGGTGACTGGCCGGATCAAGCTGCAGTTGCCACTTGACCCTCCGGCGAGAAGTGGCAAGTGATACTGTGGAGTGACAGATACTCGAGCTATCAAGGCCGGTAGACGGTGAATCCCTGAGGATGCGATGCCAATTCAGATTCTTTCCACCGAAGTGACCGCTCTTATCGCGGCAGGGGAGGTGGTCGAGCGTCCGGCGTCAGTCGTCAAGGAGCTCGTAGAAAATGCGCTTGATGCTGGAGCCAAACAGATCACGGTGGAGCTGGGCGACGGAGGCAAGCAATTCATCCGTGTCAGCGATGATGGCTGCGGTATTCCAGAAACAGAGCTTCCTCTCGCTGTGGCACGCTATGCGACGAGCAAGCTGACGTCACTCGATGATCTCAACCGTCTGTGTACGTTGGGGTTCCGAGGTGAGGCCCTGGCGAGCATTGCTGCTGTCAGCCGGCTTGAGCTGTGCTCACGGGCGATCAGCGCTTCACGAGCAGCAGAGATTGTTGTCGAGGGTGGAGCGGAGATCCAGCGTGGACCAGCTGCCCGTGCCTCGGGCACCAGTGTGGCCGTACGGGGACTGTTTCGCTCCACGCCCGCCCGGTTCAAGTTCTTGCGCTCGACTCTGGCGGAAGCTGGTCGGGTGCATATGGTGGTCGCGGCCTATGCCCTAGCCTGGCCAGAGGTACGCTTCGCTCTTGCCGTTGACGGGCGTGAGGCCCTCCGCACGTCCGGCGGGGGAGATGCCCGTACCGTGCTCGCCGAACTCCTCGACTGTCCGCCAGATCAGCTACTCGATCTCCAGTGCAGCTCCCGTGCTGACGTGCGCGTACACGGCGCCGTGGGGGTACCCACGCTCAGCCGCTCGACGCGGGAGCATCTGTGGGTGTTCGTGAATCGCCGCTGGGTGACGCATCGAGGCGTGAGTGCGGCGGTGCTCAATGCATATCGTACGCTGTTGCAGGTTGGACGCTACCCAGTAGGTGTAGTCTTCGTCGAAGTGCCAGCACATCTCGTGGATGTGAACGTTCATCCTGCTAAGGCTGAGGTACGCTTCGCCCGTGACCGCGACGTGTACGGCGCAGTGTATGAGGCTGTTCACGTAGCGCTCCTAGGTCACCCAGTCGTCCCAGAGCTGGGCAGTGTCGTGTCTTCTCTGCCACGCGATGTCTTTTCCTCGCCCACGCTGCCTGATCCTCAGCCTGCTCCTGAGATAGGAGCAGGAGGGTCCGTGACGTGGGAGGAGCTTGGAGGTGAACTCCCACAGCGACCTGGTAGTGCGAGTTTCCCGCTTGCTGGCAGGGCAGTGACCGGGCCGAATCAGGTGCCGTTCCCACGTATGCCGGTCTTGCGGGTATTGGGTCAGGTTGACAGCAGCTATATCATTACGGAAGGGCCGGAAGGGCTCTATCTCATCGATCAACATGCAGCGCATGAGCGCATCCTCTACGACCGTCTCCGCCAGGAGATGCGGGGAGGTGCGCCGCCTCAGGCGCTGTTGGCCCCTGCGGTTGTCGAAGTGAATCCTCGCCAGCTTGCTGTGCTTCACGGGCAACTTGAGCTACTGTCGCGTCTGGGATTCGTCATTGAGCCATTTGGTTTCACTTCTCTGCTGTTGCGCGCGGTGCCAACGGTTCTGACTG
>JAMCRV010000040.1 GCA_023381555.1 Chloroflexota bacterium | reverse complement strand
ATATGGCCGAGCATGAAGTCAATGAGCGGATTTGTTTCGTAGAGACCAGTGCGTGCGATCGGTAGCGGTGCAACCTGGTAGCGCGTGTGTAGATCGACATAGAACTGAGCGCCGCGAATGGCGTCAGCGGAATCAAGCGCGATGCGAGGAGCGGCAGGGGGATTGGTGACGCGACGGCCACCGAAGACGTAGATGAAATCATAGAGGCTGTTGAGTTCATTTTCGTCGGCGTAGCCGAAGCGGATAGATGGAGGAGATTTTCCCTGGAATACACGGGTCAGTGTCTGCGTCGTGCTAAGGAAGTTGTTCGTGCTCCAGTCTCCGTCAGGCGGGCGAAGGCCGGCGACGGTGAGGAGATCATCGTTGAAGAAAACGGCCTGCTCGGGCTGGATGTCGCGCGGTAGGCCGACAACCTTGCCATCGATCGTATTCCGAGCGATGGCGGCAGAGTAGAACGTCTTTTCCGTGACTGTGCCGTCTCTCTTGAGGTAGCTGTCCACCGGGGTCATCACGTTGGTTAGAGAGATCGGGATGTCGGGTGTATCCATAGCCGGCAGCGTGGATAGGCTGAGGAAGAGATCGCCGTGGTCACTGGAGAGCGGATTGAAGAGTTGGGCGAGGTTGCCGGAGCTCACATCGGAGATCGAGCGGACTGTTAGGCGGATGTTGGGATGGTGCTGCTCGTAGCTCTTGGCGATCTCGCTCATGACCGTGTCTTCTGGGGGAGTGCCGCCAGCGACGGCAGAAAACGGTCCGTAATAGAGCGTGAGAGAGACAGGTGGTGCCGTGGCTCTCGCGTGGAGAAACGGTGGAAAGGAACAGCCGGCGAGTGCGATCGCTGGCAAGGCGAGCCCCAGCCTCTGGAGGGCAGAGCGTCGCGAGCGCTGCATCACTCTTTTACTCCTACGCCGGCGACGAGTGAACGGGCTTCAGGTTGTTCGAGTCCGAGATCGTGCTCTGTCTCGGGCCGCCACTGAGGAGCGGGCACGAGTCCAGGATAGACGAGATCAAAGCCGTCGAAGAATAGCTGCACTTCCGCTACTGTGCGCACGCGCAGTACGTAGTGTGCGGATGAAACGAGCTGTCGCAGCGCTTCACTCGGTGTAGTGGACTGGGAATCGCTCACCGCGTGCGAGATGGCGAGATAGCTGCCGAGTGGCAAGGCGGCTTGGAGGGCCGTGAGGAGCGCAGCGATAGTGTCATCTTCTGCAATGAGATTGAGAACTCCGAGGAGGAGCACTCCCAGCGGTTGCTGCCAGTTAAGGGAGTCACGGATGCTGGGATGCATGACGAGAGCCTGGGGGAAGCGGGCATCAGCCAGAACTGCCGTGCATAGGGGATGACCTGTGAGCATTGCTGTGCCCTGGGCGATGACTGCAGGATCGCTGTCCACGTACACCACCGTCGCTTCTCGGTGGAGATGTTGAGCAACTTCGTGGGTAGCGCCTAGCGCAGGGATGCCTGCCCCAATGTCGAGGAATTGCGTGACACCGTGCTCAATCATGAAGGTCACGGTCCGCCTGAGGAAAGCGCGATTGATGTGCGCATACCGAGAGAGGTCGGGAGCGACGCGGATCGCGGTTTCGGCTGCCCGGCGATCGGCGGCGAAGTTGTGGCTGCCGCCGAGGAGGTAATCGTACACGCGTGCGAGCGTAAAGCGATCGGACAGCGCCACGAGATTGCATGAACGTGAAGTGGCATGTAACCCGTGCACGCGTATTCTCCGGCCATGCTCGCAGATTCATTAGAGTATAAGAACAGGATAACGCACGCTACGGCGGGCGTTCCCGGCACTCCGGCACGAGGAGTGCAACTGGATTCTGGCAGACGTACGGCAGAAGGAGGTATGCAGCACTGTGGGTACTCTCGTCACCTTTCGAAGCAATGGCGGCACCGATGATGGCTATCTGGCCACTCCACCGAGTGGGCGAGGCCCAGGCCTCGTTGTCATTCAAGAGTGGTGGGGTCTGGTCGACCACATCAAGGATGTGTGCGACCGCTTTGCAGCAGAAGGCTTCGTTGCCCTTGCTCCGGATCTCTATCATGGCAAAGCTACGGCTGAGCCGAATGAGGCGCAGAAGCTGATGATGAGCCTGAACATGGAACAGGCCGTGAAGGATATGAGTGGCGCGGTCGACTATCTGCGAAGCATCCCTACGGTGACGGGCTCCGGCCTCGGCGTTGTGGGGTTCTGCATGGGCGGAGCGCTCACGCTGGCCCTGGCCTTGCAGCGAAGCGACGTCATCCGTGCGGCTGTCCCGTTTTATGGCCTTGTGCCGGAGCAGGCAGGCCCGCCCAAATGGGAGCGACTGACAGCGGCGGTGCTTGGACACTATGCGGAGCACGACAGCTTCGCCAGTCCTGCCAAGGCCCGTGAGATGGAGCGCCAGGTCAAGGCTCTCGGAAAACGTGTCCAGGTATACATCTATCCGGGCACAGAGCACGCCTTTTTCAACGATACACGCCCGGAGGTGTACCGTGCCGATGCGGCCAAGCTCGCGTGGGAGCGTACACTGAGGTTCTTGCGCGAAGAGTTTGGGGTCAATACTCAGAGAGGCTAGTGTGCTTCTTGCACGAGTAGGGAGGGAACGGCAGGGTCTCGTATGTTGGGGCTGCTCCCATAGGAGTGGGCGGCCGGGAACTGCGCGTGCACGTAAGAGTCGCGATGATCGGAAGCCCTGATGCTCTCCCCAGAAGAAGTGTGACCCCTAGTGCAAGCGTGGGTGCGGCGATGAACCTGGTGGGCCAGCGCACGGCGGTGGCGCAGTTTGGACATGATCCGATTCCGTGGACAGGGAGATGTTCGGCGATGGCGACCTCCTATGCCAGCGCCGCATACCCGGCCAGGGTGGAATGACGGCGCTGCGGCTGCCTCAGAGCAATGGCCAGACGGAGGGACAGGTGACGAAACTCAAGTTGCTAACGCTAACGCCCGGTCGGACCGCTCGCGGTGGCGCCGCCAGGTTGACACCGGCCACGCGGGGCGCTGGCGACCTGCCACGCCCCACTAATGCGCCCGGCGGGATTTCCCAAAGTGGTTGACTTTCATCACCGGTGGCCGGGAACGCCGCACCAAGGGCCAGGAGAGGACTCACAGAGCGAATATTTCCTGGGTCCACTGGGCAGGGTCGACATGCACGTTGTGCACGCGCAACTCCCAGTGTACGTGGGGGCCGGTGGCAAGACCCGTCGCGCCGACGTAACCAATGAGATCGCCTTTCCGGACCGATTGTCCCTCAGTGACTGCAAACCGTGACTGATGGAGATAGGCGGTGAAGACGCCCACACCGTGATTGAGAATAATCGTATTGCCACGCACTTCCAGGTGGCGAGCCAGCGCGACGACGCCGTCGTTGGCGGCGTGAATTGGTGCCCCTTCCGGCACGGCGAGGTCGAGTCCGCCGTGCCAGCTCACGCCACTGCGTCCAGTAAAGATTTCCCGCTCGCCAAAACCAGTAGTGATGACGAAGCTGCTCACCGGATAGATGAAATAGCCCTTCCAGAACTGCTGGGGCGTGAACTGCGAGAAGATAGGGGTCAGGAAGGCATCTTCAGCGCGCTCAAGAGTGCGGTTGAGCAGCGGGAGCTTGCTCACTGGTAGCGAGACTGCGGCGCGCAACGTCGGAAAAACTCCCGCCAGAACTGTGACGGGCAGCGTCGCCTGCTGTATGAGCACTCCCTGACTGTTCTTCGCCTGCAAGCGCAGCTCATGTTCGCCGATTTGAGCGATCGGATCGAAGCCAGCCACCGCCCAGTAGCCTCCTGAGGTTGGAGCGAAGGGCACTGCTGTCCCATTGAGAGAGCTGGTGAGGGTCAAGTTTAGCGGCCCTGTGGCGCCGATGACGAAACTCCGACCCTGTACCACCGTTGCCGGACGAGCAGTGAGGTGGAGGCGGGGTGGAAAGGTGGTCTCGAGCGGCGCCGCAGGGCCGGTGAGCGCTAGCCATTCACCATTGCTCAACGGGGTCTGCGGTTGAAAGGCTAAGAGCTGCTGCCAGCTTCCATTCGGATAGTGGAGGTCACGCACCATGTCGCCGAGTAACGCTGGCTCGACTGGCGCTGGGCTGTCAGGATGGAATTCCAGAACTGCTGCTTGAAAATACTGGCGGATGAAGCCGGGAGTAGCCCCTGGCAAATGGAGTTGCACTAGAGCATTTTCATCTCGGCGCGCCTCTGTCTTCGGGTAGCCAAGACTACGTACTCCACCAACACGCTGGAAGAAGGAGTAGAAGCCGGTATAGGTGCCATCGGGGAGGTAGTTGCTCACGCTATGTCCCCACGGTCCGACAACGACGCCTAATGGATGGACTGGTGGTGGCTCGATGCCCTGATCCTTTCCCGGACCTGCTTGGGCGCCACCGATATCATCCCAGACTAGCCGCCGCTCCAGGACGTAGGTGCCGAGATCCGGTCGATAGTGAAAGTCAACGATTCCGCGCTGGTAATACTGGCTGAGCGCCGCTGGCTGTTCCATAAGCAGTTCTGAGGTGGGGTAGCCCCAGCGAGCGATACCCCCCGTCTGCTCGAAGAAAGCCAGGAACGGTACAGCGTAGCGATGGCTGCCGAAGGTCACCAGCACGTCGTTGATGGTGTGGTGTAGGATCGGGTCATAGCGCGTACGCTGGATGGTCGCGATGACAGGATTCGCTGGCGCAGCGGCTAGTGCAGCACCCGATAGAACTGCTGACCCGGCACTCCCCCCCAGAGCGGCGGAAAAGAGGCGGAGCGCTTGACGACGACTCCATAGTGAGTGCGGACACATCAGTATCACCCCTCCAAAGGCTACTGGCTCGGAGCACCAGGGCCAACTCCGCTGGCTCGCCAAGGCTGGCCGCCCCCAGGAGAATGGCGCTCCACCATCTAGCTCTCTCTATAACGAGCCTACGGAACGATGATCACGAGCGCACCGTTCGGAGTCCAGTTATACAGGAAGTACATCGCCTTGTACGGCACCTGTACGCAGCCGTGGCTAGAGTACGGCCCATTCTCCGAGCCTGGGCCGTATGCCCAGCTAGGTTCCCACGGGGCGTCGTGGATGAAGTAGCCACCAGAATGGAAATGCAGCACCCAATGAACCCAGGAGCGTGGATACCAGAAAGAACTGCTTCGCGGCCAGGGAGAGATGAACAGGTAGGGGCTGGCGTGCCACGTGATTGTGTCGAGGCCGATTGGCGTCCGCAAATACTGCCGTCCCGTCGTGACGGGCGTCGTCAGAATCGCCCGGCCGTTGTCATAAGCCGTGAGCGATTGGGCAGTGAGATGGATGACGATTGCCTTGCTTGGGCCAGGGCTGGCCGCGAGCGCCTCCAGGTGATCAAGCCACGACGTCGCGCCGGAAGCGACTGGGCTATTCAGGCCACTCCAGGTGATCCGGGCTGGCACCGCTGGCTGCGACGGGAGCACGGTGATGCCGGCGGGAACCTTACGGTCGTCGAGCTCCCAGGCGAAGCGCTGGGTGTTGAGTCGTTCCTGGAGACCGTATGGTCCCTCGACCCAGGTATGGTAGCCATTGGTAAATCCCGTCCAGTTGGTATCACGTTTCCACACTAGCAACCCGTTGGTCGTATGCTGATAGGCATTGCCGCTGGCTGTACCGTATTGATTCTGCACACACCGGCCAACGATATTGGGGATTCTCTGGTACAAGGCTGCAAACCCCAGCACGAAGTGGCACGACGGTGCTGCTGCCGCCTGCGCGGTGGCCGGAATACTCAGCAAGGCAGTCAACAGTAGGGAGATAAGGAGCTGTTTCATATTGCTGCTCTCCTTTCAACTAGCCTCCGGTGAGGAGGAAAACGAGACAGAACCGAATCACCGTGGATAGCAATGCCCGCTCATCTCAATAGCTTCTCTGGCAGGAAGCGACATTGGATTGCTCACGTAACATTAAGATCATGGTGCAGGCAGATAGCCGCCGCCGGAGAGCCGTTGCCCTAAGAAATGCCTGAAATTCGGACTGTGCGGATAATGCTGGTCGATACGCTCAGGTTTGGAGGTGCAATAGTCAAGGGTATCTCGCGAGTAGGCAGGGCCCGACCAAGATGACGCCCGCGTCTGTCTCGCGCTGGTGAACCGTCGGTGTCCGGACTACTGCTGGCTGGCCAGCGAGCGCCCATGGAGAGAGGGATGGCGCCCGGGAGGCCGGACCATGCGTGCGAGCAAAAAACAGCGGCGGTAGAAGTGGCATCACGGGCCTCCTGGTAGGCTGAGCCAGCGGCGTTCGAGGTCGGCGAGGTAGCGGTGGGGGTGGAGGTGGAAGCGGCGCATCTTGGCGAGCAACCGGTGTACCTCCGCCTCCGCCGCCACCTCCTGCTGGAGCAGTCCTTGTTCCTGTGTCCACGCGCGGTACCGGGCGATGCTTCGTCGAGTGTGTCCCAAGCAAGCAGCGGATGA
>JAMCRV010000043.1 GCA_023381555.1 Chloroflexota bacterium | reverse complement strand
AAATCACCATCAATCTCCGCAAGCGTGGCTACCGCATCGCACAGGTGCCGATTCATTACCATCCACGCCCTACACCGAGCAAGAAACTGCGGCGCTTGACCGATGGATGGCTCGCTCTAAGCATGATCCTTCGTCACCGGCTACCAGGGGCGCCTCCAATGGCCTATCGCCCAATCGACCCTCCGCAGGAGTTGGAGCACCAGCCTCGCACCACGGGCTAGTACAGGTTCTTGAAAGTCCTCCTTCAGTTGGCAGGCAGGTAAGCTGACAGCATCAGGAGTAGTGGTGCAGCGCCTCGGCGCAGGCAAGGAAGGGAGCAGGCGGACAACCGTCGGCTCGCCCGCCCGTGAACGAGGCTGGACACGGCGTCTAGCCCTTCACTGATGGCCTCCAGCCGGCTTTGAGCCGGCTTGGTGAACGTAGCCCGCTGCTTCAGCCGCGGGTGCTGCGCCGACGAGCAACCGGCACGACAACGTACGGCACATCATAATGAAACGCTCTAGCCAAGTGGTAACATCGCCAGCGTTGCCGGCAAGCGGTCACTCAGCACGAAAGGGTTCACGACGCATGCGGATCGCACGAGTCTTATTCAACGGTTCCCCAGTATGGGCTACTATCGTTGGTGAGGACGTCTATCGTCTGAACGACGTCTACGGTGCCCAAGAGCGTCGCGAGCGGCTTGGCAGACTCAGCGATCTCCGTCTACTCGCCCCTGCAGAGCCGAAGAAGGTCATCTGTATTGGCCTAAACTATGCCTTGCACGCTGCTGAGAGCGGCAAGACTATTCCCACAGAGCCACTGATGTTCTTTAAGCCGCCCACGGCGCTCATCAATCCTGGTGATGACATCACCTGGCCCATCGGTACGAATCGCATCGATTCGGAAGCTGAGCTTGCTGTCGTTATTCGACGTAAGGCAAAGCTGATCCAACCAGATACGTGGCGCGAATACGTGCTGGGATACACGTGCGGAAACGATGTCAGCGCGCGAGACTGGCAAGATGCCGACGGTCAGTGGACACGAGCCAAAGGCTTCGATACCTCCCTGCCCCTCGGACCGTGGCTCCAGACCGATGTGGACCCGGACAATCTCCGCATTCGCGGCTATCTCAACGGGAAAGTGCGGCAGGATAGCACCACGGCAGACCTTGGGCACAAAACTGGAAAGCTCGTGGCATTCGTCTCGCGGTTCTTCACATTGGAACCAGGTGACATCTTGATGACCGGAACGCCGGCAAATCCAGGCCCAATGGAAGATGGCACAGAATACACGGTCGAAGTCGAAGGGATCGGCCGCCTCACCAACCGCATGCGACGACCACAATCGTACTTCTCATAGCATCTCCCGCATAGCGATACTGAGCGCCTCGGTGAGCCTGAGGCGCTCAGTATCGCTATGCAGTTAGTAGTCCGGCTCGTCTTTGAGGCTGCCGAGAATTGCGTCCACACTGAAGTCGGCGGCCGCCGTGACGCTATCCGACGCGCCGTAGTACAGACGAATTGTGCGCCCCTCCTCATCAAGAGGCACGTGTCCGCAGCTGAACACCACGTTTCCATAGAATCCCTGGCGTTCAAATAGGGCTTCGGGAGCCAGCAAAGGGTGGGCCGAGCGAGCGAGCACACGGCGCGGATTCTCCGCATCGAGTAACATGGCCCCCATGCAGTAGCGCCCCTGCGAGTCTACACCGTGATAGAGCACCAGCCAGCCTTCTTGCGTCAAGATCGGAACATTGCTTCCGCCTGTGCGCAGCTCATCCCACATGCCGTGCCGAGGCAGCCCCAATGGCACGTGGTTCCCCCAGTTGAGCAAGTCAGGGCCGTTTGAGAGCCAGATACCGTGCACCTTGCTAAATGAGCTGGGCATAGGTCGCGTCAGCGCCCAGTACTTCCCCTGTACCTTTCCCGGGAAAATGACGACATCCTTGTGATCGGGAAGAAAAATGATTCCGTGCCGCTCGAAGTGGTGGAAATCAGTTGTCGACGCCAGGCACGTGCAAATGCCCACCCGACTGGGAGCGACGTAGGTAACATAATAGGTATCCCCGATCTGGGTAATGCGGGCATCCTCACAGCCAAATTCCTCGGTCACACTTTCCGGGGCAATTGCAGGCTGCGTATCGATCATGAAGTGCACGCCATCGCGACTGCGCGCGAGCCGCAAGTGAGAGAGCTGCGAGAGCAACATGGAATGATTCAGCTTGATCGCGCGCGTATCGTGGAGATCTAGCCCTGGCAAGTCCTTCCGCAGATACGCGGGGACGACGCGCGGCGGATCCGCTTGCGGATTGAATACAGCCAGGCCAACGAGCTCGTGGTGCGCATACTTCTCCGTCAACGGAAGGAGATGCAGGTCGACATGATCAAGGATCACCTCCCACGCCGGCCAGTCAGATAACCGCACACTGCGCGGTCGCTCAGCCACGCGAATTAGCAGGATAATGTCATCCCCATACCGTGCTGCGGCGGGATTGAAGGCGCACACAACCTCAAAGCCCGGCTGCGAAGGCACAACATCCTGTGGGGTAATGAGAGGATTTTCCGGTAGCCTCTGTGCTAGGGTTGCTGCCGGAACAGGCTCAGCACTGGCAGCGCGGTTGAAAGACTCCACAGCCACAGCTCACTCCTTCAGATCAACAGGTGCTGGATGCCTTCTACGCCCACTCTTCTCACCGCTGCGTCGCCGCTCTCTACCATCGACACCAGTGATCCTCGGACCGAGTGGAATCCGAGGCCCTCTGCGACACTCCGTAGCTCTGCCCACTCACGCTCCCTGGCCAGCCGGCTGACCGGAGTCTTCCCGCTGGGCGACACCAGCCTCGCTGAAAGTAGCCATCTCGCGAGGGATGCGACAAGCTGCCTCAATGAGCGGAAAGGCGAGCGCCGCTCCGGTACCCTCACCCAGACGCAGATCCAGCTGCAGCAGCGGGGCCAGCTCGAGCTTCTCAAGCACAACATGGTGCCCTATCTCCACCGACGAGTGTGCCGCGATCAGAAAGCTTCGTACTGCAGGGCAGAGCTCTACAGCAACAAGTGCTGCTGCACCCGAGATAAAGCCGTCGACGACGATAGGCAGTCTCTCGGCAGCAGCACCCAGGATTACGCCTATCAGGCCGGCGATCTCTAATCCACCAACTTTACTCAGCACATCAAGCGGATCAGCAGGGTCTGGGCGAAGCAGATCCAAGGCTCGCTGGATAGCCTCTCGTTTTCGCACGAGTCCCGCATCGTCCACACCGGTGCCACGTCCTGTTACTTGGGCCACGGGAGCGCCACAAAGTGCGGCAACAATAGCGGCTGATGCAGTGGTGTTGCCAATCCCCATGTCGCCTGTCGCGACGAGATCAAGGCCTCGGGCGCGCTCTTGCTCAAGCACCCTGATTCCAAGCTCGATTGCGGCGGTTGCCTCGCTACGTGTCATCGCCGCTTCTCGCGCCATGTTCCGCGTGCCACGCGCAACTGGCGTGTTGATCATGTCTGGCAGATCAGGAAGCGGGCTACCAACTCCAGCGTTGACGATGACCACGCGGGCGTCGGCGGCTCGCGCCAGCACGTTGATCGCTGCGCCACCGTGCACGAAGTTGAGCACCATCTGGGATGTCACTTCAGCCGGATAGGCTGACACACCCTCCACAACAACCCCATGGTCTCCAGCCATGATGATGACCGCCTTGTGAGTGACCACAGGTAGGGGATCGGCACGAATCCCGGCAAGCTGAACGTGGAGCGCCTCCAATCGACCAAGGCTTCCTGCAGGTTTTGTCAAATCGAGTTGCCGGGCACGTGCGGCGTGCATTGACGCCGTCGCCAACGTGCCGACACGACCAATCGTCTCGGTGAGCAGGGTCATGCAAGCTCCTTCACACTAGACTGATTCTTCAGACATTCTACTCCTCCTCGCAAATGGTCACCGGCGGCTGCAAGCAGGCGTGCCGTTGGAGAAGGACTTTTGGGTGACCACACACCAAAGGGCGCCCCCAAGATTGACAGGGCTCTCCGGCGGCAGCCATACTGCCCAGTGACTATGATTGATGATCTGCGCCCCGGAAAGTGAGGACGCCTTGCTGCGAATGAGGCTAGTTCCGCTCGTTGCTACGCTGGGTGTGTTGCTCGGCGTGTTTGGTCCCGCCATCGTGCACGCACAGGCGCCAGCAGCCGACTACGACTTTCCTGGGGGAAACGGTCATTTCTATACGGAGACTAACGGAGGGGCTGGCCCTCAGTATGGCTATCGCATCACCAACGACAATGGCATCAATTTCTGGACCGCCTTCCAGCAGCTTGGTGGAGTGGCTGCACTGGGATACCCAGTATCACGACGCTTCACTCTTGATGGATTCACGGTTCAAGCCACGCAAAAGGTGATCATGCAGTGGCGTCCTACTACCCAAACAGTCGACTTCGTCAACGTGTTCGATGAGCTACACGACCTCGGGCTCGATGCCCAGCTACAAGCGCAATACCAGATTCCACCCCAGCTCTCCAGATCATTTGACAACGGCAAGGCAACCTTCCAGCAAATCGAGCAAGGACGCCTTGCTCTCCTGACGAGCGATCTGAAGATTCAGAGTGCCTTCTTCGGCAACCGTTCTCAGGATGTGGCCGTCCTGTACAACGGCCTTCCCACCTCAACCATCGTGGATGCAGGTCCATTCAACATCATTCGAGCCCAGCGCATCGCCATTCAGGACTGGCTGGTTGACGACCCAGCCGCAGGGATTCATGCTGGAGACATCAGCGTCGTCAATGGTGGCGACATTGCCAAGACCCTCGGCCTGATTCCGACGTACTTCACCTACACCGAGACTGCCAATGGGACCGTCAACGCTCCCGTACCGACTCCAACACCTACTCCTGCCGCAACACCGTCACCCACACCGACCCCGGTACCCCAGTTTCCATACACGTCCAAGGATGTGACGACTCCACCGCTAGACTGCGGCAGCAACAATCGTGTGCCGTGCGTCTCCTCCGCTCCCAATGCTGGCGTTCAGTACATCCAAGGGCACATCCTCGATAACAACGGCAACGGGCTTGGTGGCGTGCCCTTCGAAGTAACCTACTACAGCACCGTGTACCACGGAGTCTCAGAGTCCGACGGACTCTTCGACTTCACTATTTCTACCTCGTGCCCGCAGACCCCCCTCACGTTCAACGTCTTCGTCGTTGATAGCAACGGCAACCGCATCTCTGATGTCCGGACGGTCAACTACACAAACTGCAACCAAGCAGGTGAGTTCCACTTCGATTTCATCAGAACATCCTAGGGGAGTTCGACTCCGTTAGAAACGGCGAGAAGGGTGACAGGGCGGCTCGCAGCACTGCTCGTCCTTGCAACGAGCGCACTCCTGGCCGCCTGCGGACAGAGTCAGCCTCCAAGCGTAACAGTGATTGCATCCAGCGGATCCTCGCTGTCCGCATCATCTACGGCGCTTTCCACTCCCACATCGATGCCAACTCCCGCCGCAACGTCAAGTCCTCTGCCCCCTCAAGAAGCTCTCAACACTATTGACAGAGCCATAACACGGGCGACTGCTGCAGCCGACAGCGTGAATGGAGCGATTGAGCGCAAGCTGAACGGTGGTACCACCCTACATCCACTGATACCAGAGCTCAAAGATGCTGTAGTGACAAACGAACGGGCCGCCGCCGCCCTGAGCTCCCTCGGCCTTCACCTACCAACAGGCACCAGCCGGTATCGGGCAGTGCACCGCTACGTCCAATGGGAAGCCGCCGCCTATCAAACCACTGCAGATGCGTGGTCCGTCCTCGAGATCGCCGCCCAGTCGACCTCTCCCCACTTAGCGCTTTACCAGAGCCTCGCCCAGCTTGCCACGCAGCAGCTTCACAGATCAGCAGTTGCAAGACAAAATGCACTTGTCGCACTTGGGTTGGCGCCAGAAGGGGACGTCAGCGGCAACTGAGGCTGCGCTACCCTGCGTGATCCAGTGTCGCAAGGCTGAGGGGGGCGAGTAGGGGCTCTTAGACATCCCATTTATCTAAGCCAACCCTACTTGCCATTGATCGTAGGCTCGGTTTCCTCAGCCGCGGAAGCCGAGCCCTTGCTGCCGCAGGCTCACGTAGCCAGACCGGCCGATGATCAGATGGTCAAGCACTTCGATTCCAAGAAGCTTCCCAGCCTCACAGAGATCCTCCGTCACCCCGACGTCTTCGTGTGAGGGCGTAGGATCGCCAGACGGATGGTTATGCGCTACGATGATCCGGGGACAGTCCCGGCGAACTGCCTCTCGGAACACTTCTGCGATGCGCACGGTCGCTCGGTCCACCGACCCCTCGTAGACCGTTGTCACGCTGAGGACGCCACCTTTGGTGTTGAGCAGTACTGTACGCAAGTGCTCCCGAGTGAGGAACTGCATATCCTGAAGCAATGGAACAGCGTGCTCAGGTCTGGTCACGTTGACGCGTTGCTCGGGAGCGAGCGTCATGAGCCGCCTGGCCAGCTCCACCATCGCTCGCAATTCTATCGCCTTGACCACGCCAATACCGTCGATCTTCGTCAACTCCTCTGTGGAGGCGTGAACCAGACCGGTCAGCCCACCTAGGCTCACAATGAGACGTTGCGCCAGTTGAACGACCGGCTCACCTGGGCGCCCTACGCGCAACAGGATCGCCAACAGCTCGGCGTGGCTGAGCTGCTCAGGTCCAAGCCGCTCAAGCTTTTCACGAGGGCGTTCCGCCACTGGCCAGCTCTTGATCGTGCCCAGGCGGTCGCCATCGTAGGGCGGCTGGGCCCTCGCAGCTTCACGAATGGCGCGTCGCATCCAGTCCGCTTCAGCCTTCGCTACTTCACTCTAAGGAACGGTCGCCCCGATCGGAGTGGTACAAAATGGGCAGGTCGACCAGTCGAGCTCAAGCATTCTTCCGCACTCCACACACTGGCGCTTGAGTCGCATGCGACAGTGCGGGCACATCTGGAAGTCAGGTTGAATCACCTGGTTACAACTCGGGCACAGAAGGTCCTGCTTCAAGTCTTGGAGGAGCGTCTCCTCCTCAAGGGAGCGCTCGTACTGTTCCGTCAGCGTCTCGTGTGGTCGCAATATCAGATAGAGAATGAGACCCGGCAGGTTAAAGACAGCGACAAAGAGCGTCGATACGGCTTGCACAAAGACGTCTGTGGTCCGCGTTTGGATGTCTCGGAAAGTCCAGATGACCAAAGTGAGGGAAAGCGTCGCCACGTAAGCGAGCGCGAATGCTACCAAGATCTCGACAACTCGAGGGGCCACGGTCAACATAGCAAAGGAATACTCTCCTCAAAACGTGCGGCGAGTATACCACTGCGAGCATTGGCAGCCTACTTTCCACGCCGCGGTTCCCGCCATCGTCGCTCCCAATAACCAACGCTATCAAAGTCGTTACCATAGAGTAAGGAGAGCAGCAAAAATGAGCGCCGCTAGGAACTACTGCCCACAACCTTTTAGCGAAGCATCTGCTCGTCATGCTAGATGGTAAACTTTCCCTTCCACCACATAACGCCCGCGGCTCAGGCTATATTCGAGCTGCTCCGTGAACACGATCTTCTTGCCCTGAGTGTGCTCATCTTCATCGAAGAGGTTGGTGTGCCGCTGCCGCTTCCCGGTAATCTTCTCCTCGCCGTGCTAGGCATGCAGTCCTCACGCAACGGTCCTAACATCGTCCAACTGGTCATAGTTATGACTTTTGCCAGCGTGGCAGGAAGCGTCACCCTCTATACCCTCGGTGCCAGACTTGGTCACCCGGCACTGATGCGGTGGGGAAGGTTTATTGGCCTAGACCAGCGCCGGGTGCTCTGGATCGAGAGCTGGCTCCGTCGACATGGCTCTCCCGTGGTCTTCGTGGGCAGGATTATACCTGGTCTGCGCACACCGACCTCGGCCGTGAGTGGCATCTTTGACGTTGCCCTCCCTGTCTTCGTCGCTATGACTGGCGCCGCCAGCTTCCTCTGGACGCTCTTCTGGGTCATCTTAGGCCGCATCCTCGGACGTACCCTTCACCTGGATCGCTTTTTGAGCAGCAACCATCTCGGCCTGACAGTCGCACTGGCGCTCGTGCTACTGCTGGTCGTACCGCTGCTCGGTGTGCTCGTGTCGTGGTGGCAACGCCGCCGCCAAGGGACCGAGGGATCCCCGCCGGTCGACGTCGAAAGCGACCCGCTCTCGACTACTCCTCGTGAGCCGTTCCCGGCAGATGCTGAGCACCTCGTGCCGCGAAGGACCACAAATCGGTCGTGACCGGAAATCCTGCTTTGTCTCGACGCGCCTTGTTGATGTCCCTCCTGGCAATCCCTGTTCAGTCCGGTGCCGAGAAGATCCGGCTACCACCTTCCCGGCTCTCTGCACTTCGCCCGAAAATCGGCGTGCACACCCGACTCACCGACGAAGTGGAGCCAATCAAGATCCGTCGCACGCTCGACCTCGTCGCTCAGATGGGCGCGAGCTGGATCGTAGAGTACTTTCCATGGTCCTACCTGCAACCTGACCCAGATACGTACCATTGGGATCACAGCGATGTAGTGATTCGCTCGGCCGTAGAGCGCGGTCTCACCGTGATCGCTCGGGTCGATCTCGTTCCAGATTGGGCCCGGCCGCTTACCTCTACCGGACGCTATCTTCCGACCGCGAGCTACCCGCTCTTCGCCCGCTTCCTTGCTACTTTCGCGCGGCGGTACCAGGGACTCGTAGGATACCTTGTGGTGTGGAATGAGCCCAATACGGCCTTTGAGTGGGGGTATCGCAAACCCGATCCAGTTGCCTACACCACGCTACTCAGGACCGTCTACCCTGCAATCAAGGATGCGGATCCTTTGATGCAGGTCGTCACTGCCGGCCTTGCTCAAACTATAGAACAGAGCGACAACGCTCTCGATGATCTCATCTATCTCCAGCGCATGTACGACCACGGAGCTGCCCCGTGGTTCGATCTCGTGGCTGCGCACCCGTATGGGGAGACTTTGCCCGCCAGTGCCCCCCCCGCTCCTTCAGTTCTCGACTTTCAGCGCGTCGTCCTGCTTCGCGCGGTGATGGAGAGGAACGGCGACTCTGATAAGCAGATCTTGATCACGGAAGCCGGTTGGAACTCGGCGCCACTGTGGACCCATGCAGTGCTTCCCGCTCAACGCATCACCTACACGATTCAGGCCTACGAGATGGCTGCGACCTGGGGCTGGGACCTCGCACTCTGCATCTGGCAATTCCGCCTACCATTCTTGACCGGCACAGCACAAGACTACGCGACTTTCGTAGAGCCAGACTTCACCTTAGAGCCGATCTACTATGCTGTTCAGGCGTATGCTCACGGCCAGCCATGGCAGGCAGCATTCCCCAGCAACTCCTAGCCCCACGTTGCGGATCGCGAGCCAGTGCGATCTCTGTCTCTCTGCGCTTCCCTCACAGAGCGCTCTCAGAGCCCACCCCCACGGGCTGACTCAGCATAAACAACTGGGGTTTTGAGATGGCCAGGGCCGTAGCGTGAGAGCTGAGTCAAAATGAGAGCTGGGGGACATGGTTGGTAAGGAGAGATGACGCGTGCTGTCAGGGCGACAGGGCATAGTCACGACACCGGCATCCAGCGCCAACAGCGGAAGGATCGGCGCTCTTCGTGCAGGGAGGGGACTGGCCTAATAGGGCCAGTCCCCTCCCCACGTGACGCCTCCCTAAGCGCCGCCTTAGATCTTTGGCATCTGCTGCACTGCCGTGTACACCGGTCGCGGTGAGTAGTCGGCGCGCAGATTGGCGAAGCCCCACTTCTCGTCAGTATCCGGTACGAAGTACTGGAAGTTGAGGTTCCAGATGAAAATACCGCCAAGCCACGGATAGTTGGCGCGAGCGTACTGGAATGCCTGAACCGTGTACTGGGCCTGCTGCTGCTCAGTGATCCACTTGCAGTATTCGTAGTTGGGCACCGCCGGAGCCGGAGTTGGGCAGGAGTCGTAGCCAAACTCCGTCTCCCAAATCTTCTTGTTGCCGTCACCAGCAGCAACCATATCCGCACGATAGTTCTCCAGGCGGCGGAAGAAAAAGCTTGGAGCATTGTTATACCCAGTGACGTTCGGTGGCTCCGGCGTCCCAATCCAGGCATTGGGAGGATTAGCCCACGGTTCAGCGTGCGCACCAAGCACGTCAAAATAGTTGCTGACGATACCACCCTGGTAGGCAAACATCTGTTGAAGGTAGGTGTTGTCGTCCATGGCAATATTCGGATCATTGACCCCCGTCGGCGTGGGTGCACCAGACACCACGATTGCAGCCGGATCCACCGCCTTGATTGCCGTGTAGGCCGCCTTGAGGAGCTCGACGTAGTTGCCCGGATTGATGTCTCCCGGACCGACCTCACGAGCAAAATTTTCCTCATTCCAGATCTCGTACGCGGCTACTTTGCCCTTGTAGCGAGTCGCCAGTGTCGAGAGGAAGCTGGCGAGCAACTGTGGGTTGCTAGGATAAGGCTGGTCAGGACCGACTCTGGCCCACGCTGGCGCCTCCACAATGGAAAACATCAACTTGATGTTCATCTGGTTGGCCGTATTGACGATCGTGTCGAGTTCGCCCCAGTTGCTCTGGTTGGGAGAGTTAGGCTGGATGGACGACCATACCACCTGCTGCTTCGCCCACGTGAATCCGGCATTCTGAATCGCAGTCAACGCTGGCGCTGCCTGGCCGAAGTACATGTGCGCTTGGTATCCATAGATGAAATTAGGGATCTGTGAATCTGTTGCGATCGGAGGCGTGCTCGTAGGCACTCCACCGCTCGAAATCCCTGGGGCAGGAGCAGGTTGCAGTGCTGGAGTCTGTGGCAATAATCCCGCCGCCTTGGCAGCGTCGCCGCCGAGGGTCACGGTCACGTCGCCAGCATGAGCGCCTGCCGCGGGGTCGTTCACGAGCCAGTGCTGGATGGTGACGCGCTGGCACCGAACGACGTTGAACGGCCCTTCGTCCACCACCTGCGTCATCGGCAGGCCATTCAGCACCACCGGATCACCGTACGCCGCCACGGAATAGTACTTGGCTTCAATGGCAGGATCCGCGTTGAGGAACGCGAGGTGACGAGCCTTGACTTGGTTCCACGTTAGACCCGTGTCCGGGGCCGTGCTCAGCGGGGGTGGAGTATTCCGGTACGCCTGCAACCACGCATCCTTACCCGCATCGTGGAGCAGATCATAGACATTGACGAAGTCGACCTGCTGCGTGTTCGGGTGCCATTGCATCACCACACGCTGCGTCGCTTGCACGATGAATCCATTCCACGTGAAGCGGCCCGAGATGGGATAGCCTAATCCCGCGACCCCGCCAAAATGCTGGAAAGCGGTCCAAAAGGGGATGCCACCACCATTGGTGATGGCAAAGCCGAGGCCGCCGGCGCCGCCTTGCCCATTCGCCTCAGCGTAGAAGTGCCCATTGGAGATCGGATAATCGAGAGGACTGCTCTGCGCAGCGGCAGTTCCACCCATCGGGGCAAAGAGTCCGAAGAGCCATACCAGTGCTGCGCCAAGCGCCAGAAGTCTTCGCCGCAAAGAAAACCTCCTCAAAAGTAAGATGTCTTAACCACGTGCAACGGTGGTGCCTCAGCCATAACTTTGACGTTCGAGTGAGGACAACGTGACAAGCCTAGCAGAGAGCCCGGACGGGAGGGCAACGGTACAGTAAAGAATAGAAAGAGGTACCAGCCTTTCTGCCTCAATGTTGGGCACTCCACATAGTGGGTACTCCACCACTGCTAAGATTAGAAGGCGATAGATATCTTTGGAAAGAGACAGGCGAAGTTTTGGGTAAGGCAGTGCTTCACCTCCACAGCGTGTTCAGTGACGGTCGAAGCTCTGTGTGCGACTCACTCGATCGACTGGCATTGCTTGAGGACATCGCGGTCGTATCGTTCACCGATCACGACGAAGTAGACGCCTGGAAAGAGGCGCTGCGCTGGAAGGATGCGCACCCTCGCTCATCGATCACGCCGTTGTGGGGCTGCGAGGTAACTGTCCAAGGCTTCAAGCACATTCTCGCTTACTTCTTCAGCCCACCCTACCCGACCCACCGTCTGCCTACACTGCGTCCTCTTCCCGAGATGGTTCAGCGCATCACGGATGCTGGAGGTATCATCGTTGTGGCCCATCCGGATCAGTGGGTAGTTGGTGTCGGGCTTAAGCCCATCGAGGCGCTACTTCCACACCCAGGGATCGTAGGGCTCGAGACACACAGCCCCTACGTGCGCTCCCCGGAACGCTTAGCGGCCTTCGCCCGGACACACAGGATCGCTTCAGTTGGAGGAAGCGATGCCCACTTTCCTCAGCACCTGATGAAGTGGTTCACCGAGTTTCCTGGAGAGCAGCCGGCGGATCTCGAGATGGCGCTGCGATCGGCCACGACCGTACCTCGACAGGGGCCGCGGGCCGCACGGGTCCCACCGTCCGAGCTGTTGCTCCAGCAAGTGCAGTCATTAGTCATCCATCCTTTACATAAGGCAACGCATCGCGCCAAGTTCCAGGGCGTGTCCTGAATGCGCATCGGCGGACACGTCTCGGCCGCTGGTGGCATTCATCAGGCCGTGCCACGAGCGCAGGCAATCCGGGCCAACTGTGGACAGATCTTCTTCACGGGCCCCACCTCGTGGCGAAGCGTCCAGCTCAAGGCTGGCATCACGGAACAGTTCACGACGGCATGCGGGAACCACGATATCCGCCCCTGGGTAGCACACGCCGTGTATCTCATCAACCTCGCCTCCGCAGATGAGCGCATCTGGAACAATTCGATCCACTCGCTGATGCTCTACCGTACCCTCGGGCTCCAGGCTGGTCTGAGCGGCATTGTGCTGCACACCGGCTCCCACAGTGGCGCAGGCCTCGCGAGTGTGCTACCTCGCGTCATCGCTGGTCTCGAAGCGGTGCTGTCGCGACAACCGGAGGGTCCTCCGCTTCTCCTCGAGATCTGTGCAGGTCAAGGAGGTGCCATTGGCGTGTCGTTCTCGGAACTTGGACAAGTGATCAAAGCGCTGGGCAATGATACGCGTCTCGGAATATGTCTCGACACGTGTCACGCGCTCGCTGCGGGCTACGACATTCGCACGGCCGGCGGCATCACGACGATGATCGATGAGCTGGATCGCTCCCTAGGAGTGGAACGATTGCGAGCAATCCATGCGAACGACTCCCAGTTCGGCCTCGCATCCCACCGAGATCGCCACGCGAACATCGGTGAGGGTTTCATCGGCGAGGCCGGCTTCGCCGCCCTCCTCGCTCACGATGTGCTCCGTCAACTGCCATGGATTCTGGAGACGCCTGGGACGAACGGTAGTGGCCCGGATCTCGACAACATCAACCGGCTGCGGCGTCTTGCTGGAGAAGAGCTAGTCCCTGACTCTAAGGATGCTACCAGCAGCATACCGTGAAGCAATCGGTCTACGATGATCCACAGCCAGATTGTCCTCTCTTCCTGCTCGCGAACCGCCAGTCAGTAGTGTGCCCAGTAGGCAATAGTCGGTCTGCCCGGTGGTCCGGCTTCGTACACGCGACCAGACCCCCTCACTCGCTCGACGCCACGGCGCATCTCACATCATCCCTCGAGAGTGGTGGAGTATCTGGGCGCGTGGATAAGAGGGGCTCCGCAGCCATAAACTGCCTGTCCTCTCAAGTTCCGCATAGGTGGCAGGTTTGAGCCCGGATCATATAGACCATGCCGCGCGCCGCGGTTCTAGGAAAGATAGGCAACGGGCGTGAGCACATCCAAAGTCTGCGGTTACACACACCTTCGGACACGACGGACACCCGCCGTGAAAGCCGTCACAATCGCGTGGCGAACAGGTTAAAGGGCAGCGGCCTTATGCAGCACAAGGCCTGTACCCATACTCCTACCACGATTGGCCTGCCGCCTCCACTGTGACAGAACGACAAGGGGTAACACAAGATGTAGTAGAGACAAAGGATGGCTGGCACGATATGTTGTGGTCGATGGGTATCATTGAGACACTGCACCACTAGTATCGCTGGACGCGGCTAGTGGTTAGCCTCAAAAAGAATCGCCGCAAGGGCGGTAGCATAGGAATCAAGGGGCTGCCATGGTAATCACCGAATCTTCTCACCCTGTCATCACGACCACTTCTCGAAGCGCCGCAACTGCCAAGAGTGCCCACCTGCCCGAACACGGGCGCTTCCCGAATGATCTTGCCGAGTTCGTGTTCGTGCGCACGTATGCTCGCTGGGATCCAGAGCGCGCGCGCCGCGAGACGTGGGAGGAGACAGTCGAACGAGTCATCGAGTTTCTGGGCGAGACCGCTGGTCCGGCCATCGCCGCTAGCGAATGGGCCGAAGTATATGAAGCGCTGCTCACGCACGGGGTCCGGCCATCATCGCGACTGCTGGCGATGGCCGGTAAGGCAGCACGTGTCAACCCCATCACCGCCTACAACTGCAGCTACCTGCCCATCGATTCCATTGAATCATTCGCCGAGATTCTCTATATCTTGATGGCTGGAACAGGTGTTGGCTTCAGTGTCGAGCGCCGTTACGTTCAGCAACTGCCGGTCGTGGCACTCCAGCACCCTAGCCCCGTTCTCACGTTTGTCATCCCAGACGACACCGAGGGCTGGGCAGATGCGCTCAAGCTGGGGCTCACAGCCTGGTTCGCTGGTCAAGACGTCACGTTCGACTACCACTTGATCCGCCCCGCTGGAGCCCCACTACAGACCAAGGGCGGCCGCGCGTCGGGCCCTGAGCCGCTGCGCGGTCTACTCGACTTCACCCGCCGGATCGTTCTGGGCGCCCAGGGGCGGCAGCTCACCAGCCTGGAGTGCCACGACATCGCCACCAAGATTGGCGACGTCGTGGTGATGGGTGGCGTCCGGCGCAGCGCAGAGATCTCACTTTCTGATTTCGACGACGTCGATCTCAGACACGCGAAAGATGGACAATACTGGATCACCGCTCCGCATCGGAGCATGGCAAACAACAGCGCTGTCTACGAGTCCAGGCCCTCCTGGGAGGCCTTCCTAGAAGAGTGGAACGCTCTTTCTGCATCCGGCACGGGAGAGCGTGGCATCTTCAATCGGCAGGCGGCTCGTGCCCTCCGACCAAGTCGCCGCCCGGATGCCGAGTTTGGCACCAACCCGTGTGGTGAGATCACGCTCCGCCCTTATGAGTTCTGCAACCTGAGTGAGGTCGTTGCTCGCTCGTATGACACTCCCACGTCGCTGCGCCACAAGATCCGTCTTGCAACATTGATTGGGACCGTTCAGAGCATGCTCACGCGCTTCCCGTATCTGCGCCCACAATGGCGCCAGAACTGTGAGGAGGAACGCCTCCTCGGTGTAAGTGTCACCGGTCAGCTCGACTGCCCAGTCTTCTGGAAGAACCCTGCGCTCATGGCTGAGCTTCGTGACCTGACGATCGCCACCAATGCCGAGTACGCTCAGCGCTTGGGGATCAACCCATCCGCTGCCGTGACCTGCGTCAAGCCCTCGGGGAACGCGAGCCAGATGGCCGACTGCGCCTCCGGGATGCATCCACGCTTTGCCCGTCACTACGTCCGCCGCGTGCGTGTTTCTGCGACCGATCCGCTCTACCGTCTGCTTCACGATGCCGGTGCGCCACTGTTCCCCGAAGTAGGCCAGCAGCAAGAAACCGCCACTACTTGGGTCGTCGAGTTTCCCGTCAAGGCACCGGATGGAGCCATCACCCGCCACAACATGAGTGCACTCGAACAACTCGAGTACTGGCTAACCGTGAAGATCCAGTTCACTGAGCACAACCCGTCGCAAACCATTTACGTCGGCCCGGATGAGTGGGATACCGTTGGGCGCTGGGTGTACGACCACTGGAATGAGATTGGTGGACTGTCCTTTCTGCCCCGGAGTGATCACGTCTATCAGCTCGCTCCCTACGAAGACATCAGTGAGCAGGAGTACCAGGACCGTCTCACGGCGTTCCCGAAGATTGACTACCGACTTCTCGCAACCTACGAGCTTGAGGATCGAACCGAGAGCACGCGTGAGTTCGCCTGCACCGGCGACCGTTGCGAAATTCTGTAACCAACCCCTCTCTATGTGTTAGACTGGCCAGCTAGCGCCGTGAATATAGCCACGGGCCATTGCGATGACGAACCATGCGTCACCGCGGTGCAGAGCTCCCGCTCCGAGGCGGCAGGTTGCCGTTCCTCGGGGCATACCCGTGTGGAGAGGTCGACAGTTGAACGCATATGAGATCATGGTGTGTCTGAGGCCTGACCTATCTGAAGAAGAGGTCAACGCTTACCCAGAGCGTCTGGCCACACTCATCACTACCCAGGGTGGACAGACCGTCAAAGATACGACGATGGGGAGGCGGCGACTCGCCTATCCAATCCGTCACTTTCACGAAGGCTTCTACCACGTCCTCAACTTCACACTCGATCCGGCTCAAGTTGGGCAGCTTGAGTTTCAACTGCGGGTGAATGAGGATGTGCTACGTCACCTCATCATCCGCGAGGGCGAATAGCCCCGTCACCCGACCTCAGGGAGGCACACTTCCGCCTTGCGACCAGACCCGCGAGTACATCTCAATGTGAGGAAGCTCCTAGCGAACGAAGGTGGAGAGGACGTCGATGCCAAGCTCACTCAACAAGGTCATGATCATCGGGAATCTTGGGCGGGATCCGGAAATGCGCTACCTGCCGAACGGACGCCCTGTCACTTCATTCTCTGTCGCCGTGAACTACCGGCGCAACGCTCCGGATGGTCAGCCGCGTGAGGAGACCGAATGGTTCAACGTGGTTATGTACGAGCGGCTGGCCGAAACGGCGCACAACTACCTTCACAAGGGTCAGCAAGTGTACATCGAGGGTCGCCTGCAGACGCGCTCCTGGCAAGACCAGGAGGGGCAACGTCACCAGCGTACGGAAGTCATCGCTAGCCAGATGATCATGTTGGGCTCCCGTGGATCCACAACACCCGGCGACACTCCAGGAGAAGGTCTGGAGCCAGAGGCCGACCTCGCTGGCGATGGTGACCTGCCCTTCTAGCAAGTGTCTCGACTTCCAACTGGCGAATATTTGGCGAATATTGAGACGCCGCCATCACCGCGGCACTGGTATGCAGAGAGGTTAGAATCATGCCCCGAACCCACACATCTGGCAGCAGCTCGAGCGGGCGTGACGCACGCCGGGATCGCCCAGGCCGCCGCAAGGTCTGCAGCTTCTGCGCCGACCACGTGGCCTACATTGATTACAAGGATGTCAACCGCTTGCGCAAGTACATTTCGGAGCGAGCGAAGATCGAGCCGCGACGCAAGACGGGCGTTTGCGCCACCCACCAGCGTAAGCTCACAATAGCCCTCAAACGGGCGCGTCACATGGCGTTACTGCCTTTCGCTCCCATTCACGCACGAGGCTAACGCTCGCCGTGCCGCTTTCGCCGCTATTCAGCGCACGGGGCAGCACCTCCTCGAAGGCCCGCCGGCGCACGCGCTCCTTCCATAAGCCGCTCATCTTCAACTTTGATCCGGCACTCACTCGAGCGGAGCGTGAGCAGCGACGGACCCAGTGGGTTGTTGCGCTCTCCATCCTGACCTTCGTCGTCGTCCTCATCGTCGGCGGTATAGGCTTCTACATCAATGACATCCGCACACCGCGACTGCCCGTGGCAGAAGTCAACGGCTATGTCATTCAGCGCTCGACGTGGCAGCACTATGAAGCGCTACTACAGCTCGAGATCAATCAGCAGCTGCAGCAAATTCAGACGAGCCAGCCTCCCACCACAAGCAGCACGGCCGCAGCTCAGCAACAAGCGAAAGTCAGTCAGCTGCAGCAGCAGCTCCAAGGTGCTACTCAACAGGCAGCCAACGACCTCATCGACTTCCGCATCGTCCAAGATAGCCTACCGGTACTGGAAAAGAGCGGCGCACCCGCCAGCGCGCT
Source organism: Chloroflexota bacterium (assembly GCA_023381555.1). Classification (GTDB taxonomy): domain Bacteria; phylum Chloroflexota; class UBA4733; order UBA4733; family UBA4733; genus JAMDCW01. Next base: position 10,570 of record JAMCRV010000043.1, on the reverse strand, counting down.
CGTTCCTTCGAAAAAGCAGCTGCAGGATGCTCTGGCCACGGAGAAAGAGCTCCTCGGCGTCACAACACAGCAGCAGCTCAATGGCACGCTCTCTAAGATTGGAATGAGTCAGGCAGGATTCCACCAGATCCTGGTCGATCGCCAGACCATTGCCAACGTCAAAGCGTATCTCAACCGCAACCTCCAGGAGGTGCAGCTGCAAGTCAGCGCCCGTGTCATGACATTCGGTTCGAAAGCGAGCGCCGACAAGGCCCTTGCTGAGCTTCACCAGGGTCAGAGCTGGGGGCAGGTGAACCTCCAGTTCGCCAAAGATCCCTCAGCCAACGAAACGAGCCGCACCGTCGCCTGGACTCCTGCGGCACTCCAAGACAAGGTGTTCGACACCTTCGCATTCCACGCCAAGCCTCTACAGATCTCCTCTGTGCTGCCCGATAACGGGGCCTTCGACATCATTCAGGTCATAGACGTCGGCCCTGCACGCCCTTTGACACCCACACAGGTGTCTGACGTGAAGCAGAAGATCTACTCAGACTGGCTGGCCCAGCAATCGCAGCACGCTAAAGTTCAGCGCTACCCGGAGAACATGACTGCGTAGCTTCCATCTGGAACTGCGAGCAGGGCTGGGAGCACGGGAGGTGAACTGCTGTTCCCCTATCCGCAGAGCCACAAGGTCCCTATGGCCAGGTCAGTTCGCCCGGCGTGCGAACGTGCGGAGCTCCTGCCGGAGCATCACCTGCGTATGATCAGGAACGTCTCGGTAGACGACGACACCAGGGCCGACGACAGCATGCTCTCCTATCTTGATTCCTGGCATCGTGGCCACCTGTACCCCTATCGTAGCGTGTCGACCGCAAACCAGCCCTAGCTTCTGGCGCCCGGTCACTAGCCGCTCTCCCTTGACCATCGATGGAACCGCTTCATGATCCAGCCGGAGATTGGCGGTTACTGTTCCTGCTCCGAAGCTGGACCCCTCACCGATCACTGAGTCCCCCACGTAGTTGGTGTGAAAGGAACACTGCGGCCCGATGTAGCTCCGAGCAATCTCGCTTCCGAACCCGATGACACTACCGTGTTCCACGATACTCTGGCGGACAAGAGCATTGTTGCCAACGATGACGTCGCGACCGACGTACGCAGGGCCGGTGATCGCTGACCCCGCCATCAAGCGTGCTCCAGGCGCTATGACCACGGGACCACTGATGGCGGCCGAGGAATGAATCTCGGCCTCAGGGGAGATCTGGCTGCGCTGGATCTGCCCCAGCACCAGGTCAACTGCGTCGAGCACGTGCCACGGATACTTCAGGGCACTCCAGACGCCGCTGTGTACCACTGGCCGGTGCTCATGCTCTCGCATCTGCTTCGCAATCGCACGCTCGTAGTGATCATCGGCCCCCCCGAGCATATACTCTTGCTGGATGAGCTCGATGAGCCTCTCGGGGTCACGATGGAGGCGCACCACGACACTCACGAGATCGCTCGGCTCGTGACCTTCTTCCGGCTTCTCAATGAGGCCCCCCAACCTCTCACCGTCAAGCTTGAAGTAGCCCCCGGGAAAGTAGCTCGCCGAGCGATAGGCCCCTAGGTAGGACATCGCGGGATCGTGCCGAAACGCGGCAAGAACGCGTGCAGTCAAGTGATCGGAGAAGAGATCGTGCACTTGGGTAACCAGCAAAGGGCGCTCTGACACGACTGGCACCGACCGAGCGGCAGTCAGAAGGGCATCGCCCATGCCGAGCGCTTCTGACTGCACTACTACCTGCACTTTGCAGCCCGAGATGTACGAGGTAATCTCGTGCAATCTCTCAGCATTGTCTGGTGTCCCAACGATCACAACTTCCGTGACGTCCGCCGCTATGAGCTCGTCGAGGTGACGCTCGAGCAGCGTTGCATCACAGAGCGATAGGAGTGACTTCTCACGCAGTGGCCAGAAGCGCGAGTTGATGCCCCCTGCGAGCACAACCGCTAGCGGTGAGTGAACGATCATAACCCGTCCTGTCCCTTCAAGCCTGTAAGTGAGTGACGGAGTTCGCACGCCTGCATCCTAGCACGGCGAATGACGGGGCGGATGTAGATCGTGGGCTTCTGGCCACTCCGTGAGAAGCGGCTGTGATCAGGTAGTCAGCTGGGCCGTGGGGGTACACTATCTTTCGTGCCAGAGGTATCTCGCTGGCCGGTGTCAGCCAGCCGCCACTCTTCAATGGCCGCTCCCACTAGAGCAACGACCAGCGCCGTCGCCGGTACCGCAAAGAGCGCGCCAAGAATTCCTCCGACTTCTGCACCTGCAACAATAGCAATGAGCGAGACAAAGGGTGGGAGTCCCACCGCGTGCCCCACCACCCGCGGGCCGAGGACGTTGCTCTCGATCGTGTGCAGCACAGCATAGAACACCAGCACGGCTATGAGCAGCCCGAAGGATTGGAAGATGGCGATGATCGTAAGCATAAGGCCGATAAGAACTGGACCAACTGTCGGTATGAGCTCGAAGAAGAAGGCGACCACGCCAACGATGAGCGGAAAATGCACGTGTAGCACGGTAGCCACGACCCCCGTCGTGATCGCGACGATCAAGGCCATGACGAGCTGCCCGCGAATGAACCCGCCAACCTTATCTGAGATGGCAGCTTCTACGAAACGCACGATCTGCCGATAGCGCCGTGGCAAGAGCAGGGGAACGCTCGCACTGATGCGGTGCGCATCCGCAACGAGATAGATACTGAAGAATACCACGAGCACCACACTCACCACTGCGCTGGTCAGCCCCGAGAGCACATGGAGGCTCTGGCCGAGCACACCACTGAATGCCGCCTGCAAGCTTGAGGTGACGGTGCCAAGCTGCTGGTTGAGGTTGAGATTGATTCCGTGCGCCTGAAGGTAGAGTTGAAGCTGCACCAGTAGCCGCTCCGTGGCCAGCGTGTAAGCAGGGACCTGAGTCGCCAGCAGCGTGAGCTGGTTCACAAGCTGACCACCGATGAGGAACACTCCGACGACCAACATGACAAGTAGACCGATATACACCACCAGCACCGCCAGCCAGCGCGGAAGATGGCGAGCCGTTAGTCCATCTACCAGTGGCAGCACCGCGAACGCTAAGAGCGAGGCGACGAGGAACGCGAGGACTGTTTGGAGTATGTGGCGGGCAAGCATGCCCACGGCGTACACAATGATACCGAGGATCAAGACTGATATGAGGATGTCTCGTGTCTGTGCCCAGTCAATGCCATCGGGCTGAGGTGGCGAGGGGTCCCCCACGTCTCACTCTCCAGACTCTCTATACTAGCACAGGCGCAAGATCGGGGTGCAGAACATACGGTTTCTTTTTGCATGCCGCCAAGCATTCACTCCTCAGTCTAATGTCCCGTCCGCGTCTTGCTGTGCGGCACGATAACGGCCCATATCACGGTGTGCGTATTTTTGCATCACGGCATCGAACGCACGATCCAGATTGACACCCGTGGAGTTCGCGAAGGCGATGAGGGTGAAAAGGATATCGCCTAGCTCAATCTCAAGATCCTGCGAGGGCTCGCTCGCCTTCTTCAGCTTGTAACCGTAGCGGTCATTGACGAGACGGGCTAGCTCACCGACCTCCTCGACGAGACGTGCGAGATTCCCGAGCGGAGGCCAGTACTCTCCATTCCACTCCGTAACGCACCACTTGTGCACGCGCTGTTGCGCTTCAGAGAGATATCGACTCACGGCTACCGCTTTCGTCGCTTGGAGCGCGTGTGGGTGGAAGGGCGAGTGCGTTCACGTTGGTGCACCTTCTTCGGTCCAGAACGCTGCGCGCTCGCCGCTGCAGACATTTCGGCACTGGCGGCAGGACCAAGCGCCCCCATCAGACCACGCGGCAACCGACCTGACGTGAGCTGTTTCATCATGCGTCGCATGTCTTCAAACTGCTTGATGAGCTGGTTCACATCCTGCGGTGCGGCGCCACTCCCGCGGGCAATGCGCCGCCGCCGGCTGCCGTCGATAATCTCCGGGTAACGGCGCTCTTCGACGGTCATCGAGAGAATCATCGCTTCCATGCGCTTCATCTCTTTACCATCGAGTGCGCTGACCAGCTCTTCGTTGCGCATCAGTCCACCCAGTCCCGGAATCATGCCGAGGAGTTGAGAGAGCGGCCCCATGCGCTTCATTGACTGTAGCTGGTTATAGAAGTCTTCGAGATTGAAGGTAGCAGTGCGGAGCTTACGTTCAACGTCCTTTGCTTGCTCCTGAGAGATGACTTCCTGTGTACGCTCAATGAGGGTGAGCACGTCGCCCATCCCTAAAATACGAGAAGCTAGCCGGTCGGGATAAAAAGGCTCGAGGCCGTCCGGACGCTCACTTGTTCCCAAGAACTTGACCGGAATGCCCGTCACTGCGCGAATCGAGAGAGCGGCACCGCCGCGAGCGTCCGAATCCATTCGCGTGAGAATGAGCCCGGTGACATTGACACGACGATGGAATTCCTGGGCTACCTTTACGGCTTCCTGGCCAGTCATCGCATCGACAACGAGGAGAGTCTCCTGTGGCGACAGAAGCTCATGGATACGTTGCACCTCTTGCATGCGCTCTTCGTCAATCTGCAGCCGGCCCGCCGTATCGAGAATGACGACGTCAAAGCCTTCGGTGCGTGCTCGCTCTACAGCGTGCGCGCAGATCTCTTCTGGACGGACTTGTGTCCCTTCGCTGTGCACCGGAATGTCAAGCTGTTGTCCCAGCGTCTCGAGCTGTTGCACGGCTGCCGCACGGTAGACATCGGCAGCCACGAGAAGGGTACGGCGCTTTTGGCCTCTCAGGAGCAGGCCAAGCTTCCCTGCTGCCGTAGTTTTTCCAGCCCCCTGCAATCCCACGAGCATGATGACGTGGGGAGGGAGGCCATCCAGACTTAGCGTTGCCTGGGTGCTCCCGAGCAGAGTCACCAACTCGTCGTGAACGAGCTGTACAACTTTCTGTGCTGGGGTGACACCATCGCTGATCTCGAGGTTTAGAGCCCGCTCACGCAGCTTTGCCACGAAGTCGCGTACTACGCGGAAGTTGACATCTGCGGCGATGAGGGCACTCCGCACCTCTGCAAGGGCTGCATCCACATCTTCAGGATCAAGCCGGGACTTCCCACGGATCCGCTCGAACGATCCCTGAAGGCGCTCAGATAGGCTCTCAAACACCACGTGTGCCCATTCTGGTGAATCCGGCACGCCGGAACCGGCGATGGTCTAGCGCCAATGGTACCACTGCGCCCTAACAGCCCTCTGTGCCAGCCGGCGCTTCATCAAGGGACAGCGCAGCTGCTTGAGGATAGAGTGACTTGAGCGCAGGGTAGAGACTGCGGTAGAGCGTGAAGGCAGCCTGGTAGATACGCCGATGGCGAGCCTCTGGTTCGACTCGGCTCTCCGTCTTCACCCACGCCCGGCACCCTTCAGGCACAGAGGGCTGCAAACCTACGCCGACGGCCCCTAGGAGCGCTGCACCGTACGCCGGCCCCTCTTCTGCCTGCATCGTGTCAACAGGTAAGCCGTACACGTCGGCCTGAATCTGGCGCCACAGAGTACTGCGTGCCCCACCACCGGACACACGCACGGATCGGACTGGAACCCCCATCTCGCGCAGAACCTCTAGGCTGTCGTTGAGGCTGAAGACTACCCCCTCAAGAACAGCACGTAAGACGTGAGCGCGCGTGTGACGTACCGTCACGCCGAACAAGACGCCCCGAGCCAAGGCATCGAGATGCGGAGTCCGCTCGCCCATGAGATAGGGGAGCCAGATAAGCCCCTCACATCCAGCGGGAATGCGCGCCGCTTCTCCAGTAAGAAACGTATAGGGGTCCACACCAAGGCGGACAGCGGTTGCAGTTTCTGCTGCGGCGAAGTGATCTCGCCACCATCGGAGCGAGATGCCTGCCCCTTGCGTCACTCCCATGACGTGCCACGCTCCTGGCACAGCATGACAGAAGGTATGGACACGACCACGTGGATCCAGCGTGATTGCGGCGCTATGGGCAAACACAACGCCTGATGATCCAATCGTGGCACTTACCATCCCCGGCTCCACGATCCCTGCACCTACCGCGCCAGCAGCCTGATCCCCACCACCACCAACAACGGGGACCCCTGGCTCGAGCCCGAGCTCTGCAGCCACATCAGCCCGGAGCCTCCCTGTGATCTCGGGAGACTCATGTACGCGTGCCAGCCAGCACTCGGGGATACCAAGTTCCGAGAGCATCGTTGTGGACCAGCGCCGTGCGCGAACGTCGAGCAACAGCGTCCCTGAGGCATCACTGACATCCGTCGCTCGCTCGCCGGTGAGAACGAAACGGACATAGTCCTTCGGTAGCAGCACATGCTCGACCTGGCCGAACACCTCTGGCTCGTGTTCGCGTACCCACAAGAGCTTGGGGGCAGTGAAGCCCTCAAGTGCAGGGTTACAGGTCAATTGAATAAGCCGCTCCATACCGATTAGCTCTGTAATCTCACGGCATTGAGCAGTGGTACGCCCATCGCACCACAGAATTGCGGGCCGGAGCACTCGATCTTGCCCATCGAGCAATACCAAGCCGTGCATTTGCCCAGTGAGTCCAATCGCACGAATGCGGACGGATGCAACCTGCGATAACGCTCGGCGTACTGCCACCTTGGCAGCATCAACCCACAGAGCCGGGTCCTGCTCGGCCCACCCGAGTCGTGGCGTCGATAGTGGATAGTCGACGGAAGCCGTAGCGAGTACCACGCCATTGTCAGCAACGACGATGGCCTTGGTGCCGCTGGTCCCCGTATCGATCCCGAGCAGCGCTTCCTGTTGCACCATGCTTCGCCCCTTCAGTGCTCCAGCCACGCCCACGCTCGTATGCTACGGATCGTAGTTGAGTAGCGTCAACGCGGGGCACTATTGGAGGTGTGCTAGCGACAATAGCTAGTCAACACGGCTGCCAGGCGGTAGTATGCCGCGCTGAGGCGTACCGGAGGCGGAGGAACAAGAGGGGCATAGTGCGCAGCACGATTCCTACGCCAATCCATTACCGGCAGCTTACTGCGCCCTTGAAGATCGTGCTCATTGCTCGTCTTCCGCTCGGCGACACCCTCTTCATCACACCAACCATTGAAGCGCTGCGAGCGCGCTACCCTACTGCACTCATTACGGCCGCCGTCGCCCCGCGTAATGCCCCGTTGCTCTTTCACAACCCTGATATCGACGACATCATCGTACTGCCCCTCGGGGCCGATCGGGAGTCACTGGGTCGGCTCGTTGCCGCATTACGGCACCTCACACACATTCGTTACGATGTTGCGCTTTGCTTCAGTGCTCCAATACTCGGGTGGCTGCCGCGCGTCTGTAACATCCCACGTCAATTCTTTCTCGACTTTACCCCACTCTGGTGGCTCCTTCCTCACGACCTGCATCCATGGAACGGCAGACACGCAGTAGAGATCTATGCCGACGTGGGGCGAGAGCTCGATCTACCCCGATTGCGCCACCAACTCACACTCGAGCTGACTCCTAGTGAGCAGCACGAGATCCAGGAGCTGCTTAAGCAGTTGAAGTGCACCTCAGGACGACCGAAGATCGTATTTCATCCGGGGAGCGGCGCAGCCCATAGCGCCAAGCGCTGGCCTTCTCATAAGTGGGTGGAGCTCGGTCGCACACTACGAGAAGCGTATGGTGCACAGATCCTCCTCATCGGCGATAGCCTCGAGCGACGATTGACTACCGGTATCAGAGAGCAGATCGGTGAGCGTGCCTACAGTCTTGCCGGAACACTCACGCTACGGCAGGCCGCAGCCCTCATCGCTCAGTGCGACCTCTTTATTGGCAACGACTCCGGACCGCTGCACATTGCCACTGCAGTCGGGACACCGGTGATCGGCATCTATGGACCGACCGACCCGAGGGTGTTCGGGCCTTGGACGTCCCGCCCGCAGTACACGGTGATCCGGCCAGCAGGTGCAGCTACAATACTACGCTTCCTAGGTGGCCAGACGTTGCTTGAACATCTCTGGAGTCACTGGCAGGTCAGCACGTCGCTTGCTCTCCTTCCCGTCGATGCGGTACTCCAGGCAGCCTGTGCACACTTGGGTTTCCACTGGAGGCGCGGGGATACATCTTCTCATACGCTCGAGAGACGGCCAGCGCGGCAGGTCGTATACTCAGGATAACTGGGGAAGACTTCGCTTCTTACTTACTTAGTTATCCACCAGTACGCGAGGGCATCATGGCTGGCACAATGTTCGTTTTCGGAATTATTCTCGGCGCGCTCATCACCTTCTTCATCGTGCGCTCTGCCCGACGGGACCTCGTCAATCATGTCTTCACGATTTCGCTCGCGATCGCTGTTGCCGTCGCTCTCCTCGCCCTGCTCACAGGACATGGCTTGCTGGGCTTGGCCGCAGCCGCTTTACTTGCCATTGGCGAAGGTGCTGGCATCGCCGGGTCCACGCTGATAGGTAACCGGCTGCAGCATCGAACCGACGCCTAGCGCTCTGGCGCTACACACGGCGGCGAGACATTGCCACTAACGCCCGGCGACTACTGGCTCCTCAGGATCGGCTGCAGCGTCGATATCGAAGTCCTGCGTGTCGAGCTTGCGCATCCGGAACACATCCCGAAGGGTGAACTCGGCTTCAGACTTCCGTCCGAGTGACCGCACCGGATGGAGAATGCGGTCGATCGATTCGTTACGAGCGCGAAGCATGCAGCGATCACATTCGCACGAGGCGACCAGCGGATTGGCACGCGGTAACTGGCGCGCAGCCGTCCGGAACTTCTGGTAGCGATCCGAGCTCCAAAGCTCAGCGAAGGACTTTTCCTTGACGGTGCCCAGCGGTGAGGTGCACTGGCAGCACGGCAGGACGGCCCCGTTTGCCAGGATGAGACTGAAGTACCACCCCACATAGCACGGCCGCGGTTCTGCCCTGCCTTCGTTCTTCTCGAAGTACGTAGGAAGCGTAGCGGCAAGCGTGGGAATGTTCGTTTCTACACCAAGCTCAACGGCCCGCTTCTGCGCCTTGGTCAGTAGTTGGATGAGCTTCCGGTGCTGTGCCGGAGTTAAGCATAAATCGTCACTAGCCTCGCGGGTCACCACGTGCACCATCGAGACATTGTCTGCGCCAATCTCGTGCGCCACCTCCACCATCTGTTGCACCTCGTGGAAGTTGATCGATGAGATGACAAAGGACAGTGTCAACAGCGGGCTGGACTTTCCCTGGCGGCGCTTCTCCTGCACAAGATTGATTAGCCGTGCTTTGACGGCAAGGTAACGCTCTGGGGCCTCAGTCTGATGCACACGAGGGTAGGTTTCGGGGGTACCAGCGTTGAGGCTGATCTTCAGGCGGTCAAGACCGGCAGAGACGAAGCGCTGTGCCAGCTCGGGATCAAGGCGTGACCCGTTTGTCGTCATCGTCACGTACATCGAGCGCGACTTTGCGAACTCCACCATCTCAGCAATGTGCTTGTTCAGCGTCGGCTCACCACGACCCACAAGGTCGATCCGCTGCGTCCCCAGGCCGTAGAGGTCATCAACGACAGACTGGAACTGATCAAGAGGCATCAGACCTTCGCGGAAGCCAGCGAAGCGTAGAGCGGTACCCGCATCCACACGATCCACCGGGGGATGGTCCCAACACATCACACAGCGGTGATTACACGGATCGGCAACACCGATCTGTGCATGGAGTGGACCGATCACAGGACGCCGGCCGGAGGCGGCTCCCCAGAGAACAGCGGCTCCTTGACGAGCGATGCTCACAAGGCGCCGGGCTCGTGCGCCCAGAGGAGGTGAATCGACACGCGCTGTAGAAGGAGTCACTGCCATAGCCGCTCTTGTACTCCCCATTGATGAGGCTTAGACACCCAGATTAGCGTCCGTTACCCGGGTTGATGAGGTGTTGGTTGTGCGCACGGGAGTGCACTAACCCAAAGCTAACCCGCGAACAGCGATGCTATCGACGATCCATACACAGGACAGCGCTCGGCCTCAGCCGCAGTCAACCGATCGCGAAGGAGGAGTGAGTGTCGGTCGCTGAGCCCATTGCGGCAACTTTGCCACCAACAGGTTCCCACTCCGCAAGCCCGGCACCATCCGGCTCACGCCGCCTCGGCGGTCAGTTCTCTATTGATCTCTCGATCATTCTGGTGACCTTCAATAGCTGGAGCTACGTGCAACGCTGTTTACAGCTTCTGCCGTCCGCCTGCTCTGGTGCGATGAGTGAGATCATTGTCATCGACAACGGTTCTCGGGACGGCACACCTGAGCGTATCCTTCAGGAGTTTCCTGATGTCACCGTTGTGCGTCTCGCACAAAACGTTGGATTCGCTGCCGCAAACAACCGGGGCATGATAGCCTCCCGCGGCCGGCACGTGCTCCTCCTCAATAGCGATACTGAACCGGCGCCGGAAAGCCTCACCCAACTGGTGAAGTTCTTGGATGACCATCTGCACGTGGGAATCGTGGCCCCACGGCTGCTCAACACCGATGGCACCGATCAGGGTACGGCAAGGAGCTTTTCAGGACCACTCGATGCAGTCCTTGGCCGTACCTCGCTTGTCACGAAGTGGTTCCCCAACAATCTGCGTGCACGGCGGACTCTCTACTCGC
>JAMCRV010000011.1 GCA_023381555.1 Chloroflexota bacterium | reverse complement strand
GTCTATCGCTCCCGCTTGCGACGGTCGCTCTTCGATCAGTTCGCTGCCTTCATCCGTGCTTCCATTGTGTCTGGTGCACTCATCGCTGCGCTGAGCTTCGTCCTGCGCCCCCCTAGTCAATCTCGTTTCGTCTTCCTCTACATGTGTATTGGGGCCGTCGGGCTCCTGGGCCTGAGCCGGCTGATCATTCGCTCCGTGCAAGCAGAGCGCTTCCGTCGAGGTCTTGATGTCCGCAACGTGCTCGTCGTTGGCGAAAGCACTATCGCGAAGATGGTGCTGCAGCGCATCGCAGGCGACCCTGCGTCGGGGTTCCGCGTCGCAGGATTCCTGGGTGAGAGTGAGCGGGGTGGTGACTTTGGGCGATTCCGCTCGCTGGGGCGGATCGAGGATGTCGCACTGGTGTTGCGTGAGCAGCGCATCGACCAGGTCGTCATTGCACTTCCGGCCAGCGCCCACGCCCGCGTCGTCGAGATCTTGCGGGTATGCAAGGAGGTTAGCTGTGACTTCGCGATCGTTCCTGACATGTTGGAGCTGAGCCTTGGTCAAGTTGATATCGACAGCCTGGGGGGAATTCCGCTCTTAGGCGTGCGCGAGAATCCGATCCAGGGGTGGAACCTCGTCGTCAAGCGCACGCTGGACTTGGTCATCGCATCGGCTGCTCTGCTCGTGCTGGCGATTCCGATGTTGCTTGCCGCTATCGCCATCAAGCTCGATTCACCAGGGCCGGTCATTCTGGCGCAAGTGCGCATTGGCAAGCGTGGGCGCCCATTCCCTTGCTACAAGTTCCGCTCAATGGTCCAGAATGCTGATGCCTTGCTCACTCAGGTCCGGCAGCAGAACGAGGCAGGTCGAATCATTTTCAAGTCCCGCAACGATCCGCGGCGCACGCGTGTCGGACGATTGCTGCGCCGCACAAGCTTCGATGAGGTGCCGCAACTCTTCAACGTGATCAAAGGTGACATGAGCATGGTGGGGCCACGCCCCCCCCTTTTGCGAGAGTACAACGAGTATGAGGAATGGATGAAGGCGCGCTTGGAGGTTACCCCCGGGCTCACCGGACTCTGGCAGGTGAGTGGGCGGAGTGATCTCATCTTTGATGAAATGGTGCTGATGGATCTGTACTACGTAGAAAACTGGTCACCAGGGCTCGACATAAAGATCCTTCTCTTGACGATACCGGCTCTACTCAGCGGTAGAGGAGCGTACTGAGCTGGCGATCATAGACTCCGGGATCGGATGAAGGGAGAAGCCATGGAATTGGGACGGTTGCTTGCCGTGTTGCAGCGGCGACTGGGGCTCATCGCCGTTATCACGCTGCTGACGGCTGTGGTGAGTGCTGGATACACGGTGTTGCGCCCTGGTCCCTACACCGTACGTACGGAGCTCTTGATAAATCCGCTAGCGGTGACCAATGCATCAGCGGATAAGTACTACTATCCTCCGTACTACCAGGAGCAAGCCGCACAGTTTATTCTTGACGACTTCGCAGAGGTGATCCGTGGCACCACCTTTGCCAAAGCGGTGATCGCGCAGCTACAGAAGTCACCCGATGCCAGTGTGCGCACGAAGGCGAGCCGCATGACGTCGACCGATGCCGCTTCGGCCTTGAGCAAGCAGTTCAAGGTGAGCCGCGTCAATCGTGTGCTCGAAATCGACGTCGCCGACACGAATCGTTCATTTGCCCTTGCAGCGGCGGCAGCAGCAGATCAGCTCATCTTGAAAGAAGGCCCCACCTTCTTCGCGAATCTCGATCCTTCAGTGTCCTCCCATACCGCGACGATGTCATCGGTGACGGTCTCTGTATCGGATGAGCCGCACGTTACCGTCAGGCCTAGCCTGATCAAGACCGTGTTCTTCTGGCTGCTGCGGACGCTGGTCGGAGTGACAGCAGCGATCGTCCTCGCCCTTGCGCTACACTATCTAGATACGCGCCTGTATGATGGCGCAGATGTGCGCGATCTTCTTGGACTGCCAGCACTGGGCGAGGTGCACGTTCGCCCTCTGGGCGCTGCTCTCGATGCGACGAGCGGCACTGGACGGGCTGATGCTCCTGGCACTGCAGCCCGTCCAGTGCAATCTGCGCGCTGAAGGAGCTGATCGTGGAACGTAACGGTCCTGGCCAGCAATCATCAGGAGACCAGCGCGACCCTGCCTTGGTCGATCTGGAGAGGCTGCGCCACGGCGGAATCCCCGTGCACGCGGAGGAGCGACTGCGAGAGCTTGGGCACACCGGTCCTGGTGCGCTGGCCTTCACCTCCGACCTGTCGCCGGACGAAGCGGGACTCCTACGGCAGCGCGGCTACCAGCCACTGGGACTCGTCACCGGCAGTGCGGTGTACCACGTGGGCTTCGCCTACGCCTCCGCCTACCAAGACACTGAAGTGACGCAGCTCTCAGCGGCATATAACGAAGCGACACGGCTTGCTGTCGGTCGCCTCAGTCAGGAGGCCCATTTGGCCGGTGCCGAAGGAGTCGTCGGTGTGCGCTACACGATGACCCGGCACGAATGGACCGAGCGCGTCATCGAGGTCCAGCTCGTGGGGACAGCAGTTCGTGGCCCACACGGGCAACCGCAGTCTCCCTGGCTTTCTGATCTCTCTGGGCAAGAGTGGTGGGCTCTGGATCGTGCTGGATTTGGACCTGCCGGTATCGTGTGGGGGCACTGTGTGTGGTTCGTGCTCACGCAGATGAGCGACGTGTGGATCATGCAGAGTTGGAGCAACCAGGAGTTTACCCACTTCAGCGCTGCACTGGGGGCCTGCCGGGACCGTGCCGCGAGGACGATGGAGCTCCAAGCAGCGCAGATGCGTGCTACTGGCATTGTGGGAGTACGACTGGCCCGGAGACTTGATGAGCTGCATCTCACGCCGGGCTATGGTTCTGGGTCCAATCCCGTCTATGAGCTCGAACATCACAGCGTGACCCTCAGCCTTATCGGCACGGCCGTGCGTGAGCGTCCAGATGCGCCACGGCGCGTGCGAGGCAGTTCATTGGCGTTATCTTTACGCGATGGGCGGCTGGTCCGTACCACTGGGCAGGATGCCGACGCGACATTTCGCTAGATGGAGAAGACAGATGAGTTCTGACGCTCCGGGTATGTCGAGGGATGAGAGCGAGGTGTTTCAGAACCTCCCAGCGCACGCGCGGGAGCGCCTCGTCGAGATGCGAGGCGAGCGAGGCCAGCAGCGCCGGCTCTTCACGAGTGATCTGTCTACGAGTGAGTTTCTGCTCGTCAAGGAAGCAGGCTTCGATCCAGTCGGGCTTGTCGTGGGCAGCTCTATCTACCACGTAGGTTTTCAGGCGGCCATGTGGAACCGCAACCAAGAGATGACGGTGTTGACTCAGGCGATGTACCACGCCCGGGAACTGGCGATGTCCCGCATGGAAGAGGAGGCGATGGCGCTTGGGGCCGACGGCATCGTCGGCGTGCGCCTTGAAGTCAGTCATAAGGAGTGGGGCCAGAATATTGCTGAGTTCGTGGCCATCGGCACGGCTGTCGTACACCGCAACGAAGCACTCCGCTTCCGGAACAAAGAAGGGAAGCCATTTACCAGCGACCTCTCCGGACAGGATTTCTACGTACTGCTGCGTTCAGGCTACCGACCCCTCGGGCTGGTGATGGGGAACTGCGTGTATCACGTCGCTCAGCGGGGGCTGGGGACTCTCTTCCGCAATATGGGTCGCAACGTCGAGCTCGAGCAGTACACGCAAGCGCTCTACGACAGTCGGGAACTGGCGATGGAGCGAATGCAGCAAGAAGGTGAGCGGCTCGGTGCGGCCGGCATCGTTGGAGCTGACATTCATGAGCGTACCCACGCCTGGGGACCAAGCGTCATCGAGTTCTTCGCAATTGGCACGGCAGTGGAGGAGATCAGTACCGATCATGTGATCGATCCACCGCTGCTCGTTCTCCCGCTCTCTGACTAAGAGTTAAGAGTGAATGATCACCCCATCACCCAACGTAGAGGCGGTTCAGGTCTTCCTCAAATCGCGCGATGGACTTACTGGTGATCTCGGACAAGTGGGCCGAGAGTTCGCGCGCACGATCAATCGTCTGCAGCGCCTCGCGCGTGTGGTGTTGTTGAGCGAGCAGAAGGACTTTCGTCGTACCATCCAGCGCTGGCGGCTTGTTGATGGGGTAGGAGAGATAGAGCTGGGCACCGAGCGGCGCGGCGGCGGGCAGTTCGCACTCATTGCCCGCTGGATCGCAACCGGCAACGATGACACGTTCGATGAGCCTCGCCCTTAGCCTGGCGTCGACGCGTGGACTGTCAGGCGCCCCGATGTCACGGTCGTGTTGCCGTCCGCCAGCGGTACATCGCAGATGCTGGGATAGAAAAACAAGGGGGACTCAATGCCTGAGCGAGCTAGGCTGTCGCAGTTAATGGGACCGGAAGCGGTGCGTGCTGCGCTCCTGGATCGGGAGGCGTGGCGACCGTTTCCCAAAGCGACAGACCGGGTAGCGTGGGCGGGGCTACCTCAGGAGCTGCAGGCAGAGCTGGTGCAGAGCGGTGAGCGCCATCTAGGGAATCCCTGGCCTGAACTCCCGGCTACGCTCTTTCTGGATTTCAAGCGCAACGGTAATCGCTCACGCTATGAGGCACGCCACTTTGCGCGACGGCGGGCATTGAGCCACCTCGTGCTTGCCGAATGTGTAGAAGGGCGTGGGCGATTCCTCGATGACATCGTCAACGGGGTGTGGGCACTCTGTGAGGAGAGCTTCTGGGGGGTGCTGGCTCACAACTACAGCGATCGAGAACCGTGGCGAGGAAGCCAGGGGGCCGGTGGCATCGGTCTGCCTGACACGGCATTCCCGAACGTCGACCTCTTCGCCGCTGAAACGGCCGCCCTTCTAGCGTGGACGCTGTACCTTCTGAGCGACGAGATCGGCAGCGAGCTGCCTATCGTTGTCGATCGAGTGCTTCGTGAGGAGCAGGTTCGCATCCTTCAGCCTTATCGCACGCTCGATTCATGGCGCTGGCTCGGGAAAAATGGGCGGCGGCCCAACAATTGGAACCCGTGGATCCATTCCAACATCCTAGCTGTCAACCTGCTCCTGGAGAGCGATGCCGAGGTCCGCCGCGCGACGGTGTTGCGGATCATCGAGGGGCTTGATTTTTTCCTCAACGGATATCACGACGATGGTGGCTGTGACGAAGGACCTTCTTACTGGGGTCGAGCAGGCGGCAGCCTGTATGACTGCCTCGAGCTGCTGCGTCGTGCGACTGCGGGGCGACTCAATGCGTTCACATTGCCTCTCGTCCAGCAGATTGGCCGTTATCCATATCGTGTGCACATTTCTGGAGATTGGTACGTGAACTTTGCCGATGCACCGGCCCGTGTCTATCTGGACGGGGGCATCCTCTATCGGTACGGCAAGGCCATCGACGATCCGCTGCTCGAAGCACACGGAGCCTTCACGTGGCAGCAGAGTCTCGTCACAAAGCAGGGCCCCGGTCGTGAGTCAATTGGCCGGATGCTCAACAACATCTTCTTCCCGGCGCCAGTCACGCCGCTCGTTCAGCCACCACTCGTCGGAGAGGCCTGGCAGGATGGAGTTCAGGTCTTGACAGTGCGCGAGCGTCCCGGATCATCACAAGGACTGTACGTTGCTGCGAAGGGAGGTCATAACGGCGAGAGTCACAATCACAACGATGTTGGCAATTTTGTCGTCGCGGTTGATGGAGAGCCAGTCCTCATCGATGTAGGAGTTGAGACGTACACACGGTTCACCTTTGGGCCCGAGCGCTACACCATCTGGACGATGTGCAGTCTCTATCACAATCTGCCCCACGTTGACGGCATTGAGCAGAGCCCCGGGGAGGAGTTCTGTGCCCGCGATGTCACAGCCCAGGTAGGGGTAGGTGGCGGAAGCATCACGCTTGATCTGGCTCGGGCCTACCCGCCCTCAGCAGGCATCGAGCAGTGGCACCGCTCGGTCGGGCTCAAGCGTTCCGGAGGAGGTAGCGTCGAGCTAGAAGACAGCTTCGAGCTCTCGCGGCAGCCGAAGGATCTCACACTCCATCTCATGGCGCGCGGGCCTGTGGAAGAGCGCGCCCTTGGCGTCTTACGCTGCAGCAGTCCCACCAGGCCGCTGGACGTGCAGTTCGATCCCGAAGAGTTCACGGTGAGCAGCGAGCGTATTGCCATCAACGATGCCCGACTGGAGCCAGCGTGGGGTGAAGCCGTCTGGCGGATCACGCTCTTGAGCAGGCGCCCACGCATGCGCGGCAGCTGGCGCATCAGTTGTCGAGCATCCGCAAGCAAGAGCTGAGCCGCAGGTTACTCCAACACGCGACCAAAGAAGTAGCCTTCGTTTTGCATCCCAGCGCTAGTGTAGAGGTGGTGGGCTATCGTGCGGCTGTAACCAGACTCGAGGGTGACCCGGCGGCACTCTCGCTCACGAGCGAGGGTGAAGGCTGCTTGGAGGAGAGCCTTGCCGCATCCGTGGCCACGTGCAGAGGCAGTGACAATGAGATCAGGAATCCAGGCTTCTGGTGCACTACGATTCAGCCGCACACGGAATTCGAGGGAAAGGAAGCCGGCAACCAGACCATCGAGCTCGGCGACGAGGTACGCTGTGTCAGATCGTGCGAGAT
>JAMCRV010000009.1 GCA_023381555.1 Chloroflexota bacterium | reverse complement strand
TGTTGCCCGCAATGGTGTCGGAGAAGAGAAAGCTGTCCTGGAGCACCACCCCCATCTGCTGGCGGAGGCTTGCCCGCGTGACATCGCGTACGTCGACGCCATCGATCCGCACGGCGCCGCTGGTCACGTCGTAGAGACGGCCGATGAGGCTCACGAGCGTGGTCTTTCCGGCTCCCGTCGGGCCCACGATCGCGGTCGTCTCCCCTGGCTTCGCTGTCAACATGATGTCATCGAGCTCGGGCTCGGGCTCGCCACCAGCCTCCGGTAGCCCGGACGCTCGGCGGGAGCCGTAGGAAAAGGAGACGTGATCGAAGACGACTTCGCCGCGGAGAGGTGGCATCGTGATGGCATTGGGGTGGTCCGTGAGATCGGGAGTCGAGTCGATGAGGCTGAAGATACGATCTCCTGCAGCAAATGCGGCCTGTATGGTGGTGAAGAAGTTGGCGAGCTGCTGGATAGGGAAGAAGAACTGCTGTACGTAGGTGATGAAGGCGACGACGGTGCCGACCGTTGCCTGATGATGCAGTGCGAGATAGCCGCCGAAGCCTGCGACCACTGCTATTGCCACTGAGCTCAAGATGCCGAGTGTGGGCATGAGTGCGGATGTGATGGCGATAGCGCTAACGTTGGCATCCCGATTTGCGGCGTTGCGTACTGCAAATCGCTGACGATTGAGGGTGGTGCGGTTGAAGGCTTGGGCGACGCGAACACCGGCGATCTCTTCCTGAATCTCTGCCGACACATCGCCGATGGATTCCCGGGTGCGCTGGAAGGCTCGTCGGGAGATCTGAGAGAACAGCGCTGTGGTGAAGAACATCAGGGGCACCACGAGGAGGCTCACGATGGCGAGCCGGACGTCAAGGAGGAGCATAGCGATGACGGCACCTACGATGCCGAAGAGGCTACCCAGCACCTGTACGATGCCCTGGCCAAACAACTGGTTGAGCACGTCGGTGTCGTTCAATAGGCGCGACATGAGGTCGCCCGCGGGGTGTTGGTCAAAGTAGCGGAGTGAGAGACTCTGGAGAGTGGCGAAGATCTCGGAGCGCAGCCGAGCAAGGATACGCTGACCGATTGAGCCCATCAGTGCCACCTGGAAGCGGGTCGCGAGTGCGCTCACAGCGTAGATGGAGACGAGCGCGACTGCGATAGTGTCAAGCAAGGGACCATTACCTAGCCTGATTGCTGTGTCTATGGCACGGCCGATGAGATACGGGCCGCCAGCGTTGGTCGCTGCGCCGGCGATGACGAGGCCGAGCACGGCGATGAGCTGCCACCGATAGATCTTGAGATAGCCCGCCAGGCGGCGCAGCACAGGGAGCGTGGCCACCGGCTGCTGTGCGACCGCTGGCAGGCTCATGAATGCACGCTGCTGCACGGACCTACTCTTTCTGCTGCGCTCTTGGATGCTGTGACATCTGCAGATCAACCTGTGGTTGTGGGAGCGAGCGGGGGAGTGAGTGGTGTCTCTTTCACTCCGCCGGTTTGCCGGCCAAACTGAGAGTCGATGATCTCACCATAGAGTGGGCTATCGCGGAGCAAATCCTCATGGGTGCCGCTTGCGGCGATGGTTCCACCGTCGAGCAGGAGGATGAGATCAGCGTTCCGCACAGTGCTCACGCGGTGGGCGATGATGAAGGCGGTGCGACCGCGAAGGACCTGGGCGATGGCCTTCCGGATGAGGTACTCCGTCTCGGCATCTACCGCCGAGGTGCTCTCATCGAGGATGAGGATGCGGGGATCGAGCAGGAGGGCGCGAGCGATGGCGATACGCTGGCGCTGGCCGCCTGAGAGCCCCACGCCACGCTCACCGATCGTCGTGTCGTAGCCCTCGGGGAAGGACGTGATGAAGCCGTGTGCCTGGGCAGCACGAGCAGCTGCTTCGATCTGCTCGAAGGGTGTGTCTGGTCGCCCGTAGGCAATGTTGTCGCGGATGCTGCCACTGAATAGCGTGGTTTCTTGCAGCACGAGCCCGATGTTGCTGCGCAGGCTCTCGAGCGTGACGTCGCGAACGTCGTGTCCATCGATGAGCACGCGGCCGCTCGTGACGTCGTAGAAGCGTGGAATCAAGTTAATGATCGTGCTCTTGCCGCTACCCGTTTGTCCGACGAGCGCAACGGTGACACCAGGCCCGGCTACGAAAGACACGTGGCTGAGAACAGGGCGCTCGTCACCGACGTAGCGGAACGTCACGCCGTCGAACTCAACCCGACCTTCCACAGCCGGGAGCGTGATTGCACCTGGTCGGTCCGTCACCTCATTATGGGCGTCGAGTACTTCGAAGATACGGCCAGCGCTGACTGCTGAGCGCGATAGCTGCGAACCTAAGAAGCCGAGGGTGAAGAGGGGTTGAATGAGCAGAGCGAGGTAGGCCGTGAATGCGACAAGGTCACCAATCGTCAGCTGCTGACTGATAACCAAATGGCCACCGAACCAGATGACGGCTGCTGTGCCGAGATTGGCCCAGAAGAAGAACACCGGAAAGTTGTTGGAGAGCGCGCGCACCGCCTGCAGGTTGGTCTGAAGGAGCGCACTGTTGAGCTTCGCATAGCGCTCGCGCTCGTGAGGCTCGCGGGCGAAGGACTGCACGATCCGTACACCGGCGAGATTCTCCTGGAGCACGGTGTTGAGGGAGCTGAGCTGTGCCTGTACCTCACCGAAGAGGGGGCGGATACGTACAACGAAAATACCGATGGTCACCGCCATGAGGGGAAAAGTGAGGAGGGAGATGATGGCAAGCTTCCAGTTGGCAGCGAAGAGAATGACGATGCTTCCGATCAGCATGACCCCCGCGCTGACGAGTTGGACGGCGCCATTGCCAATGAATACGCGCACCTGTTCGACGTCGCTCGTCATACGTGTCATCAGCTGGCCCGTCTGGGCTTGGTCAAGGTAGGAGAAGCTGAGTGTTTGAATCTTCTCGAAGAGGTCGTTGCGCATGTCGTAGGCGCCAGACTGCGAGGTCTTTTCGGCCCAGAATCCCTGAGTAAACGAAAAGATGCCGCGGATGACCGCTACAGCGATCAGCGCGATGCAGGCCCAGATCAGCGTGTGGGTGTCATTCCGAGTGATACCCCGATCGATGATGATGCGCAGGATCTGGGGACTTATGAGGTTCGCCGTCGAGACGATGACGAGGCTCAAGAAGCTGCCCAGAGCGATATGCCAGTACGGGCGTAGATAGATGAGCGCACGCTGTAGCTGAGCCAGGACGACCACTGTTTCCCCCTTCCAGGTGCACCGAACGGCCGGCCGCCGCTCAACTGTAGCGTGGACTGAATACCGGTCCTTGCCCGCGCAAGATGAGCGCTAGCGTCGCTGCAACTACTCAGGCCGTATTATGATGGTGAGTATCCCTTATGCAGTGCAATCAAGAGCCAGTCGACAGTGGCTTTGATGGTCTCTTGATAGAGCCTCGCTACAATGCCAGCGTGACGGAAAGGACGAGCGATGGTGCGGCTTAGGCGATTGCTTCGCGAAATGGTTGGCGCTGGTGCAGTGGTCGGAGTGTTGCTCTTCCACGCTGCTCCGACGTTTGCGGACAACTCAATGACGGGCTCGTTGCCGCCATCACCGAATCCGAGCACACCGGAAGCCCAGAGCTACGTGTTTACTGGCCCGAATAATGGCGCCACCGTAACGTTGACGCTAACCTATTCGCCGAACGTGACGCTCGATTCCACAGGGCATCCGTACGATGCTCTGGTGGGCTTCAACGTCTACGGTGATGATGGGACGCTCTTTGGTAAGAGCGGTCTGGCTAGTCCGGGTGTGCGCACGTGGAGCTTCATCTCCACATCTTCCGTCCATCAGTACACCGTTCAGGTTTTCAACTATGCTGAGGCGTCGAGTGTCTCGTATACCCTTAGCATCCAGGGAGCTGATCTTGCTCCGGCAGCGACGCCGACACCGACCCCCAATCCGGCCATTGTCCCAGCGACCTTGATGCCGCTCCCGACACCGACCCCCTTGCCATCGACCGCTCCAGCAGCGCCAACCCCCCAAGCTCTGAATACTGCGCTTACAGCACCTGGACAAAAGGTGACAGGCAGGCTGACCGGCGGTGTGATCAGCACGCTCCAGGATATCTCGGTGAGTGGGACGTCCAATGGTAGCCCGATCACCCTGACGCTGTCAGCCCAGCAGAGCGCCTTGGTCGTGTCGGGCCTGGCAGGTTTCAACGTCTACCAGATGCAGGGTGGCGTGAAGGTGCTCATCGCTGTCGCCTTGCCACCCACGATCAACTCGCCGGTCGTCACGGTGACGTTTCCAGGTGGGACTGAGGGCTACGGGAACTTCATCGCCGAGGTCTACAACAGCCAGCCAGGAGCTGAGCTTGACTACACGTTGACGCGCAGCTAGCATAGGGACTATGGGGCCGGGCGCAAGCAAGAGGACACGTCCTCGCGGGTGTTTGCGGCGCTCGTGAGGGGGGCGGGTAGGCGTGTTGAATGGCCTGCTGCTCTCAACGAGCAGCGCTATTCTGATTTTGCTGCTCGTTGCCTCCGTTGTTGGAATTCTCGCCTACCGCTTCACCATCCCCTACACTGTCGCCTTGCTCCTTGTGGGTGTAGGGGTGGGTTTCAGCTCGGTCGTTCGCGTGGTGCCCTTCAGTCCGCAACTCATCCTGGTCGTCTTTCTTCCTGCTCTGCTCTTTGAGGCAGCGCTGCACCTGCACGCTGACCTGTTGAAGCGCTTGTGGGGGCCTGTGCTCCTACTCGCCGTGCCTGGTGTGTTTGTCACGCTGACGGTGGTTGCGGTCACGGTACGTCTTCTGCTCGGATTGCCGTGGCGAAGCGCCATTGTCTTCGGGGCGATGGTGGCGCCGACTGATCCGATTGCCGTCACCGCGGTGTTTCGCCGGCTTGGCGTTTCGCGCCATCTCTCCACCGTGGTCGAGGGTGAGAGTCTATTCAACGATGGCGTTGGTCTGGTTGCCTACTCCGTAGCACTCGCCGTAGGCACGAGTGCTATGCCGCTTGCTCTACAAGTTAGCGGCCTGTTCATCTGGGCGGTCGGAGGAGGGCTGGCACTGGGAGGGCTTCTAGGATTCCTTGCTTCACGCTTCGTCGTGCACGTCGATGATCATCTTGTCGAAGTGACCATCTCAGTTGTCCTTGCCTATGGCAGCTACCTTCTTGCTGGGCCTCTCCACTTCTCCGGAGTGATGGCGACGCTTGCTGCAGGTCTAGTCTTCGGCACGTACGGCCGCGCTGTGGGAATGGGGCCGCGCACACAGGAAGCCCTGGACACCGTGTGGGAGTACGCCTCTTTCAACATCAACTCTTTGGTTTTTCTCCTACTCGGCTCAGCATTGAACGTTGTAGGCTTCGAGAAACACGTGTGGCCACTTGCGGCCGGCATCTTGGCGACTATTGCTGGACGGGCCCTGTCGGTGTATGGCTTGGGGGGCCTTCTGGCAGTCTTGCGGCGGACGGTGCTGCCGCTACGCTGGCGTCATCTCATCTTCTGGGCGGGCCTCCGAGGAGCGTTGTCACTGGCGATGGCGCTCGGGTTGCCCTCCGACTTCGCAGATCGAGATCTGCTCATCACGATGGTGACCGGAGTAGTCTTCCTCACCATTGTGCTGCAGGGTGGGAGCATCGCTCCGCTCACTCGTCGCCTGGGGGTGACAACACTCCATCCCAGCGCAGAAGAGAGAGTCACTGCCCTATCTCCTGCGGAGCGCTGAGCTGCCCTGGTCGTTGATCGACGGCGGAGTTCAGATGGAGACTGCGAGGGCCATTATGATGAAGGCCGGGCGCCGAGCATATCTGCTGCGCGGCGCCGGGGATATTTCGTACTATTACGTGGGAGTGGGAGTACCCGAGAGTTCCCAAGCAGAGGAATGCATGACCACAGAACACTATCGCATCGTTGTGGATAAGCAGTATCTGGAGTTTGCGAGTGCGCACTTCGTCACGATGAAAGGCACACGCGAGCCACTGCACGGCCATAACTACCATTGTGGCGTGGTCGTCGAAGGTGATTTGACCGACGATGGTTACGTGCTGGACTTTTCAGATGTAAAACGCGCGGCGCGCGATGCGTGCAGGCTGCTGGATCATCTGGTTCTTCTCCCTGAGCACCATCCTGAGCTTCGCGTTGAACGGAGAGAAGGCCAGGTATGGGTAGATTACCGACAGGATCACTTCGAATTTCCGGCTGCTGACGTCCTGCTGTTGCCCGTGGCGAACACCACAGCTGAGTTGCTGGCGCAGTACCTGGCGGGTGAGATCGCCAAGCGGCTCCCAGCCGAGAAGTCAGAAAGAGTGTTGATCATCGAGGTCATGGTAGAAGAGGCGCCATCCCAGGCAGCCTGGTTTCGCACGGAGCTCCATGACGCGCTAGCCAATCAGGTCTGAAGGTCGCGCTCGTGCCTTGTCACGGGCGCCGGGAAGACCAGACACTCTGCAAGAACTCTTCGCGTGTCACGGCGGAAGATCGGAAGACGCCGCGCATCGCACTTGTGACGGTCACGCTGCCTGGCTTCTTGACGCCGCGGATGGTCATGCAGAGATGCTCTGCTTCGAGAATCACTGCTGCTCCTAGGGGCTTAAGAGCGAGCATGACGGCGTCGGCGATTTGTCCGGTCATGCGCT
>JAMCRV010000124.1 GCA_023381555.1 Chloroflexota bacterium | reverse complement strand
GATGGTGCCGTAGCTGTCTCCAGTGAGGCCGCCAAGCTGCCGGACGAGAAATGTGCCCGATGCCAGCACAACGACGATCCCGAACGGCAGCAGGAGCAAGCCCTGCCAGTTGAGCAGCGACACGAGGAGAAGCGCCATCACCGTACCCGTCACGACTGGCTCACGCTTGGCCACACGCCGAAAGCTGGCGCCGAGTCCAGATGGCCGGGCACTGGGAAATGCGGCGATGCCGAGCGTCATGCTCCAGCGTGACGCAGCCCCGACAGCTATGAGTGCAAGCCAGCGAGTTGGTGTTGTCAAGAACTCTAGGGCAGCGAATTGCACGAGCAAGGTCAGGACACCGCCAGTGACACCGAAGCTTCCAATGCGGCTGTCCTTCATAATGGTGAGGCGGCGTTCTACAGTGGTGCCTCCGAAGACCCCATCACAAGTGTCCATCAGGGCATCGAGATGCAGCCCTCCAGACAGCAATGCAAGGGTAGCGATATCGAACACGGAAACAATCGAGGGCGGGAGCACACGACTGAGTGTCAGGTCGACCAGTGCCGCTCCAGTTCCAATTGCTGCACCGACGAGAGGGAAGAACCGGATACTACCGGCAAGCGTCGCATCATCTACCACGGTTGCCCTTGGCACCGGAACACTGGTGAGGAAGGAGGCAGCAAGAAGGAGCGCGCGGACGAACCGAAGCTGAGGCTTCGCCGGCAGAACAGGCTCAGGAGCAGCCACTGCCCCGTCGCTGGTGGGCGATGTCTGGCCTGTCAACGACCAGTCCCTTCACTATGGTAGTGGGCCTCACAATGTATACAATGGTAGCGGCTAGCGGCCTAGTATTCACCATGAAGACGGCTGCAAGCTGCACCGGAGGGCATTGGCGACTGCGCCACCTTCGAGTGCTTCGAGTACGTGGAATAGTCAAGACGGAAAAGCCCGGAGACGATCCCAAGACGTGGCAAGCGCACTCACTCGTGATGATGAGCCATTGAGCCTGCTCTGGCCCCCTTAGCATCCGCGCAAAGGCCTTGGGGAGAGTGCAGTCTCGCCTTCAGCTGATGAGGACCTTGATCTTCCCCCACTCGTTCGTGCCCTCAGCGGTGATGGCTGGGAGTGAGCTACGCATCCGGGATTGCTGAGCAGCACGGTATCAGCTTTACTCAGCTCGAGTCTCTCTTCCGGAAGCGCGGCCTCATTTCTTAGGTCGGAGTAAGGAGCGGTCTTCTAATCTTTCAAACAGGCGCCATAGGAGACGTAGGTAGCCAAAGCCGAGCAGGTAAGACGCGGCGACATCTGAGGGCCAGTGATGACCCTCGTAGACCCGGCTGGGACCAACACCGACGATGAGCAGCGTAGTGAGGTGTTTCCCGACGCTGCACAAGGGCTGGGGAAGCCGTCCTGAGCGAGCCAGGCCGGCGAGGAATCCATAGACGCCAACGTAGGCAAGAACGTGTCCACTCGGGAAGCTTGAGCCATCGAGCTTGGCAGGAACAATGGTGATGCCTTCGAAGAAAGGGCGTGGCCGGTGCACCAAGACCTTGAAGGTGCGTGACAGAAAAGAGGTCCCCCAAGCGGAAAAGGTGAACACTCCCTCCCTTCTCCGCCCTGACAGCCAGAGTGCAAGAGCAACGGCTGGCGGAATGATGCGGCTCTGCGGGCTGAAGCCCGGCCAGGACAGCAGCCACATCGTTCGTGCGAAGGGCCGCCAGCGCAGCACTTGTAATGCGCTCATAAGGGCCTGGTCAACTGTCTTCATCCGTCCGTTTCGAACCAGTACGAGAAGAGTGAAGAATCCGGCGATGCAGCCTGTAATGAGAATTGCATCACCCCGCCGAAGACCCATCAGATGCTGCCGGCGTACCACAGGTGGGATAGTAATCGCTTCCGTGCCGGGAGGATTGCCACTGATCTGTTGCTCGGTCGCAGCTGTCACGTGCACTGTGAGATCACTCACACCAGCTCTCCCGCCTGTTCCGGCGCATCTGGACTGAGGGCACCTGGGATCGCTGTACACGCTTGGGGTTGCTCGTGGAGCGCGTACACAGCGCGCACTCGCTCGAGAAGTGGGGCTGGCACTTTTCCATAGAGGCGCACACGCCGTGGCGCCGCCAGCGCCAGTAAGGTCTCTATGCCTCCAATGCGGAGAATGTCGGGTAGCGCACAGTGTTCGAGCATCTGTTTCTCACTGATGGCTCCATCGACCGGCCACGCTGCGTCGAGCGAGCTGTGCTCGCCCAGGAGTGGCAGCGCGGCGATCGCCCACGGGGTCGACCAGCCGGTAGCAACCAGTCGTGGTGTGAGAGAACCAGTAAGCTTCGATGTCGCAGCGGCACATAGGAGAATGTCACGTACACGGAGAGCATCGTCGCTCGGATTGAAAGCGAGCAAGTGAGGTGAAGGGTTCCCGCGCCCTAGTCGAGCAAATGCTCTCTCGAACTCTCCAGTCAAGAAGAGGTCGGGGAGCATCACGGCGTGACCTCGTGCTAGCAGCCGGGCTACCAGAGGGCCAAGCGCGGGAATGCCGTCGCGGCTGGTGAAGAATGCGGACTTACCGGCTTCGGAGAGCAGTACAACAGGGGCTTCATTGGGTCCAACCGATGTGGGGGTGGGTACGACGTAGAGTGCAGGCACAGCAGATCCATCGCTGTGATGAAGCATCAGCTTCGTGCCGCGCCTCTGAGCAAAATCCACATCTCCTCGGCTTACGATATGTAGCTGGGACCACTCCGTAGGTGGCTGACCTAGAGCAAGACGCAGAGCGGGCTGCACTATGTCGGAGAAGTCTAGGAGCTCGGCGGTGGAACGCGGCCAATGCTGTGCCACCACTTCACGCCAGTGCTTCTTGTGGGTCTCGCGCAGCAGGGTGTCGGCGCCAACAACCGGCGGACGGCGGCTGGGGAACACCGTGAGTTGTTCCCCAGATGGTACGTCCAGGACCTCTTCGCGCACCCACTGACCAGCGGCTGTTCCCCGGAAGTAGTGAGAGAAGAAGGTGTACACTGCTTCTCGACTCTCCTGGTTGAAGTTATGGGGAGCGTCGACCTGATGGTGGTGGACACGATCCGCAGCACCATAGAGGCCGTAGAGGGTTTGTAGGGCAGGAAGCTCGACTCTTGGCGTGTTGGCCGTCCAGTCACCGGTGGCGCTCACCACGAGCATCGGCCGCGGTGCAGACATCATGGCGATTTCGAGGTTCTGCGTGCCGATCCGGAGGCCCGGAGCGTTCTCACAGACACAACCGCCCTGGAAATGACTCGACACCATCACGACTGGCGCCACATAGCCGATACGCTCATCGATCGCGGAGAGAAAGAGTGTCTGGGTGGCCCCGCCAGATTCGCCAACACAACCAATGCGCTGAGGATCGACATCAGGGAGTCCAGCGATGAAGTCGAGAGTGCGGAGCCCATTCCAGAGTTGGAGTCCGAAAGTGTGAAAGCCCCAGAGCCAATCCCCTCCGCCTCCAATGCGGTGAGGCAGACCGAGATTGTCGCCGTAGCCAATCATGTCCCAGGCGAAGGCAATGTAACCGTGGCGAGCGAACTGGATGCAGCGGGCTGGGGCGTTGCAGCGGTCGCTCTGCTCCAGACGGCCATCTGGCCAGTGCCCGTGAGGATTGAGGATGGCTGGGCGCAGGCCCCTTCCCGCCACTGGTCGGTAGAGATTCCCGGTAACCCAGAGTCCCGCTCGTGTCTCGAAAGCGACACTCTGCAGCGAATAGCCGTCGAATACGTGCACTCGCCCAAAGCTAGCGCTGACAGGCGGACGCTCCGGAACTGGCCATAGCCCAGATGCGATCAGGACCTGCTGGCGGAGCACGACTTTGCGATGCTCCCACTCCTCTAGAGACTGGAAGGCTGGTGGTTCGAAGACGGTATCCGTGTGAAGGGTCGCTTGACAGCGGAGGTCTGCTGGCGGCGCTGGCGGCCAAGAAACCGAAGTCGCTGCCAGCACCGCCTGGTCGGCATTTTCCATTGTTAGCTGGCGCCCAGCTCGCCTACCATTGCTCGCACAGCACTAGCGGAGCGTTCTAAAGCAGACTGCTCAGCCTCCGTGAGCTTGATCTGAATGATCTGCTCGACTCCCGCAGCACCGAGCTTGCACGGCACACCGAAGAAGATCCCTTTGATGCCGTATTCGCCTTCGAGATACGCAGAGCAGGGCAATATACGCTTCTTGTCCATCAGAATACTGTCCGCCATCTCTGCCAGGGCAGCAGCCGGAGCGTAGAACGCGGAGCCGGTCTTCAGCAGCGCAACAATTTCGCCGCCACCGCCAGCAGTGCGCCGGACGAGCGCATCGATACGTTCCGGGGGCAAGAGCTCGGTGATGGGGATGCCAGCAACCGTGGAATACCGCGGCAGCGGCACCATTTCATCGCCGTGGCCAGCGAGGACGAACGCTGTTACGTCCTCTACAGACACTTGTAGCTCCTGCGCGATGAAGGTGCGAAAGCGAGCGGAGTCAAGCACACCTGCTTGCCCGATCACCCGCTGCTTTGCAAACCCGGACTCGCGGTAGAAGATCTGCGTCATGGGGTCGAGAGGATTATTCAACATAATCACGATAGATTGTGGTGCGTATTTCACCACAATCGTTGCATTCTGACGCACGATATCAGCGTTAGCGTTGAGCAAGTCGGTCCGACTCATGCCGGGCTTACGTGGCATACCCGACGTGATGATCACCAGATCAGAGCCCTCGATGACTGCTGGGTCGGTAGTTCCCTCGACGTACGTGTCGTAGCCGAGGATTGGCCCAGCCTCGAGCATGTCGAGCCCCTTGCCAGCGCCTAATCCGTCGACAATCTCGACGAACGCGACATCGTAGGCGTCTCGCTGAGACAGTAGTAAGCCGGTTGTGGCCCCTACTTGGCCGGCACCGATGATCGATATCTTCTTGCGCACCGCTCACTCCTCCACCAAGAACGACCGCGGGACTAGCCGTGGTCCTACGCGTTGACTTACCGTGGCGCACCGTCAGTTAGTATCCCGAAGTCCACGTGCACTCCGGCTCAGTGTAGTGAGTCCACGCCTGAGCGTCCACTGCGGCCGCCTTCCGTGTGCCACAATTACGCTTCTGGCTACATGCCGGAATCAGGTGAGCTTCAGCTGACGAGCAGGCAAATACCTGGAGAAAGGGGCAAGCTGTGACGGGGCAGCCGCTGGTAAGCGTCTTACTGCCCATCTGGTGCGAGAGAGAACACATCCCGGCTGCGGTGGCTGCTTTCCGAGCCTTGCGGTATGCGTCGAAAGAGCTCGTGCTCTGCGCAGGTGGGCACGACCGGTCGTACGAAGAGGCGCTGCGGTTTGCTGCCACCGATGTCGTTGTTCTAGAACAGAAGTCGGGGGAAGGCAAGCAGCACGCCCTCGCCAAATGTCTCGCGGCGAGCCATGGCACGGTCTTGTTCCTCACCGATGCAGATGCCCGCCTCACGGACGAGTCGTTCCAAGCCACGCTCTCCCCCATTCTGCAAGGCGAGGTTGAGGCTGCCACGGGCCCTCGGGCGCCGTGGCCGGAGCTGCGTCTTCTCCCCATCATTGCCTATCAATGGGCAATAGAGGAGGCTGGTAATGCTCAGATCCCTGACGACTGCACCGGGTTGCTTGGCAGCAATGTGGCTCTCACTCGCGAGGCTGCCGAACGCGCGGGGGGCTTCGGCTGGGAAGCGCGAACCGGGACAGATCTGTCCCTGGCGTACCAGCTTCGCCGGACTGGCGCTCGGATCCGTTACGTCCGCGGTCATCCTATGTCAGTAGCTCTTGCTACCACAGCGCGCGATTACAGCCGGCAGCGCTCTCGCTGGCTGAGGAATCTGGTGCTTCATGGAAGGCGGTTCAATGACGCGCAGCTGGAGCGTCAAGGGCTCATTGCAATGGCTACTGGCCTTGGCTTCTGGGTGCTGGTGCTGCCTGGCCCAGCAAAAAGGGTGCGGCATCTCATCTGGTTGATCCTCTTTGGCTATGGCTTCAAGCGGCGCTTGGACTACATTGCACGTGCTCCGCGCGAAGCTAAGGACGTGTTGACACTGGATAAGTGGCCTCTTATCGCCTTCTATATGCTACTCGACTATTTCACGTGGGCCCGAGCGGCTATCGAGACGGCGAATCCCCGCTGGCGCGATCGGTGGTAGGCACGGAACTACGAGTGAGCACACTCTAGTCTAGAAAGTGCGCCCCAGGTCCTGATCCCACGGCTGTGGGGCAGCCACGCGAATCACGATGTCTTCACGATCGCGTACGTAGAGATAGATCTGCGCAAAGAACTCTTCTTCTGGTAGTGGGTAGACTGGGTTGATGCAAAGGTACTGGAGTGGCCAAGGTGCTACTACCCCAGGATCAGTCCTCACTTCGATGCGGCGCCCCATACGCAAGCGATAGGTGACGCCTTTGAAGATGCGGGATGGAACGTCGAGATAGCCCTGATACAGGGCAAGACTCCATAGCTCGGATCCGAGCGTTGCCTCAGCTACTGCGGCAGCGCGAGCCTTAGCCTGTGCTCGCTCCGCTGGTGACATCCCAGGCCCGGCGCTTCTC
Source organism: Chloroflexota bacterium (assembly GCA_023381555.1). Classification (GTDB taxonomy): domain Bacteria; phylum Chloroflexota; class UBA4733; order UBA4733; family UBA4733; genus JAMDCW01. Next base: position 212 of record JAMCRV010000124.1, on the reverse strand, counting down.
CTCGGCAGTTGATGCCATCGGTATCGCCAAGGAAACTCGATAGCGGTACCAACAGCCGCTACAGAGGGCGGTTCCTGGGGAAAGGTCGCTCGGACAGCACTAAGCAGAGAACGAAACTTGCCCTCCAGCAATTGGAGCAATGACCTGGTACTCCTCGACCGACGGATCGAAGGGACGATTGTCAAGAACGTGCTGCCCATTCTCCTTGCGAG
>JAMCRV010000080.1 GCA_023381555.1 Chloroflexota bacterium | reverse complement strand
CTGGCCGACATTGCCGAGGTATGCACCCACGTCGCGATTATCGATCAGGGGCGCCTCGCAGTGGAAGGCTCACTCGACGACGTCCTGCAGCAGGCTCAGGGCGCTCGCGGGCTCGTCATCGAGCTCTTGAACCAGACAGCAGAACTCACCCAGCAGCTGTCGCTCTTCCCAGAGCTGCTGAACATCGAAGTGAAGATGACCAGCCTTCGCACCATTGTGCGCTGCCGGGTGAACCTCACTGACGTCGAGATCAACAACCTGCTGGTGCGCCTCGTCAACACAGGCTTGCCGCTCGTATCGTTTCGTGAGGAATCCTTGGGACTTGAACGCATTTTCCTTCAGGTGACGTGTCCGGAGGATCGATGAGCAGTCACCTCGACCACCTCAACCCCATCGTGGTGCGTGAACTCCGCGGCGGCCTGCGAAGCCGCCGGCGCAATGCACTTCTGACCTTCTCTCTCCTCGGCACAGGGGGGCTCTTCTCACTCATCTACGCCACCGTGAATCAAATCGCAAGCGCATCTACCAACACGATCGGAGCCGGCGGCTTCCTCTTTCCACTGATCATCGGTATCGAGATGGCGCTCGTTTGCCTGATCATTCCAGCGCAAGCGGCCGGTGCATTCGCTGGGGAACGTGAGCGCCATACGCTCGACCTGCTACTCATCTCTCCGCAGTCACCGTGGAGCCTCGTCGCTGGCAAATTCGTCGCTAGCACCGGCTATCTCGCCCTGGTGCTCGTTGCGATGCTCCCAATCGCCAGCTTTGCCTTTCTACTCGGAGGCATCGGCTTGCGTGAGCTCCTGCTGGCGGTGATCCTTCTCGCCGGGACCTTAGCGCTGTTTGCCAGTATCAGTCTCTGGATCTCTACACTCTTCCGGGCAACCCGACCAGCGACTGCGGCCTCCTACACGGTCGTCGGACTTCTCACGCTGGGACTACCAGCCATCCCGGTTGTCAGTGCACCGCTCGTGGCCACGCTTCGCTCGTCTGTTCATCTTCTCACGATCCGTCCGATCGTCTTGATCGGTGAAGTGGTTGTCTCTACGAATCCCTGGATTGTGGCAGGTGTGACGATGAGCCAATTCCAATCGGGCGGTAACCTGTGGACTGTGAGTCTTCCTATTCTTGTTCTTGGCAACACGATCGTGACCTTGCCCGCACCCTGGCTCATCTTCCTGGGCATCTCTACTCTAGGGACGGCGCTGTTCCTCGGACTAGCAACGCACCGGGTTGCGCAGCTCGTCAAGTGGCACTGAGTTACGCCCCGGAGCGACGCGTTCAGGCACGTACTGCATCGAGCAAGCCGGCCGTGGTTAGGATCTGCTTGAGCTGCTGCCGTTCCGGATCACCGAGGGGCAGCAGCGGAAGTCGCGGAGTCGTTCCAGGATGTCCGAGGAACGTCATGGCAGCCTTCAACGCCGGGACGCCCCACCGCGCAGTGATGGCGGCATTCACCGGGAGCAAGCGCAGCTGAAGGGCTCGCGCCGTCGCGAGATCCCCCCGCTGGAATGCTCCATAGAGAGCGACCGTCTCCACCGGCACCACATTGGCCAGAGCCACAATGCCACCAACAGCACCAAGTGCGAGGGCAGGCAGCAGGAAGCTAGCCGATCCCGCAAACACCGCGAAGTTCTCAGGCTTGCGCCGGAGAACTTCCGTGAGTGACGGAATGTTACCGGAGCTGTCTTTAACTCCAACGATGTTCGGGTGCTCAGACAATGCCAGCACCGTGTCCGGAGTCATATCGACGCCGGTATTCGCTGGGACGTTGTAGAGCAGCACGGGAACACTGCAGGCATCAGCGACAGTCCGGTAATGAGCGATCAGAGACGCCGCGTCCATACGGGAGCGGTAGTAGTGCGGCGTCACCACAATCACAGCATCAGCGCCAAGCCCGGCTGCAGCTTGGCTCAGCTCAATCGTCTCTCGAGTCGACTCGGCGCCGGTTCCAGCGATGAGACACAGCTCTGCGGGCACGAGCTCCCGCGTGCGCCGGATGACTTCGAGCTTTTCGCGTTCTCTCAGGGCCACATACTCGCCATTGGAGCCCAGCACCACTACGCCGCTCAACCCGGTGGTAACCCACCAGCTCATATTCTCTCGCAGTGCCGCGAAGTCGAGATCGCCATCGTTAGTAAACGGTGTTGGAATCGGTGGGAGAATTCCTTCAAGACGGAGCATTCAAAGCCCTTCCTTACACGAGAGCAATAGTGGATCATCCCGTAGGCGTTGCGATTCATTGTCAACTGAGTACGTCAGCGGAAGCTATGCCTATCGAGCACAATGCCGACCAGGCCAACGATCCCAGCGATCAAGAGCAGGAGGCCCTCCATACGCCCGGCCGAGCCATTGCTCACCAACAAGCGGGAAACACCTCGGAGCAAGGCCAAGAGCGTCAGAACGACACAGAAGAGCAGCGCAAGTAGCACCCATCCATGAATGAGCATGTCATCTCCTCATCAAACGCTGTTGATGTTACGATGTGGAAAGATTTCGGCAACACGACCGTGCAGTACAGTCGAATCACAAGATATCAAGGTCCACACGAGCGATGTTGTCACATTCTAACGGGCTGACCGGTGGAGCAAGATGACTGGGCAAGAGCGTGTTCTCATCGTCGACGACGATCACGACGTACGCGAAATCGTGCGGCGTGCCCTCGAGTTAGAAGGGTATGTCGTCTATGATTGTGCTGATGGACGCCAGGCGCTCGATGCGTTTCATCAGTATCAGCCGGACTTGGTCCTCCTCGACGTGCTGATGCCTGGTATGGATGGCATCAATATCTGCTTGGCTATCCGAGAAGAGTCCGACGTGCCCATCATCTTCTTGTCAGCTAAGGAGCAGCCGTCGGACAAGGCTATCGGTCTGCGCATTGGCGCGGACGACTATATAGGCAAGCCGTTCGACCTCGACGAGCTCGCGGCGCGGGTCCGCGCCCTCCTGCGGCGCGCGCGCAGTGTCAAGGCGGATCTCCCGCACCAGGAAGATTCAGCTGACCGTCTGATTTTTCCTGGAATCATCATTGATCTCAGCCGGCACGATGTCGAAGTCAACGGAGAGTCTCTCGACCTCACTCCCATCGAGTTCCGGCTGCTGGCAAAGCTCGCAAGCGAGCCAAACAGACTGTTTACACGCGATCAACTCATGCAAGACGTGTGGGATCACGAGTTTCTCGGACAGACGCGCACCGTTGATGTACACATCCGCCGCCTACGGAAGAAGCTTGAAGATGTTCACGGCCCATCCCAGTACATCAATACCGTACGGGGCTTCGGCTATCGATTTTCCTTGCCCAATGGCTCGGCGATAGGGGAGTAGGCGGTGCGCACCGGAATCATCGGGCTTGGTGCGATCGGCGCCTCACTCGGTCTAGCGCTGCGTGCACAACGCGACTGGGATGACGTCACGGGTTACGACGAGAGTGCACGGACGCAGAATGCAGCTAAGCGTCGTGGCGCGATCCGCGAAGGAACCAGTGACATCCCGGACCTGTTGAGTGACGCGGACATCATCGTGCTCGCAGTGCATGGTCCGACCGTTCTCCAACTGCTCCAGGAGTACGGCTCCGGTCTGCGCCCAGACACCGTGGTGATGGACGTAGCGTCGACGAAGGGCGAGATCCTGCGGAGCGCCACCCGCCACATCCCCCCGCGCAGCGGCTTCGTAGGCACCCATCCGCTCGTCTCCACTCCGCCTGGGATGGAAGCTGCCGCGGCTCATCTGTTCAAAGATCGGTTGTGGTGCCTCGCACCAACTCCGAATACCGGTGAAGAGAAGGTGGCACGAGTGAGTGCCCTCATCGAGGCCACCGGAGCCCGACCGTACTTCGTGGAACCAGGGGAGCACGATTCGTGGTTCGCCGCTTCCGTCGGCGTCCCGCTTGTAATAGCCGCTTCCTTAGCACGGCTGGCACGCTCCAGTGAAGCCTGGCACGAGATCGCGCGCTCCAGCGGCCCTGCCTATGAGCAGGCGCTGCGCGGACTCCAGCAGCAAGCACGTGAACTCGAAGAGATCACCCTGACGAGTGGCCCTGCGCTGGTATCCTGGCTCGACCGCTTACAGGAGGACCTGCAACGGTGGCGCTTGGTGATCGAGTCACACGATCAAGCGTCGGCTAGCCTCTGGGCGGACGAGGCCGCTGCGGTGTTGGCGGCGTGGGAGAGCGAGCGCCGAGGGACAGCGCCACGGAAGGTATGAGAACATGACTGCTCGCAGGGTTCGCACGCGCATTGCGCCTAGCCCCACGGGCGAGCCACACATCGGCAACATGTATGCTGCGCTCTTCTGTAAGGCCTTTGCCGAAGAGCACAACGGCCAGTTCATTCTCCGCATCGAAGACACGGACCGAACACGCTACGTTCCTGGGGCCGTTCAGATGCTGCACGATGCGCTCACGTGGCTACATCTGGAGCCGGATGAGGGGCCCCTGACCGGAGGACCGTTTGCACCCTACACTCAGAGTGAACGCTTGCCGCTCTACCATCAGCTTGCGGAACAACTGGTGACGAGTGGGCATGGCTATTACTGCTTTTGTACCCCGGAACGTCTCGCCCAACTGCGGGCAGGGCAAGAGGCCCGGCATGAGCCTTCACACTATGACCGTGTCTGCATTCGTCTGAGTTCCGAGGAGGTACAAGAGCGCCTGCGCGGAGGCGTCCCACACACGGTACGCTTGCACATCCCGCATGAAGGATCGGTGACGTTCGATGACAAGATACGCGGCACGGTAACGTTCGATGCTCACACGTTGACTGATCACATCCTTCTAAAATCTGATGGCTATCCGACCTCGCATCTCGCCATCCCGGCCGACGACCACCTAATGGAGATCAGTCACGTCATCCGTGCCGAGGAATGGCTATCGAGTGTTCCCTACTATGTGCTCTTGTATCAGGCCTTCGGCTGGCAGTTGCCCGTCTTTGCCCACCTGCCTGTGCTGCGCAATGCCGACCGCTCGAAGATGTCGAAACGAAAGAACAACACCTCAGTCACGTGGTATCGGAATCAGGGGTTCCTTCCTGAGGCCATTGTGAACTTCCTCGCTCTCCTGGGGTGGTCTCACCCTGAAGGCAAGGAGATATTCTCCTTCACTGAGTTTCGCCATCTCCTCACGCTTGAGCGCATCGTCAAGAGTGGTCCGATCTTCGACACCAAGAAGCTCGAGTGGATGAACGGGGTGTATATCCGCCAGCTCAGCGTCGCGGAGCTCGCGGAGCGTGTCCAGCCATTTCTCGAGACCACTACTATCGAACGCTCCTACCTGGAGCGCATCCTTCCCCTCGTGCAAGAGCGCTTACGCATGTTGAGTGAAGTCAGCACTGCACTAGAACCGTTCGTTCGAGACCCCGATCCCACGGCCCTCCCGTTCGCCACGGCGATCAAACGCGTCCCTTTGCCGGAGCTCCGCCAAGGGCTCGAGCTTGCCACCGCTGCTCTGGAACAACTCACCACCCCCGACGCTGGCCAGTTCGAAGAGCGCATCCGCACTCTGGCGGCCAAGCTCGGATGGAAGGCCGGTGACCTCTTCATGGGGCTGCGCGTCGCCATCACCGGGAGCAGCGCATCTCCACCCTTGTTCGCCTTCTGTGAAGCCATCGGCTGGGGGCGAGCGCTGCACAGGCTGCACGCGGGGATCGACGCTTTGCCTACCCGCTGAGAGCACCACTGTCGAGGTGGAGGAAGGGGCGACTGTTCACTCCTCCCTTGCGCTCAGCTACTGGACGTGCACAGCCGTGGCTGCAGCATACTCCGGAGTCCGTGGGTCGTTCTGCAAACCAGTCACCTCGAGGATCTCATCCTCTCCGAGTGACTCCTCTTTGAGGAGTGCACGTGCGAGGCTGTCGAGTCGATGTCGCTCGCGGGCCAGCAGATCGACCGCGTGGCTGTAGCATTCATTGATGATGCGCTGCGTTGCGTGATCCACCGCACGCACCGTCTCCTCGCTGAAAGGACGCTGGGCAGCCATCATAGGCATACCACCTTCGAGGAAGTGACCGTCCTCCACCCCCTCGACCTGGAGAAGTCCAACTTCAGCGCTCATGCCCCAGCGGGTCACCATCGCTCGTGCGAGACCCGTGACCTGTTTCAGGTCATTCTCTGCGCCAGTGGTGACATTGCTGTACACGACCTGTTCTGCGGCACGGCCACCCAGTGCATTCGTGATTCGCGCTCGGAGATATCCCTCAGTGAGGTTGTAGCGATCGGCATCAGGAACAGAGAGCGTGACCCCAAGGGCCTGCCCACGCGGGACGACGGTCACCCTCCGAACAGGATCTCCTTCGGGCTGCAACAGGCCCACAAGAGCGTGCCCTGCCTCGTGATAGGCGATCCGCTCACGATCTTCTGGAGAGAGCGAGATGCGGCGCTCTGCCCCCAGGGCGATCTTCTCCAGTGACTGGGCGAAGTCCTCGTAAGTGACCGCATTGCGTCCCTTCCGGGCAGCTAGGAGCGCTGCCTCGTTGATGAGATTCCGAAGGTCTGCGCCAACCAAACCAGGCGTCTCAGCCGCCACTTCATCGAGGTTGAGATCCGGTGCGAGCGGCACGCCGCGCGTATGCACACGAAGGATGGCAGCGCGGCCAGCCCGATCTGGCGGCTGCACAATGACTCGACGGTCGAAGCGTCCCGGCCGCAACAGCGCCGGATCGAGGACGTCGGCTCGGTTTGTGGCCGCCAGTACGATGACAGCCTGGCGCGAGTCAAAACCGTCCATCTCCACCAGCAACTGGTTGAGCGTCTGCTCCCGCTCGT
>JAMCRV010000101.1 GCA_023381555.1 Chloroflexota bacterium | reverse complement strand
TACTGGCCGGCCAGTGATGCCACTGGCATAGACAAAACCGAGCTGTTCGATGGCTATTTTCGCCCACCCGTACCAGTTGTCGGAATAGGGAGGATCCTCCGGTCCGAGGTGCTCTAGGTGATTCGTACGTAGGAGTTTCTCGTACCAGTCGGCAGCGTGATTGGAGCTGCAACACACGATTCGCCGTACTCCTTCCTCCGAGGCTAGACGGAACAGGAGTGCTGCCATGTCCACGTTCTTTCGCTCCTGCTCATAGCCATCGGGAGCCCAGTGATCGGAGAGCACGTACCCACAGTGGAAAATCGTGTCGACGTCGCGCATCAAGTCGCGGAGCTCTTGAGTGGGCCGGTAGCCCTCGCGCATGCCGGCGAGAAGATCATAGTGCTGCAAGCCCTCGACGAGGTTACCATCGCTCGTGGTGTCTCGTACGTCGATCAGGGTCACGTCGTAGCGGTCACGGAGAGCCGGCAGGTTGATTTGGGCAACGTAACCAGCGGCTCCCGTGACGAGAACGCGCCGTCGAGGAGTTGTCTCCACCATCTATCCCTCTCTAAAGGAACGAATGAGATCGGCGTAGCGCTCGGCCAGTACAGCGGCGTGCTGCGGACTTTGTGCTTCGGCTTGGACGTGGAATATCGGCTTGTCAGCGTCAGGAACGATGACGATCGTGTCCTCCCCAGATGCGAGTCGCACTCCCTGTAGCGAGCGGCCACCTGACTCCTGAGCTGTTTCGTGTAAGCGTCGCATGACCTTGCCCTTGCGCTCCCACGGGCAGTAGGCGTCGACGCTGAAGATGTGGTAAGGAGGCACCTGTTCGACGATCTTGGAGAGGGGCATGTCCGCCTTGAGCAGCAGCTCGAGCAAGTGTGTTGCCGCGAAGAGGCCATCGAACCCGGATGGGAGCTCGGGAAAGGCAAAACCTCCAGCTCCATCGCCAATGAGGGTGAGGTCCTGACGCATGGTGGCACCGCTAATGACCACTGGGTCGGGAGCCAGCGTCTGGATACGATGGCCGTCGACGTGCGACAGTGCCTCAATGAGCCGGGGCGCGGTGAGTGGCACCCCAACTGGCACTGCTGAACTCGATGTCTTCCACGCGAGGAGCATCATGGCGGCCAGCGCATGCCAGGAAGGCAGGACTCCTCCGCGCTCATCGACGATGGTGATGCGGGTGCCACTATAGTTGAACAGCACCCCGAAGCGAGCTCCGACAGCCCGTGTGACGGCTCCCAGTGTGCGTAGGCTCCCAGTCACCTTCTCTTCAAGGCGTGGTTCAGATTCCCCAGCCACAGACCTGAGATCGATGAGGTTGATGCCCAGCTCACGCAAGAGGCGTTGGCCCAGCGGCGCGAACAGGCCATTGGCAAAGTCGACCACGATGGTGGGCTGGCTGCGCTCTATGATCTCACGATCTGTGCGATGGAGGTACGACTCACGGTAGCGCTGCTCAGCTCTCTGCATCGGCTCGGTGCCAGCGATGATCGCACCGATGGTATCGGCAGGAACGCGGCGTACATCCTCGCGCAGGTAGACGTTGGCAATCTTGCGTTCCGTATTCTTGCTCACGTCAGCTCCATTGGCATCGAAGAGCTTGATATCCACCACGCGAGCGTCGAATGGAGACATACGGACGTGAATGCCGCCCTTCGCCGGACCGAGGCGCGTCTCGAAGCGCGCGACCGGAACTGGGACGGTAGACGTGTCGATCACGTCGATGCCTGCTGAAGGAAGCCCGGATACGAGGCCACGCTTGATCATGCGGGCGGCCTTGGAGTAACCGCGGTTGACGAGGACGGCACTGCCTACGGACAGCGTGGAGCCGTACGCGGCGCCAACCTTTGCAGCCAGCTCAGGAGTCAGCTCAACGTTGGCGAGACCACTTATCGTAGCGTGACCTGCGAAGAGCGAGCGACGCACACGCCCGCCCCAGATGAGGCTGCTCGAAACCGTTGCCTGTTCTTCGACCTCTTTATCTGGCCAGATCTTGACGTTGCTGTGGACGACCGCTTGTTCACCAATCGTGCAGCCATCGCCAATGACGGCTCCTTGGGCGATGATCGCGCCCCGCCGGATCGAGCACTGCTTGGCGATGATCGCCCCACTCACCGAAGCGTAGTTCGATATCAGGCAGTTGCCCCAAATGACGCTGCGGTCGATCGTCGCGCCACTTTCGACGATGGTGTTCTCCCCGATGACGGACGGTCCGTGGAGCACCGCCCCGGATCGGATGACACAGCCATCGCCAAGGTATACGACGCCAAAAGAGCGAACATCTGACTCGATAGTGGCCCCTCGGCCTGCCATAATACCGTTGGCGACCCGTGCGGCGGGCAGTGGTAGGTCGACTCTCCCTTCCGCAAGGTCGAAGCTGGCTCGCAGGTAATCGGGGAGACTCCCTACGTCGCACCAGTAGCCTTCGGCAACGTACCCGAACATGGGATCGCCGTTTGCCAGAAGTCGTGGAAAGACTTCGCTACTGAAGTCGAAAGGCACTCCCACGGGGATGAGGTCCAGCACTGAAGGATCGAGCACGTAGATCCCCGTGTTGACGGTGTCACTGAAAACCTCTCCCCAGCTCGGCTTCTCCAGGAAGCGCTGAACGCGTCCATCTTCGTCGGGAATGACGACGCCATACTCGAGGGGGTTCTCCACGCGAACGAGAACCAGGGTGGCTTTGGCCCGACGGGACTCATGATAGGCAAGGGCTGCGGTGAGATCGATGTCGGTCAAAGCATCTCCGCTGATGATGAGGAACGGCTCCGTCAACATGTGCTGAGCATTCTTGACACTACCTGCAGTTCCGAGCGGGACTTCCTCAAGCGCGTAGCGGATACGCACACCAAAGTCACTACCATCCCCAAAGTAGTCTTCGATGACACTGGCGAGATAGTGCACCGTCACCACGATATCCGTGATGTTATGGCGCTTCAGCAAGTTGATGATGTGTTCCATGACCGGAATATTGAGGATGGGTACCATTGGTTTCGGCCGGTTGAGTGTTAGGGGGCGTAGACGCGAGCCTTCGCCACCAGCCATGACTACCGCGAGCATCGAATCCCTCCTCCTGTGAGAGCTACCGTGAACGCTTCCCTCAGGTGTCGTGGCGGACATACCACGGGTGCACGCCGGGATGGATCAATCAAGCACCTGCGATTGTATTTCCTCGAATGGTAGCAAACGCCGACCATAGCGCGGGTGAAAGGGCTAGGAAAAGCGTAGACGCCAGAGATGCTTCAAGAACAGTGTTCCAACTCGGAAGTCTGCCTTGCTGGAGCCCCGCGCACGCCGCCGAAAGCGATATGGCACTTCGACGAGTCCCGACCTTGGGCACCGAATTAGAAGCTCGAGTGAGATCTTGAACCCAATTGGCCGCAGCTTGGCGCTTTCAGTAATATGCCGGCGCACCAGGAGAAATCCCGACAGCGGGTCGCGCACGCCCCACAGACGTCTCGGAAAGAGCAGCTTGGCGATCCACTTGCAGCCGAGGGAGAACAGCAGCCGGACAGGGCCATCGAGACCTTCGCTGCTGCCTCCTTGCATGTAGCGACAAGCCATGACGACGTCTGCATCGCTGGCACAGGCAGCGTTCAGAAGTTCCGGGATTTTCTCTGGAGGATGCTGCAGATCCGCGTCGATGATACACACATACTCGCCACGGGCGCTTTGGAGCCCATCCGCTACAGCACCGCTGAGGCCACCCCACCGTGACGGTCCCCTGGTCCGGTGGACGAAGCGGACGTGAAGCTCTGGCTGCTGTGAGAGATTTTCGAGGACTATCGGTGTCGTATCGTCGCTATCGTCGACGAACAGGAGCTCGTAGTCTCCATCTGGCAGAGCGCGCCGTACTGCGGCAGCCAGGAGGCCAACACTCTCCTCCTCGTTTCTGCTCGGCGCGATGACTGTCAGCGCTACGGATGTCCGGGAGCCGGTCAGGTGTGTGGAATGTGGCAGCTCGCCGTGAGTAGACAGTGGTGGATGATTGCTCGTGGCGCTGATCGCCGGTGCCTCTTTTCGTTCATGCCGGTTGCCGCGCAAGCGTTGTCTTCAACGAGTGTAACAAGAAGGAGAAGGCGAGCGGACCCACAAGAGCCGTATGTGTCGTCAAGACGGGTGCAGTCACGGTGACAGCATCGAGGGCGCTCCTGGAGCTACTCGCTGCTCGGGCGCCAGCGCTGGCAACGTGAAGGAAAATGTGCTTCCTTGATTGACGGTACTACTGACGGCGACTCTCGTTCCGTGAAGAAGAGCGATGCGCTGAGAGATCGCAAGGCCGAGCCCAGTGCCACCATACTTCCGGTGAGGCGAGCCATCCACTTGATGGAACTCTTCGAATATCGTGTCCAGTTGGTCAGATGGGATGCCTATGCCTGTGTCTTGGATGCTGAATCGAACCTGATCTCCAATCCGCGTGATTCTGGCGGTGACAGATCCCTGCTCGGTGAACTTCACGGCGTTGGTGAGCAGGTTGAGGAGTATCTGTCCTATGCGCGTCGCATCCCCCCAGGCATCTGTGACTTCAGGGTCAACAATAGATCGAAGCTCGAGCCCCTTCTGCTGCGCGTGGAGGGTTACGGCGCTCAGGGCCTGCTCCAGCACCACTCGTGGGTTGAAGAGGTTTAGCCGGAGTTCTAGGCGTTCTGCGTTGAGCTTGGAGAAGTCGAGGATATCTGAGATGAGGCTGAGGAGAGACTCCGCCGCGCGAGCGATTCGTTCGATGTCTTCGCGCTGATCAGGATTGATCTGACCATCGAGTCCTTCCAGAAGCACCCCACTGTAGCCGATGATGACGTTGAGTGGCGAGCGCAACTCATGGCTCATCGTGGCCAGAAACTCGCTCTTCGCTTGATTAGCCCGCAGCAGCATCTCGACGTTCCGGCGGAGCTGAGTGGTGACGGCGGCACGCTCCCTCGCCAGAGCGATGACCCGCTGATACGTTTCATAGACCTGCCATGAGCCGCCTGAGGGGCCCATGACGACGTCCGAGGGATCGATGATGAGAATGACGGGGCTGCCATCCCGGTCCCGCGAGCCATCACTCAGTGTCACCATCCACACCTGACGTGCGAGTCCTGGCAGATCGTCAGGGGCGAGAAGATGGGCGATGACAGGCTGCATCAGCGCTTTGGCGGAGTGTTCACCACCGTAGATCCGCCGAGCGAGCTGAGCAATGCGCGCCGCGACCTCGACCGTGGTTGCGCCTGCGAATACGTACGGCCGAGCTCGTGCGGCCAAGAAAGTGCCATCGACCCGGCACACCGTTGCCAGCAGTGCGGGGGATACTTCCAACAAGGATTCGCAAATGCGCTGCTCGAGTTGTTCGGGATCAATCTGTCCTACCATCGACTGCGAAAACTTGCTAGTCGCCTCGATCTTCTTGATCTGCTGGTCGAGCTGCTCCCGCTCCGACTGGAGGCTATCAGTCATCACCCCAAAGACAAGCGTGAGCCATTGGACCTCGCCTTCCCTCCCTGGCTCCTTCCGCTGATGGTCGGGATACCGTGCCATAGCCAGCGCCTGATGGCCGATCTGTAGCAAGATCTCACCCATTACGGCGACTTCGCGCGCTGCGGTACGGATGTTGAAGATGGCCAGCGCGCTGCTTCCGAGAAAACTGAGCAGCGCGATGATAACGAGATGATCTCTCGCTGTACTCTCAGAATCGACAGTAATGGCAACGAGTAAGACGGCGAGGAGGACGATTGGTGTGACAGCGAGCAGAGAGAGGCGAATAAGCAAGCTGCGCACGCCGCTATAGATACCCTTCGGCACGAGTGCGGGCCGTAGAGCGGCGAGGATCACGTATACGTATTGATGTGGGCACGCTGCGGCACGCGGAGGGGGCAAATCGACGCTCTTGTCTCCACTGAAACGTGCTGATTTTACTCACCTTATCCTACAATCAGACGGTCATTGACGTATTGTACAAAGAGAAAGGTGGGCAAAGAGTGGCTCATCGAATACTCGTTGCCGAGGATGATGCCGATAATCTCCGCCTCGCTCAAAAAATCCTATCCGCGGCCGGGTATATCGTCCTCTCTGCCCGCAACGGCGCTGAGGCTGTGCAGAGTGCCCTTGCTGAACAGTTTTCAGTCATCATCATGGACATGTACATGCCTGAGATGAGTGGCTTTGATGCTATCCGCGCGATCCGGGAGCGCCTTGGATCCTCACCACCGGTGCTCGCGTTGACCGCTCTGGCCATGCCCGGAGATCGCGAGCGGGCACTGGCAGTCGGTGCTGACGCGTACCTCAGCAAGCCTTACCTGCCGAGTGAGTTGCGGCAAGCAATCCAGGATCTCATCGCGAAGGGTACTCGCATCAACACGTAACGTCCCGATAGGTGTTTTCTTCTTCCTGGCATTCATGTTCTTTGAGTTCACCTAGCCCTGCCGGAGACGGCGGCGTTCTACGAGAGAGACGTAAGCGCTCTGCCTCCATCCTGGACCCTGTGGCGGGCGCTTGGTTGTTCAGATTCTCCTACGGTACTGTTCTTGCTCGCCAGTTGCTCTCGTATCAGGAGTATTCACGATGTTGTCCCCCGTGCATCTTGCCCATAGTGCCGGCTCTCGGAGCTGTTCTGCCTGGGCCGCTGGCTTGACGCTGGAGAGGGGGGTGGGTAGAATCTAGGCCCTAAGGTAGCGGTGGAGATTCTTGTTCGCCGTTACCGGATGGCTATGCCGAAGTGGTGGAATGGCAGACACGCTGCGTTCAGGGCGCAGTGGGGGTAACCCCGTGGAGGTTCAAATCCTCTCTTCGGCACGGGGAGCGATGGTCGCTCTTGCGGTACGTTGCACAAGT
>JAMCRV010000007.1 GCA_023381555.1 Chloroflexota bacterium | reverse complement strand
TTACTGACGGGACGAGCGACGAAGTCTGTGCACGCAGCCTCCGGCTTCTGAAGGATGCTGATGCTCTGCTCATCTCCGACTACGACATTGCGACGATCACACCACCCGTCATCGGCACGCTGTTGCCTGCAGCACGGCATCTCGGCATACCGGTGGTCGTTGATGCTCACGATCAGTTCCATCGCTTTAGCGGTATTCATGCTGCGACGCCCAATCAGCCGGAGGCGGAGGCTGAGCTTGGACGGAGCCTCGCGACTGACGATGAACTCGGCGCTGGCGCAGAAGAGCTCGCTGAGAAAATGGATGCCGAGGCAATCCTCATCACGCGAGGGGGGCTTGGTATGGCACTTCACGAGCGCAAGGGCCAGACACACGTGATTCCTGTGGCGACGTACACGGAAGTGCGAGACGCCACAGGGGCTGGTGATACCGCCGCTACTGTCTACACCCTTGCCATCGCAGCAGGGGCTTCTGCGCTCGAGGCCGCTCATCTCGCCAATCTCGCAGCAGGCGTGGCCGTTTGCAAGCTCGGGGTTGCAACGGTGACCATAGATGAGCTACGCCGGGCAATTCTGACCTGGCAGGAGAAGAAGTGACACGCTCGGAGCGCATTCTGAGGTGGGACACGATCGACGAATGGTCACGCGGCGTTCGTTCTAGTGGGGCCAGACTGGTGCTGACAAACGGCGTGTTCGACCTCGTCCACGCCGGCCACGTTCGCTACCTAGAAGCTGCGCGAAATCTCGGCGATCGCTTGCTGGTTGGTATCAATAGCGATGAATCAACTAGAGCATTGAAGGGACCGGAGCGTCCGATTATCCCGGAAGCCGAGCGGGCCGAGCTCATCGCGGCTCTCCGGTGTGTCGATGCCGCCGTCGTGTTTCCGGAGACAACTGCCCACGTTCTGATCCGGCGCGTCCGGCCCGATGTCTGGGTCAAAGGTGGCGACTATGGTTCGTGGAATGTCGCGCGGCAACGGTTGCCTGAGGCGCCGCTCGTTGAGGAGCTCGGCATCCGCGCTGTGATACTGCCCTTTGTCGAAGGTAGATCGACGTCGGCCCTCCTCGAGCGTATTCGTGAACGGTGAGCGGCTGCCCGGCGAATCTGGCCCATCGCTGCCGGCGCTCTGGGCGGTGAGTAGCTTTGGCGAGAAGCAGGAGATGCAGTGAGCAGCCAAGCACCTGAGCAGGCAGTAGGGACTCAAGTCCCGATGGCCCACGCTTCGCTTTCGGGTAGTGGCGTGGCAAGGCGGCTGCTCGGCGCCGCAGCAATCATTGCCTTCGGAGGAGTCCTCAGCCGTCTCCTCGGGCTGGTACGTGATCCCGTCATGGCGCAGTTCTTCGGACGGAATCTGACCACCGATGCGTTCATTCAGGCACAGACACTCTCAACTGTGATTTTCGACTTACTCGTCAGCGGAACGGTGAGTGCAGCACTGATCCCCACACTGAGCCGTCTCTCAGAAGCGCAGGATCGCGAGCGCTTTTGGCGCGTTGCGAATGATGTTCTGGGTTTGGCGTGCATCATTCTCACCCTGGTGGTCGTGATCATGGAGATGCTCGCACCGCTGCTCGTGACGGTCATGTCGGGTGGTTATCAGGCTTCAACTCTCCAGGAAGAGACGGTGCTCGCGAGAGTGATGATTCCGACCATCCTCCTCATGGGCCTTTCTGCCGTAGGTACGGCGGTTCTGTACTCACTGCAGCGCTACCGTGTCCCTGCCCTTGCCATCGCTTCCATGAATCTCGGTGCGATTACAGGGATGATTACACTCCACCACATCGGCATCGTAAGTGCCTCGATTGGATTGCTGGCAGGTTCCGCTCTCCAACTGCTACTACAAGCATTCGCTCTTGTGCACGCCGGCTTTCGTCCCCGTCTACGCATTGATTTTCACGATCCAGAGCTGCGGCACATCGGGCAGCTCTACCTTCCGGTGGCTGCAGGATTCGCAGCCTCGAGCCTCGTGGTCGGGGTCGAGCGCCATCTCTACTCGCTCGCAGCACCCGGCGGTCTGACCGCGGCTCAGTACGCCACCCGAATCTTGCAACTGCCGTTGGGGTTAGTGTCTACGGCGATATCGATGGCTATTTTGCCCACTATTTCCCGGTTCGCAGAAGCGACAGATTGGCCTGCTTACCGGCGCATGGTAGGAGCTGGCCTCAAGGTTGCCGCGCTGCTGACCCTTCCCGCGATGGTGGTGCTCAGCATGCTTGCCCTGCCCGTGGTTGCCCTCCTCTTCCGGCACGGGGCATTTCACCCGGAAGATGCTCGAGCCACCGCGTTCGCCTTCTTGCTTTTCGCCCCCCAACTACCGTTCGCCGCTGTCGATCAGATTCTCATCAATGCGTTCTATGCAACTCACGACACCAGAACTCCCAACCTGGTGTATTTCGCCTCAGCCGCAATTTGGGCCCTCATTGCCATACCGGGAGTCGTGCTCTTCAACTGGCCAGCGCTCGTTCTCGCCAACACAGCTATGAATTGCGCCCACGCTGTCATCCTCTTCACTCTCCTCGTGAGGCGCGAGCCGCTCGTGCTTCGGGAGCAGTTACTCCGTACGTGGCTACGAGGGCTGGCTGCAGCAGGAGTCATGGCAGCTGTCTGCCTGCTGACAACGCATATACTCGCCACAAACTCGACGAGTAATCGAGCCGGCGAGCTCGTTGAAATCCTGGTGACCGGGGTACTGGGAGCCACAGCCTACATTAGTATGCTCCTCGTGATTAGCCGTGACGAGGTGCAACTAGTTCGCAACAGCCTCCGGCGTTGAACAGTGCACATCTCTCACGCGACGGTGACGCCGAGAAGACGATTACGACTGAGCGGTATGCTCCGTAGGGACGCTCCGAATCAGTTCCACGGCATGCTTCAAGACCGGAAGGATCGCCTGCAGAGACTCCCTCACCCCGTTCGGGCTCCCTGGAAAGTTGACAATGAGCGTCGTGCCGCAGACTCCTGCAACTGACCGGCTGAGCATTGCCAGTGGTGTCTGCCGCAGACCGGCAGCACGCATCGCCTCTGCAATTCCTGGAACGACGCGCTCAATGACCTCGAATGTCGCTTCGGGTGTGACATCTCGTGGAGAGAGACCAGTGCCACCGGTAGTGCAGAGCAGAGCCACGCGTGTGCTCTCGCAACGGGAACGTAACCAAGCAGCGATCTGCTCTCGCTCATCAGGAACGATACCGTGTTCAGCGACCTCAAAACCCGCCTCTGTGAGCAACCGGACGAGCAACGGTCCGCTCGTATCCCCTTGTTCGCGGCGAGCGACGCGATCGGATACCGTGAGCACAGCCGCCGCGAAGTGGTCATTCATCGAGCGCCTGCCAGTTTCCAGTGCGGCCTCCGCTCTTACGCACAAGCCGCACCTTCTCGATCGTCAACGTTCGGTCGACCCCTTTGCACATGTCATAGATCGTGAGAGCCGCCACGGAGACAGCTGTGAGAGCCTCCATCTCCGCTCCCGTCTTACCGTACGTGCGGACGGTGACCTCGATACCGATCCGATCGGCCTGATCCAGCTCGAACTTGACGTCGACACCGGTGAGAAGCAGCGGATGGCAGAGTGGAATCAATCCTGCCGTGCTCTTCGCCGCCATCACTGCTGCAACCTGAGCAATGGCAACGACATCTCCTTTCGCGATTCCTCCCTCGCGAACCAGATCAAGGGTGGATGGCTGCATTACAACCGTACCGCGCGCCACTGCTTCACGGTCCGTGTCAGGCTTGGCACCAACATCAACCATGTGTGCCCTACCGCGTTCATCTAGGTGTGTGAGTCGAGGAGAGTCGCCGGTCATGGTCGGAGGATTACCTTAGGGACTTCCAGGCGATCCATCCGCTCGAACGCCTGTCGCCAATCCTCCAAGGGGTAGATATTGAGGAAGGGGTCCAGATCGAGACGCTGCGTCGACATCAACTGCAGCACCGCCTCCCAGGTTGTCCAGTTGTGGCTGAACGAGCCCTGAAGAGTCACCGCCTTCGCCACAAGTGGATCGAGTGAATAACCAAAGGGCTGAGGTCCCCAGCCTATCTTCGTAACCTGACCCTCTGGTCGCACCATGGCAAGAGCTTGCCGGAGTGTCGCGGATATCCCTGCGGCATCGATGACCAGGTCGGCGCCCAATCCATCAGTCATGTCAAGCACCTGTTGTACCGCATCATAGCGGTCTGACTCAATCACCTCGTCCGCCCCAAAACGCCGAGCGAGCTCGAGACGTACACCATCGCGCACAAGACCGACCATCACCAGGCGCGTAGGTCCTGACGTCCGCAGCATCTGGAGTGCCAGAAGACCAATCGGGCCGGGCCCCAGCACCACGGCAGTCTGCCCAGGTCGCGGATGCGACTTCTCCACTACTGCGTTGAACGCAACACAACAAGGCTCAGTAATTGCGGCTTGCTCCCACGTGACTCCATCGGGAATATGATGCAAGAGCCGGGCTTCGGCCTTGACGTAGTCGGCCGCAGCACCATCCACACCATAGCCGAAACCGAGCCGCTCCGGGCAGAGGTTGTAGTGACCGATACGACACATCGGACAGACGCCACAGACATATGCTGCGGTCTCGCACGTCACCCGGTCACCGACCTTGAAGCCCCGGACAGCACTGCCAACTGCCTCGACTTCGCCACAGAACTCGTGCCCAAGCGTGACTGGCCAGTTCACTTTCCACGACTGCGTTGCGTGCCACTGGTGTAGATCGCTGCCGCAGACTCCGATGCCTCGAGAGCGCAAGAGCACCTCAGCCGCTCCGATGGTCGGCTCAGCAATCCTGCGAACTTCCACGGCACCAGGCGTGCCAGCGTAGTTAACCAGTGCTCGCATCAAGCGCCTCCAAAGTACTGTCGAATCTTGACACTAAGAAATGCGACCGATCGCTCTAGCTCATCGAACCCGTTGACACCATCTTCAATTGAAATCCAACCGGCAAAGTTGCTCTCCGCGAGCACATGGAATATCGCGTCGTAGTCATTGAGCCCGCGCCCAATTTCTCCGTGCTGCAGAATTCTGGCGTAGCCTACGTGATCCTCCTGGGTACGCAAGTCAGCCACGCTGTATCCCGGAAGGAGATAACGGTCGCTCGCATGCATGCTCACCACCTTGAGCTTGACAGCTTCCAGCACCTCGAGCGGATCTTCCCCTGCTAGAAAGGCATTGGAAGGGTCATAGTTGACTCCAAACCATGGGGAATCGATCCGATCAACAATTTGGCGGAAGACCGATAAGTGTTGAGCAAACTCAGGATGTAACCAGAAGTTGTCTTTGTAGTGGTTCTCGAGGGCCAGAATTACCTGGTGTTGCTCAGCATATGGGAGTAGAGCCTCGATACATTCGATAACCCAGGCAACTCCTTGCTTGACGGATACGTCTGGCCGGCGCTGGCCAGAGAGCACGCGACAGGTTCGTGGCAGAGGAGACTCGAAGCTGGCAACGAAGTCAATCATGCGTCGCTCTCGCTCAACCTCGGCAAGGCGCACAGCCGGATCAGGATGGGTAAAGTCTGGACTCACGCACAGCATTGGCATGGCCAATCCCAGCTCGCGCATCCTGTTGCGCACTGCGACGGCAAGGCTCGTGTCGTTCTCGGGGAAGAAGCCTCCGTAGAGCTCCAATCCTTGAATGTCGAGCTGGGAAGCGAGCTCTACCCACTCAAGCACCGTCATAGTGTGGTGCACGACGATGCTATCCATATAGGCCTTGGGGAAAACCGCAAGCTTGATGCGAGCACGTGACTCCGCACTCTTCTGCCCGGCTCTTGGCTGCCAAATGGTCGCGGGATGACGCTGCGACAATTGCTTACTCCGACTCGCTTCCAGAATCTCGCTTTACCCTACGGACAACGTCCCGCAGGACAAGCTCCAAAGTCTCATCGTCACTCGCGGCACGAAAGGCATTTCGATCTATGACGAGAGGGGCCCCAACGACGACGAGCGGAGCACCAGCGCCAGGCAACCGGTCCAGGTCCTCAAGACGTAATCCACCGACCGCTTGCACTGGGACCGACACAGCGGCGACCACAGCTGCCAGGTCTTGCCAAGGACTGGCGCCTACAACTTCGCGGCGCTCGTCGAACCCAGTGTGCACGATGATGTAGTCACACCCTAGATCTTCGAGAATGCGGGCATTCGCCACCTTGTCACTGGCCGCCAGGACGTCTCCCATGATGTGGACACCATAGTCCCTGCCTGCCTTGACACAAGCCTTGATCGTTGCTGGATGGGCAACACCCATCACTACACAGTGCGTCGCGCCGGCCTTGGCCATCATCTCAACCTCGAGGTAGCCACCATCCATTGTCTTCAGATCAGCAATAATGGGATGGACGGGAAACCGCTCTCGTAAGGCTTGCACGGCGTGGAGACCCTCAGCCAGAATGAGCGGAGTGCCGGCCTCCAACCAGTCGACGCCTGCTCGCACCGCAATCTCTGCGGTGTGCAGGGCATCTTGTGTGCTCAACAAATCAAGCGAAATCTGGACAATTGGCGGATGCGTTCCTACCACACTCTGCACCTTCTAGTTGATCACTCACCATGCACCTTAGCTGCGGACACTGTTCTTGATAGGTAGCTCGATTGTACAGAAGACTACAAGGTCGTGGATTGATATGGACGGCGGGCGACTCCCGTCCGGATAGCGGCATCGACAACAGCTCGGGCCACCTCTATGACGACTCTCCGGTTAAAGACGCTCGGCACAATGTACTCTTCAGAGAGTTCTTCCGGGGAGACGCGATCGGCGATGGCGCGGGCTGCTGCCAGCTTCATTTCCTCGTTGATCTCACGGGCGCCGCAATCGAGGGCACCGCGGAAGATTCCTGGGAACGCCAGCACGTTGTTGATCTGGTTCGGAAAGTCACTCCGACCTGTTGCCATCACTCGCGCAATCCCAAGACCTTCTTCGGGATCGATCTCCGGGGTAGGATTCGCCAGGGCAAATACAATGGGATCAGGCGCCATCTGGCGCAAGTCATCAGTGGTGAGCACGCCAGGACCAGATACCCCGAGGAAGAGGTCTGCCCCACGGATCGCGTCGTGGACGGAGCCCCGGATGCCTCGCGGGTTGGTGTGTTCAACGATCCAGCGTTGAGCATCGCCTGCGAGGGGACCATCGAGGGCCAGAACGCCCGATCGATCGCAAGCGACGATATCCGTGATGCCGGCGGCAAGGAGTATCTTGACGCTCGCCACACCCGCAGCACCGATGCCGTTGACCACGACGCGCAAGTGCTCCAGCTGCTTGTGCACTACCTTGCAGGCATTGATGACTGCCGCAAGGACTACCACGGCCGTGCCGTGTTGATCATCGTGGAAGACAGGAATATCCAGACGCTGACGAAGCGCATCCTCGACCTTAAAGCACCGAGGTGCACTGATGTCTTCCAGGTTTACTCCCCCGAACACCGGTGCGATTGCTGCGACGACGTCCACGATGCGACCTGGGTCCTGCTCATTGAGACAGATTGGAAAGGCATCGACTCCGGCGAACTCCTTGAACAGAGCTGCTTTGCCTTCCATGACGGGCAATGCGGCCTCTGGTCCGATGTTGCCGAGACCAAGCACTGCACTCCCATCGCTCACCACAGCCACAGTGTTGCGCTTGATGGTGAGCTGGAAAGCCTTGGAGGGATCAGCAGCAATGGCATGGCACACACGGGCCACTCCAGGCGTATACGCCATCGAGAGATCATCGCGTGTCTTGATGGGCGCCTTGGAGTGTACCTCTATCTTGCCTCCGAGGTGCAGCAGGAAGACGCGATCGGACACATTGATGACTTCCACGCCCGGCATGGTTCGAATCGCATCAACGATGGCCTGCGCGTGCTCGTCATCTCGTGCGGAGACCGTGATGTCTCTTGTGAGGATGTTGCGGTCGGCCCGAACGATGTCGATTGCACCGATATCGCCTCCTACATCACCAATGGCAGAGAGGAGGCGTCCGAGCATCCCAGGTCGGTTGGAAATTGCGCAGCGAACTGTGAAGCTGTAACTGACGCTAGTGGAAATTGCCATGGCCTGCTCCTCGAGAGGATTGATCGCCAATGCCGCTATCTTAGTCGACAGCGCAGGGACAAGGGGATGCAGATCTCGATGACAAGCTACTTTTCGTCCAAAGATGCGCAGGAGCCGCGGTCTCTCCTGCTTTCTGACATCATTGCGCCGCAGTTGAAGGTGCTGTTCATTGGCATCAACCCCAGCATCTATTCTGCAGAAGTAGGGCATCACTTCGCCCACCCTTCAAACCGCTTCTGGCAGACGCTCTACGCCGCGGGTTTCACCCCCCGACTATTGGCGCCGAGCGAAGATGACAGCACGCTACTGTGGGGTTTGGGCTTGACCAACATTGTGACACGAGCAACTAGGTCAGCCAGTGAGCTTAGGCCGGTGGATTTCGCAACCGGTCGTGAGCGACTCCGTATGCTGGTGGAGCACTGGCGGCCACAAACGCTCTGTTTTGTGGGTCGAGTGGCCTGCGAACAGACCTGCCAAGTGAAATTGCCCTGCTATGGCGATACCGGCTTGACGTTTACGGACGTGCCAACGTTTGCTACGCCCTCTACGAGCGGACGTGCCAACCGTCTCGCCCAAATCCGGTTGACTGCTCTCACAGAGCTCTATCGCTTCGTTTACCGAGAAGTAGGGGTCGCATCGATAGTCCAGGCGTAGATGGTTCGACCCGCAGCTAAGAGTAGCGTGCGATCGGCAATAGAGGGCGTGATGAAGTGAGGAAGATCCTGTACCGGGAGATCAACACTGAACCGCTGCTGGCCCGTTGCGACAGCGAATCCGCGCAGCTGGTGGTGCGTGCGATCGACGGTCCAGACGACATCGCCAGTTACGATAGGGGATTCTGCGAACAAGCCTCCGGCCACCCACGTTGTCGTAAAGCTGGAACTCTTGGTATGCACCTCGAGAGCGACGAGTCCACTCTGGCACGGGACGAATAGCCTCGAGTCGGCATAGGCCACACCACCGAAGGCCATGAGCGCACCAGGACAGACCTCAGCTTCATACAGTGCGCCACCGAGATGACCGAGATGCGCGGGATCGAGGAGATACCCGATACCTGCCTTACCGACTTGAAAGAGCAGCCGGCTGGAAAGCAATGCCGGCCCGACTGAGCCGAGGTCAAGGTCCCGGTGGTTGAGCAAGGCCCAATTCGCTGGCGCAAACCAATCGAGAACGGTGAGCGCGGGCGACAGCTTTATCACCGTATTCCCGTAGTCGAAGACTGAGATCGAGCTGCCATTGCCAGTCGTGACGAACACGTTGCCGGCCCTGTCGATTGCGGGGCCGGACGGAGCCCATATTGCCCCCTCTCTCTGCGTCGGGACCTGATACCAGTGCTCTATCTGGAAACTCGCAGGAGAGATCGACGCGACGTAACCGTGGTAAGGACCACAATCTCCATACAGCCCGCCGAAAGCGACATAGATAGCTTCTGCTCCAAGCGACAGCGCGCCGCGCTGCTGCAGATAGCGCGGCGCTGCTCCTGGTGGGTCAATATTGGCGCGATGGAGCACTCTTCCTGTCGCAGAATCCAGGGCAAAGAGCTCGTGAGTAGCGCCCGCCATCTCAGCCACAACGAAAATCTCGTGCGTTGCCGCGTCGATGACGGGGGTGCCTGTGATGCCGAGTGGGCTGATGTTGCCACACGGAAGCTGATTACGTGGCTCAGGGCTGCCTAGCGATGTCACCCATTGCACGGCGCCTGTGCTCAATCTGAGGGAGTAGACCTGATTCTGCTCAGTCACAACGTAGACACTCTTGCCGTCGGAGAGTGGCTCCGCGTACACATCGCCACCTAACTGCTGTGATTGCCAGAGTTTGTTGATCGATGTGACGTGTAAGTCAGTCAGCGCGGCACCAAGACGGGCGTTGCTACCGTGGTAGGTCATCCAGTAACTCGGTGGGGCGAACGCTTCGGCTGACGTTAGCCGCACTGGCGACGGCGTTATCACCGGTGGAGCAGATGCCAGTGACGACACGGCGACAATGCTCGTATGCGCTGCTGCCTGTACCTCTGTGGACGTCGACGTGGTGACCTGCGTCGCCGGTGTCTCGGCGTCGGTAGCGGCTGGGGATGCCAGCGAGGTTGTGAGAGTGTGCTGGCTGCTCGTGATGCTGGACCCTCCTGCGGATGTAGGAGCAGCACACCCCGACAGGAGAAGGATAAGGATACCAAAGCGGAGAAACATCACCGTGCGAGACAGGCCTATGGCAATCTACCTTTCCCTTCACGACAACAGTGTTCCTGGATTCTCTCAAAGCGCTGCAAGCTTCGGATCAAGCCCTCGGTACCTTGAGCTGGCTATGGTGTATCGTGAACGGCTGTGGAAGGCGCGGAAAGGAAGACCATCACGTGAAAGCAGCCATTCTCTACCATCCTACCCTTCCCGAGAAGCTCACAGCCGGCGAAACAGAGATGCCACGACCGCAAGCTGGTCAGGTTCGTGTGCGCATTGAAGCCGCTGCCCTCAACCACCGTGATGTGTTCATCTGCCGGGGCCAGTATAGCGGACTGCGCTTCCCAGTGATTCTGGGTGCAGACGGAGTGGGAATTATCGACATCGTTGGCGAGGGAGTCAGCTCCAAGCACATCGGGCAGAAGGTGATCATCAATCCTGCATTGGAGTGGGGAGATGATGCGCGCCTTCCTGGACCCCATTTTCGCATTCTCGGGATGCCAGATGATGGCACGTTTGCTGAAGCCGTGTGCGTTCCTGAGAAGAGCGTCTACCCGGTGCCAGGGCATCTCACGAGCGAGGAAGCTGCAGCCCTTCCCCTGGCTGGCCTGACGGCCTATCGCGCCCTCTTCACGCGTGCTCGCTTGAAGGCTAGGGAGCGGCTCGTCATCACCGGGGTGGGTGGCGGGGTCGCAGCTGCAGCGCTGCAACTTTCCATAGTCGCTGGTGCTACCGTGGCTGTGACCTCTGGTCACGATTTCAAGCTTGAGCGCGCCCGCCAACTGGGGGCTGCCGAGGCCGTCAGTTACCGATCTGATGACTGGGTTCACAAGCTCCGTGAGTGGTCTGGCGGCAGTGGACCCGATGTCGTGCTTGACGGGGCGGGCGGAGGATCGCTTGAGGCTGCGATCGATCTGGTCCGTCCCGGCGGGCGGGTCGTTCTCTACGGCGCAACACTCGGGAATGTGCCCGCACTCACCGCGCGCCGCATCTTCTGGAAGCAGCTCGACGTCCTTGGCTCGACTATGGGTTCACCTGAGGATTTTGAGCAACTGCTTGGCCTCGTAGGAGCACACCAGATTCGTCCGGAGGTGGACGCCTCCTTCGCACTCGAAGACATCGGATCCGCCCTGCACCGCCTCGACACCGGGCTGCAGTTTGGTAAGATAGTGATCCACACCAAGGACAGTCGCTGACCCAGAACGCGCTGCTGCGAAGACGGTTGACGTCCCCTACAACACAAGCGCTCGCTGTCGCGCAGCCACCTCCCAGCGCTCTTGCAGTGCTCCATCGGGGCCGATGACATACAGCACTGGATGCAGATTTGAACACGGACAGACGTGCTCGGGCACGATCAACACCGTATCTCCAACCGTAAAGCGGCTGGCCCAGGCCGAGCGCAGGCTCCAATGCTCTTCATTGTGCACCGAGGTCGTAGCGTCTTCGAGGCCCAGGATCAGGCCACGCTGTCCAACTGGGGGATCGGCTGCAATGGCCTTATTTCCTGCATCAAGAGTGACATAATCTACACCAGGTCTGCTGATGACTCTACTCAGGAGGAGCGCAGCGGGAACAAAGAGCGGATCGAGATCCGGAATGCGCACGGCGTAGCCGTGGTCCCAGAACACCGTGGTGCCGGGCGAGCCACGATATGGTGCCCCGAGGCGAGCGTAGAGGTGTGCCGTGGCCGATCCTCCACTGACGACCTCTGTAACGGAGATGCCGGCTTCCTCCAGGCGCTTGCGCAGCGTGTCAATGCGCTCCACCGTCACCGTGACGGCACGTGCCCTCTCTCCCACGTCCGGTGAACGGTTATTTGCATCGTAGTTGTGTAGGCCAGCAAACCGGAGGTGAGGTGCACGCTGAACCTGTTTACAGAGCGATAGAGCCTCTTCTGGGGGCACGCCCGTGCGATGAAGTCCGACATCCAAGTCAACCATTGCACCAAGGGTGACACCGCGCTTTGCTGCTGCCTGGTCGAGTGCCTGGACTATCGCCGGAGTATCCACGAGAGAGGCAAGCCGCACCTCTTGGTGGGTCTGCGCCAGTTGCGCGAACTGGTCGACGAGAGGCCCGGTAAGCTGATAGGCCACAAGGACATCACGCGCCCCCGCTTCGAGGCACATCGCCGCCTCACGTAGCGTTGCACACTTGTGTGCAGTGACTCCAAGCTCGATCCAGCGCCCGACGATCTCCCGTGTCTTATGCGTCTTGCAGTGGGGACGGAGCCGCTCTGGCCCTCCAGCCAACTCGATGGTCTGGTGAAGATTGGCTTCAAGGTAGTGGCGGAACACCACAACGGCAGGAGTCGGGATGCGCTCAACATCGGAGAGAGGATAGGCTCCTAATGTCACGGCCGTACATCCCTTCTGCGCGGTGAGCTTGCGTTACGCCAGATCGCGAACTGTGCGAAAGCCGAGATTACCAGTAGAGCTGTCCGGCGTGTTCGCGCTCCGCGCCGCAACACGATAGCGATTACAGTAGGAGCGGTGACACAGATAGGATCCTCCGCGAACCACCTTCGACTGTCCAGATGGAGGTCCCTGGGGATCGTCTCGCGGCCCTGTCAGATGGAACGTGGCGCTGAACCAATCATTGCACCACTCCCACACGTTCCCGCACACGTTATAGAGGCCGTATCCATTCGGTGCAAACGCACCAGCAGGAGCCGTGCCGGCATAGCCATCCCCGGCCGTGTTGAGATCTGGAAACCGGCCTTGCCAGACATTGCAGACGTGCTGACCATCAGGTTCCAGCTCGTTGCCCCAAGCGAAGCGCTCTTGCTCTAGTCCGCCTCGTGCGGCAAACTCCCACTCTGCCTCCGTGGGTAATCGAGTGCCTGCCCAGCGACAATACGCCTGCGCATCGTTCCACGATACGTGAATGACTGGATGGTTCTCGCGGCCACGTAGGGTCGATCCAGAGCCCTCAGGACGGCGCCAGCTTGCTCCTTTGATACCGAGCCACCACTTTGCGGGCCCGCTGACACCGACCTGTTGCCGCCGCGCTCGCTCTCCCACGAAGAGGTGAAAGACAAAGGACCAGCCGTAACGCTCGGCCTCGGTACGGTAGCCGGTCGCAGCGACGAACTCTGTAAACTGCGCGTTGGTCACGGCCCGCGCATCGATAAGGAAGGGCTTGATCACGACCTGACGGACTGGACCTTCCCCGTCTTCTGGGAAGCCCTCACGGTCGTCCGTCCCCATCAAGAAGTCGCCACCTGGAACAGCGACCATTCCCGGCCGCGGTTGCACGGTATGCGCAGCGTGCTCGCACCTGTCCTCGTTGTGGGCGCCTGTGCCAAGCAACGTTGGGGATTCCGGCCGTGACGGTGTGCAGCAGGATACAGCTTCTTCCAGTTTGCCGGCTCTCATTGCACGCGATTCCTCTCCCGAGACATTGTAGAACACCTTTCCACAGAGTTGCGGCACGCCTTGACGGACGGCGATGTGTAGCGCAGAGTGTCAGCAGCTAAATCCTTGCTGCCCTCCACGCTATGCGAGCGCCGTTGAAAGTTGAAGGAGATGAAAATAGTGCGGACTACCGTATTTGGAGCAACGGGCGTGACAGTTACTCGGGTCTCGATGGGCTGCAATCGTCTGGGGGATCCTGGCACCAAGGTTGAAGATTGGTATCCACTGGTGCGCCAGGCTCTCGAAGCAGGGGTGACGTTCTTCGACACGAGCCAGAGCTACAACCAGGGTCGTAGCGAGGAGATTCTGGGCTACGTCACGTCGCAGTGGCGCTCACCTGTGACCATTGCCACCAAGGCGGGCGTTCCTATCGTGACCGATGACTTTCCCCACCGCTCATTTCAGGAAGCCGGCATCCTGCAGTCGGTGGAAGGCAGCTTGCGGCGCCTTCGTCGCGAGGCCATCGACCTGTATCAGTTGCATAGCCCGACGGTAGAGCAGCTTGAGCACCAAGATTGGGCAGCCGCCTTTGACCGGTTGAAGCGAGACGGGAAAGCACTCCACTGCGGCATCTCAACGAGCGATCACGCTTCCGGGGTATGGGCGATACAGCACGGCCTCGAGTTTCTCCAAGTGGAATACAACATTCTTGACCCGACTGCTGAGGACGAACTGCTTCCACTCGCTCTACAGCATCACACTGGCATCATGGTCCGTCTCCCGCTGGCACGTGGATTGCTCACCGGCAAGTTTGCACCTGACCAACCGATTCCTCCCGAACAGCAGTGGCGGCGACCACGCGGCGAACAGCTTGTACGGCGCTTGACCAGAGTCGAGCAGCTACGCTTCCTGGAACGACCAGGTCAGACACTCGCACAGGCGGCGATCCGCTTCGTGTTGCGGCACCCTGCTGTTCACTGTGCGATCCCCGGCGCCCGCACTGCTGAGCAACTCGCCAGTAACGTAGGTGCCGATGCTGGAGACCTCACCGATGACGAGTACCAGCGGATACGCGCACTGCAGACACAGTGGCGCTCCGAGGGCGCGTGGTGATGATGACCACGTGGGCATCCAGCGAAAAATGAGAGGTGGAGTGGATTCGTGGGTCTTGAGGGCAAAGTGGCACTCGTCACGGGGGCAGGACGGGGCTTGGGTCGCGCGTATGCGCTGCGGCTCGCTCGAGCCGGTGCGGACGTGGTCATCAATGACATTCGCCTGGATTCGGCGAAGGAGTGGAATGAGGAGCTGACGGCGCCGACCGTGATGGATGAGATCCGGAACCTTGGACGGCGCTCTCTAGGGATCACCGCTGATGCCAGCAAGAAGAGCCAGGTAGAGGCTATGGTCGAGCAAATCGTAGCTGAGATGGGCCGCCTCGACATTCTCGTCAATAATGCTGGGGGTGCTCTCACGGGAACCGCCGATAGCACCCCTTCTGTCATGTCTGAAGAGAACCTCCGCTTCATCCTTGACATCAATCTTATGAGCACCATTCTTTGCTGCCAGGCTGCTGTTCGCCCTATGAAGGAGCAAGGCTACGGGAAGATCGTGAACGTCTCGTCACAGGCTGGCGTCAAGGCGGGCGGGAATGGTACTCTCGCCCACTATTCCGTTGCCAAAGCCGGGATTGCTCATTTCACACGAGTGCTCGCCGCCGAAGTGGGACCTTGGGGTATCACTGTCAACTGTATCGCGCCGGGTTTGATCCTCACGTCGCGCGCAATCGGCCAGCTCAACCGCAATAACCCGGTCACTCGCGCTGCCGCGGAGAAGAATATCCCCCTCCGCCGTATGGGATTGCCTGAGGACGTCGCCAAGGTCGTCGAGTTCTTCGCGTCCGACCTCTCTGACTACGTCACGGGCCAGGTGTTGCCGGTCTGTGGCGGCATTGTCCTGTCGCCCTCTTAGAATCGTGAAACCGCCAACATTGCAGCAATTAAGGAACGCCATACCTTCCGGTGGAGGGTTCGTATCAATCGAAGCCCTTCTCCACAGACATCGAGACTTGACCGGCGGATTGTCGCTCACGCAGCTGACGGCGGCGAATGTGGCGAACTACAAGGTAGGCCACGATGAGCAGGTTCAGCAACAGGGTGCCGACCTTGAGGAGAGAGAAGTGAACGACAAGCTCCCAGAGATCGTATGGAAGAAAGGCGGCAAACTCGACGATGATGATGCCCTCCACCCACGTCCAGCGCCGCCAAAGACCATACGACTCGAAGAGCTCTAGCGCTGCATAAGAGAGAGCAGCGATGCCTAAGATGAGCTCTGCGTTGAGGGACAGCTGGGGAATGAGATCCAGAAGGAGGTTCACGAGGAAATCGTGTGGATCCTCGGATAGCTCTCCGGCAAAGATCTTGGAGATGGGATCAGTCGCGCCATAAGCTCGGAGCTTGAGGAGCACGAAGGCGATGATGAGCAGACCAGCAGCCCACACCGTCTTCTGGGCAATGATGAGCAGGATACCAGTCTCGCGTCGCGGGATCCCGGCCATCGTAATCCTTCGAGAATCCTTCTCCACTATAGCTCGCTGGCTGATGATAGCCTGATGGAACTCCTCGACTTACGTTGCGCTGTGCCCACGAGCTGATAGCCGTGATTGGGCAAGCCGGATGAGTTGCAGTTGACTAACAGGTAGCTCCAAGGACTGTAAATCATCTGTGCTCCACCAGAAGCTACCGAGCTCGTTCTCATCAGGCACGAGATGGGCTGGATTGGCTGACACCGGTGTTGCCCAATACACGAGCTGGAAGAAGTCGGGATAGGAGGAGTGAACGCCAACTGATGGTGCACCCAGATGATGGAAGTGCAGCCAGCCGACTAACTCAGAGAGTTGCACCGTCCACCCCGTCTCTTCGCGAACCTCGCGCACAACCGTCTGTTCCAATGATTCTCCCGGCTCGCGCCGGCCTCCTGGTAGCACGTGTAGTCCCTGGCGATCGCGCAGAACGAGCACCTCCTTACCGTCAGTCTTCAAGATAATCGCTCGTGCTGATGTGATTGCGCGCTCTGGTGGAGGCTCGGAGGCGCAATAGAAGCGTACGCGGAGGGCGACCAGACCCCACTGGATCTGCTGCTCAGAGAGGAGAACCGCTCCTCTGCTCCATACGGTGCCGCGTCGCGCCATAGCAACCTCTCCGGCGCTCAGGATACCTTATCCACACCCAACGCCCAGGATATCCCAAGAGTATCCTGACTCTGGCCCACGCAACTCGGGTTGCGCCGGACCCGCAACTTTGGCACAGTACAGAATGGTGGGACTCACGCCGTGAACGGCGACGTATGGACATCTAGAAAGTTGCACCACCGTGCTGAAGGGAATCTGTCTGGGAAGCCTCGCGGGCGAGAGCTTCCGCGAGAAGATGGAGCTTGCCAAGCGTGCTGGCTTCGATGCTGTGGAGCTTGGTAATCTCAATGCCACCGGGGTCGTGACTCCAGAAATGACCGGCGCAGACGTACGCGCACTGCGACCCATTCTAGAAGACACACTGCCGGTCCACGGGATGTTTGCCGGAGATGCCTGGAAGCTGCCGCTCACGGACAACGATCCGGCCGTACGTCAGCAGGGGCTGGATCTCATGTACCGTTCTGTCGAGGTTGCGCAGATCCTCGGCATGACATCACTCCTCGTGGTCCCGGGAATCGTTACTCCACAGGTCCCTTATGAGCGCGCTTATGAGAGGGCACTCGCCGCACTGCAGAAGCTTGCTGCCCATAATCATGGCTCTGGTATTGTCATCGGGATCGAGAACGTCTGGAACCGCTTCTTGCTATCGCCCCTTGAGACGGCACGATTCATCGATGAAATCGGTGACCCGGACTTTGGGGCTTACTTCGACGTTGGCAACATTCTCGCGTATGGCTTCTCGGACCAGTGGATTCGGACTCTGGGACACCGTGTGAAGCGTGTGCACGTGAAGGACTATCGTGGCTCCGGACCGACCGGCCACTTCGTTCCACTTCTCGCGGGTGATGTCGACTGGCCAGCGGTGATGATCGCCTTGCAAGAAGTTGGTTACGATAGCTACCTAACCGCCGAGATCGGACAATTCCGACATTGCGGTTCCGAAGGCGCGTTCCAAATCTCTCGCAGTCTGGATGCTATTCTCGGCCGGAGTTAGCCTCGCCGTGTGCGGCGAGCTGCAACGCAGACTGACAGGAGTCGATCGCGTGGTAACCGTCGATACGCACTGTCACGTGTCGCAGCTGTGGTATGAGCCGGTCGAGTCGCTGCTGTTTCAAATGGAGCGCCACAGTATCGGCTGCGCCGTACTCATCCAGATGATGGGCGAGTACGACAACACGTACCTGCTCGATTGCGCTCGCCGCTTTCCGGGCCGCTTTGCTCCGGTGGTGCTCGTTGACACGGACCGGCCAGATGCGTGCGATACTCTACGCCGGCTCGTCGATGCAGGTGCCAGTGGCGTGCGCTTGCGTCCAACATCTCGGAGCTCTGGGAACGACCAGCTGGCAATTTGGCGCTGCGCAGCCGAGCTGCGCCTCCCGGTCAGCTGCCTCGGTACGGTGCAGGAGTTCGCCAACGAAGACTTTGCTGAGATAGTGAATCAGTTCCGTGAGCTTCCCATCGTGGTGGAACATCTCGGTGGAGTCGGGGCTCTTCGCACGCGTGACGAGAATGACCGGGCTGCCGCAGAAAGAGTCTTCACCCTAGCACACTTCACGAATTGCTACGTTAAGGTGACCGGACTGGGAGAAATTCGGCGTCGAGCTCAGCCGGTGACGCGCCCTGACCCATTTCAACCGGATGCTCCGCCATGGCTGGCTCGAGCGTTGACTGCTTGGGGAGCAGATCGGATTATGTGGGGGAGCGACTATCCACCCGTCAGCAGCCGTGAAGGCTATGGAAATGCTCTCCGCTGGACCGTGCGCGAGCTCGAGTATCTTGGTATGTCAGAGCCAGCGACCACGCTTGGAGCGAACGCTCTGCGCGTCTTCGCCATCGTCACCTGAATCTCGGTGCCAGCCTTGCTTAGCGACGCGACCCTCATGCTTGCCAACCGCGCCCTCCTCACTGCGGTAATGCTGAAGCCATAGCTCTTCCACACTGCCGGCGGCCACCCAGCTGAGCCACTATTGCCCCTGCCTGGTCTGGACTCGCGCGATATACAGATTCTTGCGTATATGCGATACTACGGAAATATCTACCTGTCGTCTTCTTATCTGGGAAAGGACAGCGGATCTGATGGGTTTGTTTGGGCGGCTCTTCGGCAGTGAGAGGCACGGCGGTACGAGCGTGAACGTCAGCGAGGCTCATAGGCGTCAGCAGGGGGGTGCGCTCATTGTGGACGTCCGCGAGTTAGAGGAGTGGATTGAGGGCCACGTGCCAGGAGCCAAGCATATCCCACTGGGGCGCTTGGCCGTGAAGCTGCATGAGCTACCCCGCGATTGCGAGCTGCTGCTGCTCTGTCGCAGTGGCAACCGCTCCGGTGTCGCAGTAAGTCTCCTCCAGCGCCATGGCTTCAGCAATGTCCGCAACGTTGCCGGCGGCATCGTTGCCTGGGAGCGGGCCGGCTTACCGACACAGCGGTAGGATTGCTGAGAATCGTAGGGAGGTACAGGATGGATGTGAAGAACTGGCAAGCGACTGCGGCTTTCGATCTCTTCGAGCGCCAGGCCAGACTGTGCCAAGTTCTCGCAGATCCCAAGCGACTGCGGCTCCTGCACGCCCTGCGCCACGGGGAGCGGACTGTAGGAGATCTCGCCGGCATGATCGAAGTGAGCTATTCCAACGTGTCACAACACCTGGCCATCATGCGTGAGGCAGGCCTAGTGAGCACGCGGCGGGAAGGCACAAGTATCTTCTATCACATCACCTACCCACAGATCGTCGCGGCGTGCGACATGGTGCGCCTCGTGCTTCAAGCTCAGCTCGAGGAGGCCGCTGCTCTGGCGAAGCGCTAATACCCCGTTACCTGTGTCTGTGATCGGTTCCGCGATGGTGCGTCATCGTGCCGCACCGTAACGAAACCCGTACAGGCCGGTGTTGAGCGCGAGTACCTTGTCCCGCGCTGCTAGTTGTTTGGTGGCGGACTGGCCATCATACAGGTGGTGCGCAGCGAGCGATGGCCTGTGAGCGTCTCCAGCCCAATGAGGTCATCGCAGTGAGCACAGTACAGGAAAAGATGGCACCCGGCCGGCGATTCGCGCCACAGTTGGCGCGGGCGACGCTGCCCTCAAGTCCAGCCCAACTGCCAGAACAACTCGCCAGAGAGGACCACGATGAAGAACCTGTCTGCCGCCTCTCTGGTAGGGCACCCGCACTCTGTCATCACAAGCGGCGTGGGGTTGGCCTGTGCGCATCGAGCAGCTCGCACTGTGTGAAGAGCATCAGCAGGCCAATCTACTTTGCCCGTTCGTACTGCACGGGCCAGCTAACCGCGTCCGGCACGCCGAGTGTCTTGGCGGCATGCATCGGGAAGTAGGGGTTGCGGAGAAACTCCCGCGCCATGACAATGAGATCGGCTTTGTCCTCTTCTAGAATCCGCTCGGCCTGCTCCGCCGTGGTGATGAGCCCAACGGTGGCAGTCTTGATGCCAGCTTCTTGCCGGATACGCTCGGAAAAGGGCACCTGATAGCCGGGTCCCAATTGGATCTGCTGTTGTGGAACAAGACCACCGCTGGAACAGTCGATCACATCGACGCCACGTTCAGCCAGCGCCCGGGCAAGGCGAACGCTACTGTCAAGGTCCCACCCTCCATCAACCCAATCGGTAGCGGAGATACGGAGGAAAAGTGGCTTGTCTGCGGGCCACTGGGTACGCACTGCCTCTGCTACCTCCAGTGTCAGACGTATCCGGTTTTCGAAGCTCCCGCCGTAGCGATCAGCGCGCTGATTGCTGAGAGGTGACAAGAACTCGTGTAGCAAGTAGCCGTGAGCAGCGTGGATCTCGATAACATCAAACCCGCAACGATTGGCACGAGCAGCGGCGGTGCCGAACGCCGCTACGACGTCAGCGATATCTCTCTGGGTCATCTCACGAGGAACACGGTAGCCGGCATTGAAGGGAATAGGACTCGGTGCGATGGGCGTCCACCCTCCTTCCGCACCGGCAACGCCGCGGTGCCCTTCCCAAGGGCGAGCCGTGCTCGCTTTACGTCCCGCATGGGCGAGCTGGATGCCGATCGCCGCACCCTGCGTCCGCACGAAGGTGACCGTCGCTGCGAGGGCGGCAGCGTGAGCGTCCGACCAGAACCCCAGATCTTGAGGAGAGATCCGGCCTTCCGGGCTGACCGCTGCCGCTTCGGTAACGACCAGGCCGGCTCCGCCCACAGCCCGGCTGCCCAGATGAACGAGGTGCCAGTTGGTCGCAAGGCCATCTCTTGCCTCACACGAATACTGACACATCGGGCTGACCACAAGCCGGTTACGGAGCGCGACGCCACGCAGCTGTAATGGCTGGAAGAGTCGGGGCAACTGCGTGGAACCGGAAATCGAATTCGTCGTGTCTGGCAGCCCGGCAAGATGTCCAGATGCAGGGCTCTTGGGGGGAGGGGCAACCATATGAAGAAAAATCCCTTCCATTACAACGCGTGAAATGCGCTCGAGCAGGCGTGAGGTCTCTCATCCGGGTGGCACACCGGCTTGCAGAGCACCGCACGCTGAAATAGATACCAGAGAACGGCGATCGTACCGCCAGGCAACGCGGCCCACTCCCCGAATATACAGCCCGGTTCTCACTGAACCACGTACTCAGCCGGATTGCCGTCATCGGGTGATGTCCAGTATGGCCTTGCCATTGATCTTGCGGCCCAGCAACAGTTGCACTGCTTCGGCTGACCGCTCCCAGCTTCCACGCCAGGCTATCTGAGGATCCAACGCACCAGATTGGACGAGACCGGCCAGGTAGGCCAGGTCTTGTCCGATAGAACCATCCTCGCCCCGCATCGTGAAGCTAACCAAGCTCCGATGTGGTCCAACCGTGCTGTACGGGGAAAACGTCGTCGCCTGGCCGGAAGCGGCACCTATGGAGATGACGCTACCACCGGCTTCGAGCAAGCCAAAAGCAGTCGCAAGCATCTGACCGCCCACGGTCTCGATCACTGCAAACACGGGCCTGGTCACCACATCAATGCTAGTGACGATTTCGTCCGCGCCGAGAGTGGTCAAGCCAGCGCCACGTGCTTCACTGCCCACGACGGCGATGACGTACGCACCGGCGCGGTGAGCAAGCTGTACCGCAAAGCGACCGACACCACCTGACGCACCCGTCACGAGTACGCGCCGGCCGAGCAAACTGCCAGCCACGCGCAACGCCCGCAATGCTGTCACGCCGGCCACTGGTAGAGCAGCGGCCGCTCCGATGTCCACATCCGCAGGAAGTTCAGCAAGATCCCGCACGTCGACGGCACGGAGCTCAGCCCAACCACGGGCAGGTCCGTTGGTCACCACTCTGGTTCCGACGGCCGGTCCATCTTGTGCCGCGGCCTGAATGACCGTCCCGGCAGCATCCCATCCGAGCACCGTGCCGGCGGCAACCCGGGCGATCTGGTTCACCTCACCGCGATTAAGGGAGACGGCCTCGACGTGGATCAGACACTCACCTGGCTTGGGTGTAGGATCTGGTACCTCGGCGATACGAAGGCGTCCGGGGGCGTCGGGAGCGACGATAAGTGCACGCACGTTTATTCCTCCTCGTATGTTATGAAACAGAGCGGCGTTGCTGGCCGCTCGCCGTTGCTGATTGGGTGGGTCTGGGCGATACTGGTGCCGCAAGGCCGGTCGGGGAGAGATCTTCCTTCCTCCTGCGACGTGAGATCGCTCGGTAAAGACTGATCGCTCCGGGTGTGGCGCCGACTTCTGACCCGCAGGTTGTTCCGGCGGCGTCGGGTTTCGCGGGGGCAGCAGCCCGCGGGACGCCATCCGCCGATGTCGCCAGAACTGGTAGCCATACCCTTGCTCCCAATCGCTGTCCAGGGTACGAGGTGGGCTTGCTGTAGGTTCCTTGCTTCTTCTCAGACAAGCCTAACGCACTTGCGGCAGTTGACACCATAAGCGTCTGGCCGGTGCGGGGGGCCACATTGAGTTGTAGCGCTCTCGACATATCCCCTTTCAGCAAGTCGCTTCTTCAAGGCACACTCTACCGCCTGTTAGACGCTTCTACCGGTAGCGAATACGTTCGGAATGCTGCCGCTTGCCCTGACGCGCGAGTTCCTCGCGAGCCCGCTGTACACTGAGATCCTGATAGCTGAAGGGATCCGGCTGGCCAGTTGTCTCCGTTCGCTCTCGGAGCCAGCGTTCCAGAACCTGCCGCAAGGTCTCTACCACTGCTGGACAGCATTCGGCGAGGTTCTCCTGCTCGCTGGAATCGATCAGGAGGTCATACAGCTCTACTGGCGGCCGGTTGTGAAAATCCGGTTCTAGCGAAAAGATCGCCTTCCAGCGTGGCGTTCGCACGGCCCGTTTCCGCATCCACGAGCACTCGGTGAGAATGAGATACTCGCGCGGCGGGAGGCTGACCCCTTGTAGCAGCGGCACGAGACTCCGACCATCAGTGTCTAGTGTTGGAAGACTCAGTCCCGTAAGGTCAAGGATAGTAGGCATGATGTCGAAGGTAGCGACGCTGTCCTCGACCACTTGGCCAGCGGGAATTCCCGGCCCCCAGAGGATGAGGGGAACGTGCACGTTCGTCTCATAAAGGCCATGATGGTCGAACCACATCTGGTGCTCGGTCAGCTCCTCCCCGTGGTCGGCGGTGAGCACTACCACGGTCTCGTCAGCCACCCCCAGTGCGGCCAAGCGCTCGATGAAGCTGGCGAAGGTGGCGTCCCAGTAAGCAATCGCGCCGTCATACTCGGCAACCGGATACTGGATGTCGGTGACGTGTCCCCACCAGCGTCCCCAGACCTGGCGAAAAGGACCAAGCTGGAGCACCTCTTCCATCCCGTGCTGGTGCGGGTCTGAGGGGTCACCGCCATAGAACAGCCGATCGAAGGGCGGCGGTGGAAAATATGGTGTGTGCGGGTCCCAGTAATGAATAAAGAGGAAGAAGGGCTGGCCGCTTTGCACGGCCCGGTCCAGAACCGCCGCGGCCGCCCGGTGGACCCCTTCGGCCTTACGCCACGGTCCCTGAGATGGCCGCTCCCACTCATAGGTCTGGTAGTCGGTAAAGCCGCGCACAAACCAGCGCTGGAGATTGTCCGCTGCCGCGGTGTAGTAGCCCTGGGCCTGCAGCAGCTCCGCTAAGGTTGGAATCTCCGCTGCCAGCTCCACGTCTCCACCGTGGCAGATGATCTGGTGGCTGACGGCGTCGCGACCAGTCAGCATCGTCGTATGTCCTGGGTGCGTTGGGATGTGCGGGCTAGTACACTGGAGAAAACGGGTGCCGCGCGATGCCATGCCGTCTACGTGCGGCGAGGTCAGGCGCGAGTAGCCATAGCAGCTCAGGTGATCCGCCCGTAAAGTGTCGACGCTGATCAGGACAACGT
Organism: Chloroflexota bacterium; assembly: GCA_023381555.1. Classification (GTDB taxonomy): domain Bacteria; phylum Chloroflexota; class UBA4733; order UBA4733; family UBA4733; genus JAMDCW01. Next base: position 5,772 of record JAMCRV010000007.1, on the reverse strand, counting down.
TCAGCCTTCGATTCCGTGGCATCTCTGCTGGTACCCCTTCTGCTCGGCTACTTATCATCTCATCTTGGAAGCGGCGCAGCCCACGGCAAGGGCTGTCGCTCCTGCTGGCAACGTGCTGCCTCGGCGCCGATCAGAGCATCCATCCGGGTAGAGAGCTCCTGGCAGAGTGCCTGCCGGGCCAGATCCCACGCCAGGTTGTTGAGCTCAGCCGGATCCTCCTCCATGTCGTAGAGTTCTGCTTCACCGGCCACATAGCGATTGTATTTCCAGCGACCGGTTCGCAGCATGTACATCGGCCGCGACGTATCGAGGGCGAGCGCGGAGAGGATGTATTCCTTAGGTTGTCCGCCTGTGCCGCTGATCGCTCCCCAGAAGCTGCAGCCATCGAGATCGGCCGGGATGGTGGCGCCCACTGCCTCCAACGAGGTCGGCAGCAAATCCGTAAGGTCCACGATCTCGGTCTTGTGCACGCCAGCATCGATGTGTCCTGGCCAGCACAGGATACATGGCACCCGGCAGGACGCGTCGAAGAAGGTGAACTTCGCCACGAGGCCATGGTCGTAGAGCATGTCGCCGTGATCACTCATGAAGATCACCAGCGTCTCCTCAGTGAGATGCAGCTCATCCAGCGCTGCGAGAACTTGACCAACGCAGTCGTCGACGTGAGCGACATTGCCGCAGTAGCCGGCTACCCACTCCCGAGCCAGCGCATCCCCCTCTGGTGTGAAGGCACCCCCGATCTCGCGGTGGCGGGCTTGTGCCGGCACTTTGCCCGGGTCATACCCCACTGGCGGCGGCGGCAGCGTGATTGACTCGGGCGGATAACGCTCGGCGTACCGTTGCGGCGGGGCGAAGGGGCGATGCGGCCGTAGAAAAGAGACGAACAAGAAGAAAGGCGCCTGCTCTTGCCCGGCGCCGGATCCGTACTGGCGGAGAAAGCGAATCGCCTCCCGTGCGAAGAAACTATCCGGGTGGTCCTCCTCTTGCAGCACTTGCGGCAACCCCGGTGCAAGCGCTGCACCCTTCCAAGGATTTTTCCCGCCCGTGTAGGTGTCCACCCACGGGACTCCACAGCCGGCATCGGTCGCTCCCATTGCCTTGCCGAATACTCCGGTCTGAGGCCCAAGGTAGTCGAAGTAATGGCCGAAGTCGACTAGCACGTCGAAGCCGTGTGTTTGAGCATCCACTGGGTGCAGCTTGCCGATCGACCCGGTCACATACCCACGGCGAGAAAACTCGTGAGCAGCCGTGCGAAACCGCAGTGGCAACGGTGTTCGGTTGGAAACACAGCCGCTGCGATGCGGATAGATGCCGGTGAGGGCCGCAAAGCGAGCGGGCACGCATACTGGACTGGGAGTGTAACACTGGTTCAGCACTGTGCCCTCACGAGCCAAACGCTCGATGGAGGGGGTCTCGACGTGATACCAGCCGTCATATGGTGCGAGCACCGAGCAGCTCAGCTGGTCACACATCAACCAGAGCACATTCGGCCGTGCCGCCATTTCTACCTTGCCTCCTTTGTGCTTGTCGGTACATTCACGCTACTAACTCCACCTCCTCTATGGCATCTCTGAAGTGCTTTCAACATTGCTGGCTTGATGCAGTTTGTCAGGCTGACTGTTGCTTGAGAATGACATCGATGGCGGAGGTGAGGGAGCGGGCGACCGTTGTAGGGCTCCGCGTGCCATCCGCCAGGTACGAGGTCCATTTCGGCCAGGTCACATTGATCTGTGGCCAGACCGGCAAATAAGGCAGCGAGCGGGAGTGCTTGCGGAGAAGAGCGAGGTACTGGATGTTCTTGGGCCGGGGAAGCCCCTGCATCCACTTGAGCCAGGCTTGGTAGACGCTCCGCCGCGGCGGCAGGGCGGTATGTTCCTTCTCCAGGTAGACCGGACCCGAGGTCATATACTTGATGAAGGACCACGCCGCTTCGGCATGCTTGGACTTTGCACTCAGCGCGATGTTGTTGAAGTTATCGTTGACGATCTCCCCTTGGGGACCTACCGGTAGGGGCGCGATGTCCCAGGCGAAGTGTACGGGGCCATAGGTGATAGCTACCTGGTGGGCCCAGTTGATAGTCATCGCCAGCCGGCCACTTGTGAATTGACCGAACGGCGACGCTGATCCCTGAAGAGCAGGGGGAGGGCCTACCTGCTCCTTGTGCTGGAGGTCGAAGAGGAACTGCAACCCTTGAATGCTCTGCGCCGTGTCCAGGAGACATTTGGTGCGCTGCGGATTGAGCAGGTGCCCACCCGCTTCCCAGACGAAGGACATCCCCCCCTGAATATCGAAGGGGACGAGGAAGCCGTACTGGCTGGGCATGCTGCTCCCACTCTCCCGCATGGTCGCCTGCCGTGCCACCGTGGCGAAGTCATTCCAGGTCCACTTGCCGGCATCGTACATCTGCGCTGGCGTCTGGGAGACACCAGCCTTCTGGAGCGCATCGACATTGTAGACGAGCACCGCTGTTGACAGCGGGCTGATGATGAGGCCGTACTGCTTGCCCTGCCACTGGCCCACCTGCAGCGCCTGGGGGTAGAAGTCGTGGGGCTGCACCACCTTGGCATCGCGGTCGATGAGCGGTCCCAGGTCAGCTAGGGCACCTTTGCTGGCGAGCACGGGCAAGCCGGCCGCTGGTCCCCCCAGACCGATGACATCTGGGGGGACGCCGCCGGCGATCATCGTCAGCAGCTTCTCGACGTAGGAAGGTCCGGCAGGAGCGATGATCACGCTCACGTGGATATTGGAATGGGCGTGCTCGAACTGGGTCGCAGGTCCATAGACGGTCCGCTTGAGCTCCTGCGAGGTGACCTGCCAGTGCATGAAGGTGATGGCGGCCGTCTTGATGCTCCGGGCTAGCTGTGATGCAGTCGCCCTGCTGCTCGCCGGTGTGGATGAAGTCATACTGACACTCGCTGATGTGCTTACCGCTGCAGCGTGTGCTGTTGAAGCAGGAGGCGTCGCTGCAGCCTGACAAGCCGTCAGCAGCGATGCTGCTGCTTCCTACCTTGATCAGAAAGGCGCGCCGGGTCAAGCTCACTCTTGACGAAGAGCACGGGGATGGCATGGCGACACTCCTTCTCCAGCCGCGCTCGTTGCGGGGCAACGGGTGCAGCGCCTCTGCACCTTACTTCGAAACTTCAAACGGCGGAAGTCTCCTCCACGACCTGCTTCAGCCAGGCGATGTGCTGAGGCAAAGCGACTTCCGGCTCGACGAGTTCGGGGTGCCACTTCTTCTCCCACTCGACACACACCCATCCTTGATACTGCCGTCGTACGAGACTTTGTAACTGCTCCCGCACGGGCACTTCCCCTTCACCGAGCAAGACCAGCTGCCAGTCCATATTTCCTGGCGTCCGGCGCCGCGCGTCTTTTACGTGGACGTGGACCAGATGCGGGCCGAGGGCGTCGATTACCTCCTCTGCCGTCTCTCCTACGCGATAGGGGTGGTGACTATCCCAGAGCGCTCCGACGTGGGCTGAGGAAACCTCGCGCAAGACGGTCGCCGTCCGGCGCGCCGATGAGAAGGCGTCGTGTGTTTCGAGGGCGACCGTGACACCCACGCGTGCTGCTGCTGGCGCAGCGGCACGCAGCGCAGCCACGACCCAGCTATTGACCTCATCCTCACTGGGGACTGGCCCTTCACCGGCCTGATTTGCTCCTCCGAAGACACGCAGGAGCGGTACTTCGACAGCATGGGCGAGCTCGATCCAGTGCAGCAGACTCGTCACCTGTGCTTCCCGGTCGTGTGGTGCCCGCAGGTTGAAACGACAAGAGGTGTCCAGGGCACAAACGCCGATTCCCCGTTGCCGGCATTGCCTCACGGCCTGCTCTACCTGCTCGCGGCCGGCTACTGGGTCGATGACGTTGCCGTTGAGCAAGCGCCACTCGACGCCGTCGTAGCCTAGGTGCGCCGCGGCATCGACAATCTGCTCAACACTCCAGAAAGGACAGGCCAGTGTACTGAAGCCAAATTTCACGACTACCCCTTTCTTCGTATCGCGTTATCACCTTGGGACGACCTCCTTGCGAGGTCATCTCGAACACGAGCCAGTTCCTAGGTCACGCCCAGCAGGCGATCCAGTGCAACGGCCGCTATGCCACACGCTGCCGCATGGATACCGAGCTGGGAAAATCGAATAGCTGGTACCGGACGCAGCCAGGGAAAGATATGGTGCCGAGCCACACGCTCAACGGTGGAATGCAGCAGGCTGGCAGCCTCAGCGAGTGGGCCGGCGACGATCACCGCATTTGGATTCAGCACGTGGACGCAGGTCGCGATGGCGAGGCCTATGTAGCCCGCCACTTCCTCCAAGACGTCTTGACTCAAGCGGTCGCCTGCCCGGGCTGCCTCTAACACCGCTGCCAGCGTCAGGTCGCTAACCTGCGACAACGGCGACAGGACGCCTGCTTCGATGCCGTCACGGATACGGCGGAGGATCGCAGGTGTACTCGCTACTGCCCACAGACACCCTTGCATGCCGCAGTGGCAGCGCGGCCCACCGGATGAGACGACTTGCAGGTGAGCAATGCTCCCGGCCTGATTACCGGCGCCGCTGAGGATTGCACCGTGCTCGGCAATACCCATGCCAATCCCTTCTCCCAAGTAGAGACAGAGCACGTGCGTATCTTCACGTCCCGCCCCGAAGCGAATCTCTGCCAGCGTCGCGGTGTAGGCGCGCCAGTCCACGACTGCTGGCAAGCCAATCCGCGCTTCGAGCAGCGTCTGGAGCGGGACGTCGAACCAGTTTCGTGTTGTGGGCAGCCAGTCTACGACACCCTCCGTAACGTCTACCGTTCCTGGAACGGCGACGCCGACGGCGCGTAGCGGCGTTTCTGATTCGATGCGCTCCGCAGCGACGCGCACGGCAGCGGCAAGGGCATCGGCTGTGGCCTCTGGACCGGCAGTCGCCGAGAAACCGGCCTCTATCGTTTGCAGTACGTCGCCCGCCGCGTTTACCACCACTCCCCGTATGAGCCCGTCATTGGTGAGCTCGAGCCCGACCACAGCAGCAAAGGTGGGATTGATCCCAACCGGCCGGCCCCGCACGCGAGCCGGATCGATATTCGCTGCTTCGGCGAGCCGGCCATCAGACAACAGCACATCGACGAGAGTACTCGTCGCGGCCTTGGACAAGCCGGTCGCCCCGGCCAGCTCGTGGCGAGGTAATGGTCCGCGCTCCCGGAGTGTCTGGAGGATGAGCGCCCGGTTATGACGTGAGAGATCGGTCAGGATGCGTCGCCTTGGGGCACTGGGCCGGCGGTCCAGCTCGAACATATCTTCCCTCCGACGCGGCGTCTGAGCCCGGGGTCCATAGCCGCCTCTCGCTGAAGCGGGTAAGAGGCGAATCCCCTGTGAATCCGACGTGTAATCACAGCTCAGGTTAGTATATATCACAAACAAAACTGGTTGACAAGTAGTAGTATTTCGGTATACTCGTTCAGAATCTATACTAGTCATCAAGAACGATAGCGTGAATTCTTGAGAGGAGTACACATAGCGTACTGTGGGCACTCAAGATAGGAACAATCCCATAGAGGCGACGGCGAGTGCTGCCGCGACTGGCGCCGTTGTACGCCGGTTGCAGGACACGATAGGAGTACCCTGCTCCTGCGGCACGGCGTACCGCGTCATCCGGGCGGCTAACGATAGCCCGGCCAGTGTTCATTTTGTGGATATCCGTATCGACTCCGATCGCCACTACCACCGCACGTTCACGGAGATCTACACCTGTCTCCAGGGGAACGGCTTCCTTGAACTCGACGGCTCAG
>JAMCRV010000069.1 GCA_023381555.1 Chloroflexota bacterium | reverse complement strand
GCTCTTCCGATCTGATATAATGCGCGCCGACTCTGGCGATGACAGGGGCAAGCATGCCAGGGCCGGCGCCGACGTCCAGGATGCGCTCACCCCGCCGGGGAGCTAGTAAATCCAGGACGGTGGGAATGGTCACTTGCCGGTGCTGGTAGCTACCCTCCTCGCCGACCCACTCGGCGTACCACTCTGCCACTGGATCCCAACTGGTACAGACTGGTGCCTTTGCCGGGGACATGGCGTCTTTCCTCTCTGCTATCCACCTCTGGCCCCGGTCCATACTGAACACAACAAAACAACGCCGGGGCCTTCCTGGTCCGCGACGTTGACGATGACAAAGGGGGAACAGGCTTGGGTGCAGCGCTGAACCGCCGACATGCAGCCGGAATCACCTCGACGCGCGGGCGCCTAGAAGGTGCGGTTCCGCCGACCTATCATGAGGTTCCTTATCCTGTGAATATTGGCAACGCTTACGGTACCAGACCGGGACAGTGCGGTCAATCGGCGAGGTCAATCCTCGCCTACCGGTATCTCCCAGCCTGCATCTCGTAGAACGCGGCATACCGGCCACCGAGCGCGATCAACTCGTCATGGTTGCCCGCTCCGATGATCCGTCCGTCTTCCAACATTAGGATACGGTCAGCCATGTGCACGGTGGAGAAGCGGTGCCGAGTTAACAATGCCGTGCAGCCGCGTGCCGGCTCTTGGAAGCACAGGCACACATCGTACTCCGCCTGGGCATCCAACGCTGCCGCCGGCTCATCCAGGATCACCAGCACGGCGTCGTGCGTGGCCGCCCGCACTGTGACCACCTTGTGCTATTGGACGATCGATTCTTTGTTACTGTATGGCAGCATAGTGCTTGTATTTTTCTCTCATGGCCTCGAACTATCTGCTGCTGGCAGGGTTCGCCGCTCTTCACCGTCTACTCTCGTTAGGAGTGGACCGGACGAGCGAATCTGGTAGAGCTTTCCGCCTTCCGGATGCAAGATGAGGAGGGCAAGGCTGCTGCCTTCGCCCGCCTTGGAGGCTGTGATCCGTGTCCGCAGCGTGGCGATGTCCATCTCTGGGTTGTTGCCATCGTCTATGAGCCGCCCGAGTAGCTCCACGTGTACGCCCGGATCGGCTGACAGCACTGCCAGGGCGCTCTCCGCGCCAGGAGTGAGCAGGGTGAGCAGACGCACGCTAGGGTGCGCTGCTTTCCGTGTGAGCGAGAGATCTTGTCTAAGCACGAGCGCGTGGGACGTGCCGAGGGCGGACACGACGAGCAAGGCACTGAGCTCCTTGAGAGCGAGGCTGACTGCGCTAGGGGACAGAACATCGCCGAGCAGCGCACGAAAGCCGAGCCAGAGTAGGGCGATGGTGAAGCCAATGGCAGCAAGGGCACTGGCCAGGATGACACTGCCGAGCAATGCCCGGCGCGCGGTGCTGGCTCCCTCGCCCGCTGCGTCGATGGTAGCGGCCCGCTGCAGGACTGACCAGGATCCCAGCCAGGCACCCGTTCCCACGACTGCCACGGCCAGGCCAGCGCTGAGACGATCGCGCCACCAGTTGGATCCGGACAGTAACGTGCCACGGTTGAATAGGAAATCGAGACCGAGCCAGAGCAATGAGGTGAAGGCGGGCACCGCCATAGCCAGCCCGAGAAGTGCCAAGAGCGCCAAGCCCGGCCGGCGCGGCCAGGGAATGGCACTGCCAGACGCCTCTACGGGAGCGTGGATGGCCTGGCGTCGTAGAACAGCCCAGTGGTAGACCCAGACAGTGCCGCCGACGAGCGCAATTGGGAGCCAGTTGGGTAGGAAAGCCCAAGTATCAACAGGCGGATGGTTGCCGAAGAGACGGCGGAAGAACTCAGTGAGGAGATAGGTGGCGCTGCCCAAGCTTGCGGGCGCTGCTATCAGCAGCACGATGTACAGATAGGCTACGCGTAGCCGTCGATACCCACCACTGCCGAGGTCATGTTGCCAAATGGCGGCCCACACGGCGCCACCAGCGAGGAGTGAGGCGGCGATGCTTGACCAGACGGTCCAAATATCCACCCCATTGTCACTGAGGATGACCATCTGAGCCCCAGTGACAAAATGTAGAACGTTCAGCGTAAGTTGCCGCAGCGCCTGTTCCACTCCGACGAGAAAGAGGGCCAGCGAGACGCCGCAGAGCGCAAAGACGGCAATGGCATGGAATACGTCGCCAGCACCATTGGGACGGCTGCCGAAGTCTCGGCGTGCACCAAGTCGAGCGAAGGTGAGCCAGGCGCCGCCATAGAAGAGAAGCCTGGCTCCGTTCTCGATACCACGCAAACGAGACATCTCAACCGTACCTGTGCCGGGTAAGGTGAGCAGGAAGCGCAGCAGCCCTTGTAGGGCAAACAGTGCTACAACAGACGTGGTAGCGAATACAGCGGCGAGGAACAGGCGCCGCTGCCATGTCTCACGCTCCTCCGGTATACGGGCAGCTCGGCGCTCAGCGATCAGCCAATGTCCCAGCCAGACCGGTAGACCGACAATGAGGGCAGCGAGATCAAGACTGACCTGGGTGCGGGTGACGGACGCCCCGAGGAGTGTGCTCGCCCCCAGTGTTAACGCCGCCACGAAGATGGCAAGCAAGCCCGACAAAGCGACCAACACTGCTAGCAGCCCCGCGAAGGCCATCACGTACGTGTAAATGCGCAGAGCGGCAGCCATGGGCTCCTCCTTTCTGCGGAGAGTGGGAGAATACCGGTTCAGGCTGGGCAGGATGACGAAGTAGTGCTAAGGGTAAAGATAGACAGGACCGGTGATGCGCCAGGTGGCATCGCGCCGCTCCAACGTGAATATCTGCTGCGACGAGCGATCAGATGGACCGAATGGACCGGGTTCGAAGGTAGAGATCTCCACTACTACATTGGCATGATCGCTCGTAGTAGTAGCTCGTATCAAGGTCACCCGATGGGGCTGTTCGCTCCAGTGGCTGTACTGCTGGACGAATCCATCGTGCGTCATCTCATAGGCCGGGCCCTTCGCTGCCGAAGAGAATGCCGTCATCGCGTACGCGTCGTCGAACTGGCCGCGTTGTAACAGCCGGAGATATGTCGCGACAGCGCCAGCCGGACTGTCTGGTGCGACGGTAGCCTCTGGTTGTCTCCCAGCAATGAGGGCGACGACAATCCCCGCGACGAGGATCACGGCGGCGCCACCGAAGAGTGCCGCCGTGGAACGCTGGATCGTCATGGCGACGCTGATCTTCCCAGGCCGCGATACACGACAATCAAACCTGGCATCTGCCAAGCTAGACCTCACACCAAACACATCGTACAACAACTCTTTATCCCGCGGTCGCCGTGCCTTCGTCAGCGTCAGAACGGAGCGGCTCTACGACTCCGGCTTGCGACCGATGATGAGCATGTGCTGACTGGTGGCGAAGACAGACGGATGGGTGCAGAGGGCGGCATGCATCTCGAGCCAGGTCTTCCACCCGGTCGGTCGCTTCCGAGCGAGGCGGTTGATCTCCGCCATCGCGTGCGAGCCTAGCCCTTCCAGTCCAACAGCCTCCTCGACCACCAGACCGCCGGACTTTACCAGCGTCAGCAGTTCCTCCGGCAGGAAGAAGTGGGCGTAGGAACTGCCGCACCAGTGGTGGTCGTCGCCATCACGCCAGGTCTCGGTGAAGCCGGTCGTGTGGTCGATCCAGGCTGGCCAGTAGCGGGGACTTTCGCTGAGAACTGCCAGCCGGCCCATCACGGAGATGAAGACGGGAGCACCGGGACGGGTCACCCGAATCAGCTCGCAGACTGCCTGTCGGCGCTCCTCTTCTGTCGCGACGTGCGACAGCGGCCCGCCCAAGCAGAGCGCTGCGTCGAAATGGTCGGAGGGGAAGAGGGACAGATCGACGATGGATCCCTCGACGGTGCTGACTCGCCGCTTCACCCCCGCCTGTGTGATGCGTCGCCGGGCAAGCTCGAGTAATGCTGGGGTCAGGTCGAGCAGAACAACATCGTAGCCGCGCTTGGCAAGCGCAATGCTGTACCGCCCCGGCCCACCTCCCGCGTCTAGCACGCTCCCGCTTGGTGGCAGATGCTGCGCGAGGAAATACATGGTCGTGTCGAACTCGAGTCGGTGGAAAGGATCCTTGACCAGGCGGCGCCACTCGCGCGAGCCGTGGATCTGATAGTGATCACGCACCGACGTCTGTGCCACGGGTAGTTCCTCCTAACGAGGCTCAAGGTGCAGGACAATTTACATTGCCGTGCTGCCTGTGGTGCTGGCAGGCACAGGAAGGTGGCGGAGTTCGGGCAACCGTTGTTGGATGAAGGCGACGGCGGTGTGGCGAGGTTTGATGCGCCGCCCGCGCTTCTGAGAAGAGCAGCTGCCCGTCTGGCCTTTCAACGATCACGGCACCTTTCCGGCTTGCCACGTCGTGATCGAGTTTCTCTTCGTGTGGAGATCGCTCTCCAAGAAGAAAGGGGTGCACTATGCCAGTGTCGCAGACTATTTGTCCGCGCTGCGGCTACGAGTGGACGATGGTCGCCGGTGTGGCGCGCTCTTGGCATTGTCCCCGCTGTGGTGGCGCTCGCTACAAGTGTGAGCTCACGCGTCGCTGTCGCTGCGGTCACAAGTACCAAGAGCATGACCACGTTTGGTTCCAGAACAGGGAGCCACAGCGGACGATTGGCCGCTGCTCAGCCTGCGACTGCGAGCACTATGATCCCGCTGATCGTAGCTGGCTCCAGACACCGACGCAGAAACCGGAAGCGCCGTGGCGAGACTACGTCTTTGATATTGCTCGGGCCCTAGTGGTGAAAATCCCGTAGTAGTCTCGCTCACTCTCAACCTCCGGAGTAGCTTTGCCGCCACGACAACCCTTCTCTCCTGTACGCGATCAATGTCAATGGAGCGCCGCAAGCACTGCATCGACCTGCTGCTTTGCAAGCTGAAGTCCCGCGTGGGGTGACATCTTACCCATCCATACATTGTTGAGAGCACTGTTCTCGGCTTTGATGATCTGGTCATAGCCAGCGAGCAGGTGATTGTAGCTCTCTTTGGCGTGGGTCAGAGCACCCTGAGTGACCAGTGCAACTTGCTCCAGCGTCATGCCGCTGCTTTTCGCGAAGTGTTGTTGCCAGTACTCGGCGGCGTTCTTGTTCGCGGGAGGTGCACCAGTCGCCTTGGTATAAGCCAGCTGACCAGCGGAGCTAAGCAGATACTTGATGAAGGTCCAAGCCGCCTCGGGATCGGCGCTCTTGCTGGAGAGCATCCAGGGATCAGTGAATCCTACCGTCCGGTTGGTCTTCAGCTTGGGATCAGCACCAGTAGCCCAGGTGAACTCCCTTATGGTGGAGTAGTTCCAATACCCTCCGCCTCCACGAATAAACATCGCCAGCCGCTGGATCTGAAATGGATCTTGCCCATTCACGCCGAGTGTTCCGAGGATCTGAGGTGTGGGCATCGCCCGATCGACGTACATCAGGTTGTACACAGCTTGCACGCCGGCGAGCACCTCAGGAGTATCCGCGTGGTAGTCCGCTGGCTTCGCAGTTCCCGTTGCAGCCGCTTCGGGGCTGTAGAGTTCCATCCCTCCCCAGAGGGCGAGTAGCTGCAAGCCGGTAACGATGCGGATTCCGTAGTTTCCGTTGACGCTTCCATAGTCCTTGGTGAGCTTCTTACCGGCTTCGACGAACTGCTCCCAAGCCCAGGGGTGATCCCAATCGGGAGGCGGTGGCTGAATACCAGCCTGTCGGAGGAGGTCGCTGTCGTAGAACAAGGGCCAGCCATAAGTCGTGTCATTGGGCAGGCCCATGTATCTGCCCTGGACGCGAAAGATGTCGACCATCCCTGGCTGGAACGCGTTCAAGTCGTAATGATCTGTGGCGATCAGTGGCGTGAGGTCTGCGACGAGGCCTTTGTGCACGTAGTCGGCGAATCCAGATGTACCCCAATGAGACCAGACGTCCACAGGCGTTCCAGCCGCTGCGAGCGAGAAGAGCTTCGGGTCGAACTGAGGTCCGGGAACGCTGATCAGGTGGACGGCGATGTGTGGATGTTCTGCCTGAAACGTAGGAATCGCTACCCTTGTTTCCCAGTTGTGTTCGACGAGTACCGTTCGTGTCAGCCACGTGACTTCTGCCATTCCAGCGGAGCGCGCGGCCTTGTTCGTCGAGGCGGCGGTAGATCGACTCGCACTCGTAGCGCTTACCGCCTGTGTGGGCTGCTTTACCGTAGCCGGTTGCTCGCGCGACGTTGCGGGCGCTGCGACGTTGGCGCTGCACCCGGTAAGGTTGGCGCCGGCAGACACGCTTAGCCCAGATGCGGTGAGCAGACCCAACAAGTGCCGGCGAGTGAGCTGGGCAGTATGGACGTGTTCTCGCATTCAGCCGTTTCTCCTTTCTCGTGAGGTCACGTAGGCTACTTTGGTTGGCAGTGGCTATTCGCGCGAGCGGCTGGTTACGTGAGGGGAGGCGTGAGAGCGAGAAGGGTGCCTGGTCTCAACAGTACGACCGGTTCTCCTATCTTCCCGCCCGCCCTCTCCGTGATACCGCCAGAAGCGCTGCGTCCGCAGACGCTATCGAGATCACCTCAGAGATGCTACCTACAGAGGGATAGTGCTGGCATGCAGAAGTTCGCAGCATCTATGGTGACGTACGAGAGTCCTCGGTGCAAGTGCGCGACGATTGCCCAAGTCTCAAGTTTCTTCAGCACCTGCCCCACCCCAGCAGGCGCCCTGACGGAGTCTTGACTTCGACACGGTCCTATGTTGACCTACACAGCGTTGCAGCGCGGATGATCCTCGTGTCGTGTCCGTGCGCACAGGAAGGGCGAGTCGATAGACATGAGTGACGAGCGGCACGTCATTGCAGTAGATCTCGGGGCGTCGAGTGGTCGGGTGCTCCAGT
>JAMCRV010000044.1 GCA_023381555.1 Chloroflexota bacterium | reverse complement strand
ACCGGTAGTAATAGCGGATATCAAGGGCATGAGAATGATTCATGCGATGGTTGCTGTAGCCCCGATAGGGCTGGAGATTGCGTAGAGTGGCTCGGGCATCACAGCGGAGCACATCGTACGCGTGCCCGGCATCGGAGCGTACCCCTAGACAATCAGCAACACCGTCAATGACGAAGCGCACCGCTTGCTCGTAGCTCGGAACGAGTGACTTTGACACGTGGAACCACACGTTAGGATAGCGCGGCAGACCGAAAGCTAAAGGCTGCGGAAGCGTAACAACCATAGAAGTTCTCCCACCCAGACACCCGGCGCCAGCGCTCGATGAAGTAATCTTTCCCCATGAGCATGCCTAATTCTCAAACAATTCAACGCTGCGGTCAAGCCGTCAGCGCTGAAAGCGCGCCCAATCTTGATCATAGTACTGCAACAGTACAGGATGCAGCAGCGTGTCCGGCTGAACCTGGGAGCTGACCTCCAGAATGTCACGGCCGAAGATGGTGAGCGAGTGAAGCCGCTCACGGGTCAGGAAGCGGGTTGGGACGTGTGGAGAGAGTGTCTTCCATTGCACCGGCACGGTACCCGCGAGGACGAATCCCCAATCGCCGAAGCTTGGCACGTCGACGTGATAGGAAGAGACCTGGGGCCAGATCGCGCTAGCTGTACGGTCGATGCACCAAAAGGCGTGGGGAGTATAGAAGGGAGAGGTGGCTTGGGTCACGAAGAGCCCGTCTCTCTGGAGGTGAGCTCTCACTGCTGCATAGAACTCCTCCGTATAGAGCTTCTGCAGCGCCGTTGAGCGTGGATCCGGCAAGTCTGCAACGATGAGATCGTAGCGAGCTGTGTCCGCTCGGAGAAACGCAAAGCCGTCGCCATTGAGCACGTGCACTCTTGGATTGGCGAGCGCGTCGCCATTGAGTCCACGCAGTAGCGGCTGGTGCGTGAACAAGCTGGTCACTACGGAATCGAGATCGACCAAGGTGATCGACCGCACCGAATGGTACTTGAGCACTTCGTGTGCTGCCAGTCCGTCCCCGCCCCCGATGACGAGCACTGTGTGAGGATCGCTGAGAGCCTCCATAGCTGGAATAACCAGTGCTTCGTGATAGCGATATTGGTCTACAGAGCTGAACTGGAGATGCCCATCTAAGAAGAGCCGTACGTCATCGTGCCACTTTGTCACCACGATGTGCTGATACGGCGACCTCGCCGCGATAATAACCGGATCTCTGAATAAGCGCTGCTCCAGCGTGTGGTCGATTGCCGAGCTCTCCACGATGAGGATCAGGAGCGTGGCAGCAGCCAGTGCGACAAGCAGTCCTAGACGTCTCCAAGAACCCAAGTGCTTGCGGTATACCAGGACGGTCGTTGCGGCGACCGCCTCGTTGATGAATCCGACGAAGAGCGAAGTGCGAACGAGTCCGAGCTGTGGGAGTAGCACCAACGGGAAAGCGAGCGAGCCTACTAGGCCGCCAAGGTAGTCGAATGACAGGGCATTGGCAAGGGTCGTGCGTAGTGGACCCTGTTCAGCAAGCACGCGTGTAACGAGGGGGAGCTCCAGTCCGATGAGTCCGCCGATCACCAGAATGAACAGTACCCCTGCGACAGCGAACTCCTGCTGTGCGGCGCCATAAATGAAGTAGAGCATCGGTGTGGACAGACCACCGACCAGCCCGAGCACTACTTCGACTCCGCAGAACGCTTGGATCAGGTCCTCCCGTGCCCAGCGGGACAGCCAAGACCCCACCCCCATCGCCGTCAAGAACAGGCCGATAGTCATAGAGAACTGCCGGATCGTATCACCGAGCAGATAGGACGAGGTGGCACTGATCAACAGCTCGTAGACGATTGCACAGCCCGCGATGACGAATGTCGCAAAGAGCAGGACGTAGCCGGAGACCGCAGCGCGGCCGGATACGAGGCTGGTCAGGATGGCCTTCAGCCTCACAGAGCCAGCCCCATACGCTGAGACAGCCTAACGACAGACAGCGGATACTGGCAAGCCCCAGGCTCGCGATGCCTTAGCTTGCTGTTACTAGCCAGGAAGCATCGCTCCGTAGATGATAATCGCCACTCCAATGATGAGCGCTGCCATCACGATCGCCGCCGCGATGTTTCCATTCTTGATTTCTTTGTCGAAGCCGAGGGGGTCTATACGGTCGATGATGTGATCGGCGGCGAGGAGAATCGCCGTTCCGAAGAGCGCCCAAAACAGGACTCCGAGCACACCACTGAGAAACGTCGATGCTGCTGTCGTCACGCCGTTATTTCCCTCCGAATCGCCCGCTCGTTCCTCCGCCCCGGAAGCCGCCTTGAGGGCTCCGGCCAGAGCCGCCATACGATGGGATGGAGGGTCCGGACGGTGCTGAGGGACTGTGGTTGTAGTTCCCGTGGAACCAGCTGGGACCGATGAATACGGGCGGGTAGAATCCCCCAAAACCGATCCGGGACCCGGAAAACGATGTGGCAAGGGCCCACACGAGGCAACAGACGACGAACAGAGCAGCAAGAGAGGGGACGATGCGGCGGTACATGCCTCTTGCCTCACCCCCTCCCCGACTTGTTCCCCTGCCGGTACCGCTACCGAGCTTCCTTGCCTTCTTCAGGCGCGGGCAGAGCAGCCGACTGCTCGCCAGGGACCAGCTCGGGCGCTTTGCCCATCTTGCTCTTGAGAGCGGTTAGCTGGTCCTCGACCTGGCTGCCCGCCTCGAGCTCCGCAAACTGCCCCTCCAATGTGCTGGACTGCAACTGGGTCATGGCCTTTGCCCGCGCTTCCTGATCCAGCACCTTCTCTTCCATCCGCTCGAATGAGCTCAGGGCGTTCGAGCCTGTGGTATTCACCCCCGCAAGAGTGGACTGGATCTGTTCCTGGGCCTTTGCGGTTCGAGCACGGGCGATGAGGAGATCCTTCTTGTGCTCGGCTTCTTCGATCTTCGCCGTCAGCTGGGATAGCGCCGACTTGAGTTGCTCAACTTGTTGCTGCTGCTCCGTGTATTGCTGCTGGAAACCCGTCGATGTGTTCCGGTAGGTGTTGGCGCGCTGCAGAGCTTCGCGCGCTAGGTCGTCGCGGCCCCGTGCTACAGCCAGCTCTGCCTTTCGCTGCCACTCATCCGCGTGCGCCTGGTTTTCTTGCCAGCGCTGGTACAGCTTCTGCTCGTCCGCGATACTCGAAGCTACTTGTGTCTTCACCTGGATGAGCTGGTTGTTCATATCCAGCAGAGCTTGCCGTATCACCTTCTCAGGATCCTCGGCACGATCGATGAGGTCGTTAAGGTTTGCGCGAATCAACATAGTTACTCGATCAAGAAGGCCCGGCACCTAAGTTTCCTTTCCCTAGCGAATAGAGCTCGCACCACGTGAGACTATGCTCAGCCTATCTCTACTGCGTTTGCTTCAGATACTCTCATCAGAAGATGACGGCTCTACTCGGAACCATCTAGCCCTCTCCCTGATAGATTGTCAGCTGAAACGGCTGTATCTCTCGCCCGATTCCGACCTCGACGGTTCCAGTTTGCAGCGCTTGGTCACCGGTCTCCGGATTATCGCCCAGCCGCCACACAACAACTTGTTCTCCGCCGTCCGCCGACAGATACCAATATTCTACACGTTCGCCCGATTGCCCTGACCTCTTGGTAACGATGTCGTTAGCAAAACCATGCTCATCGACCTTGTAGGTTTTTCCGTCCAAGGTGATGGTCGCTGGCACGGGGACGGCGACGTGGGTGTGTAGGGGTTCATAGGCCGTGATCGTCAACCCTTGGTCTTCGTCGACGTCGAGCCAGACGCGGCGCTGCGGGTTTTGGAGGAGATACTTCCACCACACGTCACCACCGTCGCCATGGAGCTCGTGGCATTGTTCGACAGTGAAATCATCCTCCGAGAGCGTCACTGCGTCGCCTACCTGGAGCGTTGTTACGGTGCGCTCTGGCTCCGGCTGCCTGGCTCTTCCGAAGAGTCGTTCAAAGACCATGCTCGCTCTTCCTGTCTCGCTGGGAGCTGTGGGGAACCGTCGGGAGAAGTCCGGCAGAAACCGAATCAGACCTTAGCAGGCCACATTGTACCGTTTGCTGGCGTCAGACAGTGCCTGCTGCAAGCACTGCTCTAGCGGCCGTGCGGTCCACGACCGCGCGCAGATGGCGGTACCCCTGATGCCGCAGGGAGACGTCGCGGTGTATCTCCCCGAAAGTCGGGCGCCTTGATGAGCAAGAGAGTGCTTCCTCGGTCGGTCATTCGAGATGCAAGGCGGGAATCTAGTTGCTCGAGTGGGACGTTAGTGGTGACGACCGTGGGCAGATTGTGGTTGTAGCGGTGGTTCACGATTTGGAAGAGCTTCTCTTGAGCCCACGCCGTGCTTGACTGCGCACCTAGATCATCGAGTACCAGTAGCGGAGCTTCTCGAACCTGATCGAAGAGCTCGTCATAAGTGAGTGAACTGTTGGGCGCGAAGGCGCTCCGAAGATGATCGAGCAAGTCTGGTACCACCTGGAACAGGACAGCCTCGCCGCGCCGGATGCGCTCGTTGCAGATCGCGACACCCAGATGCGTCTTGCCACAGCCATTCTCGCCGAGAAGGACGAACCAGCCGTGGGGCTCCTCTGCGAAGCGCTGTGCAGCCTCCCTGGCTTGACGCAAGGAGCGATAGATCTCCTGCCGTTGTTGCGGGGCCGAGATGACGGTGTCATCGTAGGGTATGTCAGACGTATAGAACGTCTCGAAGGTCATCAGCCTCTGGCGCTCACCAAGCCTGCTGAGAGCGAAGAGCTGCTCGCGAGAGCGCTGGCTCCGTTGCGCCGCCTGGCACTGACAAGGGATCGGGACACCAAAGTTTGGATCACCGACCGGTACGTCTCGACGCAGCCACCCCAAATCCCCACAGATGGGACAGCGCAGCGCGTCCACCCGATCGCTCCTTGCAGACTCAGGACTCGATGAGCTTTCCGTAGCGCCCTTTGGTGTACCGATCGAGGCTCGTAGCCGCCCAAGCGCCGCTCCGATTGGCTCCATCGTCTTTACCCTCCGTCTCCCAGCGCTCCAAGATGCGCTGGATGTAGCGCCAGGAACGCTTGTTCAGCTCCACCGCAATCGTAACGGCATCCTTGATCCACTCCTCTGGATAGCGTTCAACTGCTCGGGAGAGTGCATCCGCGATGAGAGGTGTCACGAGGCCGATATTCGCTTCGTACAACTGGAACACTGTTGCGACTGCCTGATCTTTGTCTGGACTCTCAGATTCCGCCGTGGCGCCAGTCATCACCGGAGCGGCACCTTCAGAGGAGGCATGTCGGTACGCTTGACCGATATTGACAATGATACGTGTATTCTCACCGGCATCCGGATCCGGGATCTGCTGCAAGAGGCCGTGAGCGAGGGCTCGCTCGAGAGCCGCCGCAACCGCGTTCGACGCAGCCGCGGAGTCCGCTGTCTGAGCGAGACGGATCAGCACCTTATCGGCTCGTACGTCGCTCTTCTTCACGTATTTTCGACCCACTGGTCTGCTAGCAATGATGCGGATAACGCGCAGTACCAGCTTGAGCTCGAGGGTGTCACCGGAGCGCTCCAGAACGCGATCCCAGAACTCGGTAGGCACGCGAATAGTTGCGCCGGTGCGAGCGGTGACAGTTGAGGTCGAAAGCTGAGGTCTCGTATTCATTCGCTGAGCTGATGGTAGGTCGCGAGATCGGCAAATCGCGCTGTTTGCTCCATCCAGTTGAGGCTGATCTGACCGGTTGGTCCATTGCGATGCTTTGCGATGATGATATCGGCGATTCCTTTGCGGTCAGAAGAGGGGTTGTAGACCTCGTCGCGATAGATAAACATGACAATATCCGCATCTTGTTCGAGGCTGCCGCTCTCGCGCAGGTCGGAGAGCATTGGCCTATGATCTTGGCGCGTCTCGACGCCTCGAGAGAGCTGGGCGAGTGCAACGATGGGGACGCTGAGCTCGCGCGCCAGTCCTTTGAGCGACCTCGAGATCTCCGAGATCTCCTGAACTCGGTTTCCGTCACCACGAATTCTACCCTGCATCAACTGTAGGTAGTCCACGATAAGCAGACCCAGTGGCGCCACAGTGGCGAGACGCCTGGTCTTGGCGCGTATCTCCATCGTGGAGATGCCCGGACTATCATCGATGTAGATTGGCGCCGGCGAAAGGCTACTCATTGCCTGAATGACTCTGTTCCACTCGTGCTCGTCGAGAAAGCCGGTGCGTAGCCTCTGCTGGTCAACGTTCGACTCGATTGAGACGAACCGCTGAACGACTTGTTGGGCAGACATCTCCAGCGTGAAGATGCCAGTGGTCGTCCCATGGCGCATTGCCGTGGCGTGGGCCAGAGAAACAGCGAAGGCAGTCTTGCCCATACTAGGGCGGGCCCCCACGATGATGAAGTCAGACGGCTGGAGGCCGCCAGTCAAGCGATCAAGATCGATGAAGCCTGTAGGCACACCAGTGACCTCGGAATGATGCTCATGCACTCTTTCGATGTGATCGAGATAATCGTGCAAGAGTGACCCGATGCGAACGAAGTCGCCCGAAAGCCGGCGCTGAGACACGGCGAAGAGTATCTGCTCTGCGCGATCGAGAATTTGGTCGAGCTCGCCTTCAGGGTTATAGGCAAGCTCAGCAATGCTTGCCGTGGCGCTGATCAGCCGGCGAAGAGTGGCATCTCGCTCGACAATCCGGGCATAGTGCTCGACGTGAATCGACGTGGGCACAGCGTTGACGAGACTGGAAAGGTAGGCCGGTCCGCCGACGGCTGCGAGACGGTTACGCCGGTTGAGCTCGTCGGTGAGCGTGATGAGATCAGCCGGAGTTTGCTGATCGTTGAGGCTGACGATCGCGTCAAAGATCTCTCGATGAGCCTCCCGATAGAAATCGTCCGCGTGGAGGAACTCAGCAATCTGGGTGAACGCCTGTGGATCGAGGAGGAGGCTCCCCAACGTCGAATGTTCAGCCTCAAGACTGTGAGGAGGGAGGCGATCGATCGTCATTGCTAAATCCTTCCACGGGGCCTGTTGCGAAGGGCGGGGCCCTCACCCCGGCTCACCAAGGTTCGCCACCCCTCCCCCCAAGCTTGGGGGAGGGGCAGGGGGTGAGGGTCTCCTTCGCAACGCCATTCTGGTTTGATTTAGGGCGTTTCCTGGACCACGACGCTGATTTCAGGATGGAGATCGCTGGCCACGCGCACTCTCACCTTGTGCGTCCCGATGGTGCGAATGGGGTCATCAAGCTCGACCATCCGCCGGTCTACGGGCAGATGATGCTGCTCTTCCAAGGCGTCACCGATGTCCTTGCTAGTAATTGATCCGTAGAGACGTCCCCCTGTTCCCGTCTTGGTGCTGATCGTCACTGAGACATCTCTTAGACGCTCAGCGAGTGCAACGAGATCTGCCCGATTCTTCGCTTCCTTGCGCAAGACCGCCTCGTGCTGTTCCTGCAAAAGCTTGATGTTTCCTCGCGAAGCTGGGATGGCGAGACCGCGTGGGAGCAGGTAGTTTCGTGCGTACCCATCCGCGACCTCTCGCAGCTCGCCTTCCTTGCCAAGATTCGGAACGTCTCTCGTTAGGAGCAGCTTCATCATTAATATGCCCTCTCTGTGCAACCGTTGCATCTACTGACGAGCGCCAATGGACGCTCGCGTGGATAATGATCTCCCCTAATCGTAGCGTGAACGCGGCCGCAGCGCCGCATAAGGCACGATTGAACGCCACGCTGAGATGCTATGCTGACGTGATAATAGTCTTGGATGCCCCGATACCAGCAGAGGAACACGCGTGGAGTTCCACGTCAAGAATACCGCTAAGACACGCCTCATTATCGAGCGGCCGATCGTTGTGCCGCTCGCGGTGGCGTTGGTGCTGTTCGCTGTCTTCGGAGGTGTCAGCATCCTCTACGTCGTCTCCTACGCGATCTGTGGCGCAATCATCCTCAGCCTTCTCTGGACCTACGCGCTGGCACGAGGCTTGTGGTTGACTCGCCAACCATCAGTGGGACATCTGCACGTAGGTTCCCAGCTGGAAGAGATCTTCACAGCGCAGAGCTCGAGTCTTGTCCCGGCTACCTATCTCCAGATTGACGACCATTCGAACTTTCCCGGTTATCCGGCTTCTCGTGTTGAGTCTCTCGGGATCCGGCAGACGAAGTCCTGGCACGTCTACTGGCGCTGCCGCCGTCGCGGTCGCTACCATTTGGGACCACTCACAGTGCGATCGGGAGATCCCTTCGGCTTTTTTTCTCTGCGTCAGGAATACGACGACACCATCACCTTCCTGGTCCTACCTCCTGTCGTCGACCTGCCCGGCCTGGAGCTTCCCCGCGGCTCTCTCGCTGGATCCTCAAGTGGTGCCGTCCGCGTTCTCCAGGTGACCAGCACAGCTTCTACTGTGCGTAGCTACCAACCGGGTGACAGCGTCAAGCGCATCCACTGGCCCACAACGGCACGGCGCGACGAACTCTTCGTGAAGGACTACGATCTCGAGCGATCCTCGGATCTCTGGATCGTTCTCGATCTTGATTCTCTTACGCTCTTTGGAGAAGAAGATGATTCCACCGAGGAGTATGGAGTACGGATTGCGGTTGGTCTAGCAAATCGCGTGCTGCGCGAAGGACGGGCAGTTGGGTTGCTTACCACTGGGCGTGACCGAGTAATGGTTGCACCGGAGCGTTCAGGGGATCAATTTGACCGCCTGCTCGGAGAGCTGGCTGGCGTTCGGTGCGATGGCGAGCAGCGTCTCAGTGAAGTTCTGCCGGCTGTTGAGAGCCTGCTTGGCAGAGAAGGTACCGTCGCCGTCATCACGTCCTCCGGTCACATCGATTGGATTCGCTCAGTTGTGGCGCTGTCGCAGCGCGGTCTATCACCAGTCGTATTCCTGGTTGATCAAAGCAGCTTTGGCGGCCCTGTACGCGGTGTGACGATGGCAAATGAAGTGTTGCGCTCCAACATTCCTTGCCATCTCATCCAGCGGGGCTACCGCTTCCGCATCCTCGCTGCCGAAGGATCTGATCTGAGCGGTCCGCGAGTTCTCGCGCGTGGGTATCGCACTGACATCGTGCCATCATAGCGTGAGGTACGAGCAAGCAAGAGTCTCAAGTGCTACGCTCACCCAGGCTTGGAGTGGGAGTTAATTCCAACGAAGGTGAAGTACTCTTGAACGATTCGCACTACGATTTCCTCAAGACCCTTGTCGAGACTGCAAGTCCTCCCGGCGCGGAAGATGAGGCCGCACGGCTGTGGCGGAACTACGTCCAACCTTATGCCACGAGCCTTTCGGGTGACAGTCAAGGCAATAGCATTGCGCTGATCAATCCGGAAGGTTCTCCTCGCGTGCAGCTTGCCGGCCACTTGGATGAAATCTCGCTGATCGTCCGCTACATCGACAGCGACGGCTTTCTCTACTTCGATGCAGCGGGGGGCTTCGATCCCCTCACGATCATCGGTGGCCGCTTTCACTTACTCGGTCCCCAGGGCAAGATCCTCGGAGTAATTGGCCGCAAAGCGCGCCACCTGCAAAGCGACGATGAGCACCGCCGCAGTGTAGAGATCGATGACCTCTGGCTTGACATCGGCGCCAAAGACCGAGCTGAAGCGGAAACAGCAGCTCCTGTTGGTACTTACGCCGTCCGGGCCGCCACGTTTGAGCGCCTGGGAACCGGAAGCCTGGTCGCCTCGCGAGCCCTCGACAACAAGGCGGGCGCTTACGCGATCGCGCGCGCTCTCGAGCTACTCAGCAAGCGAGCGGTCACGGCAGCGGTGTATGCAGTAGCCACCGTGCAGGAGGAAGTTGGCCTCCGGGGGGCGCGAGTCAGTGCCTTTGGCATCGACCCTGCGGTAGCCATTGCGGTCGACGTCACGCACGCCTCCGACTACCCGACGGCCGACAAGCGGCGCGTTGGTGACATCAAAGTGGGTGGTGGACCCGTCGTAACCTTTGGTCCCACCGTCTCCTCGCACGTCTCAGCGCTCATCTTGCGTGCAGCGGACGCTGCAGAAATAGCGGTGCAGCGTGAAGCCGTAGGACGAAACACCGCTACCGATGCAGACGCGATCCAGCAGGTCCGTGCTGGCATCGCCACTGGACTCGTGAGCATTCCATTGCGCTACATGCACACGGGTGTTGAAGTAGCCTCGCTGGATGACATAGAAAAGACTGCGGAGCTTCTCGCTGCTGCCGTAGAACATCTAGGACCAAGAACGTCATTCGTGCGATGAGTGGCAGGCTGGGCATCTGTCCAGCTTGCGACACTACGAGACCAGTGGTTGCAGGAGCGCGATAGCCTTTCGAATGTCCTCAGTCTGCTGCGGACCCGAAATCTCCCGCTCAATCGTCACTGCTCCCTGAAAGCCGAGGTCTTTGAGCCTGGTGAACAGCCGGGGAAAGTCGACACGCCCTTGTCCAAGCGGCATCTCGTGCCCGAGACGGTGTCCTTCTGTCGGATAGAGCCCATCCTTGGCGTGAATGCCGTGCACGTACTTGCCGAACACGTCGAGCGCATCGACAGGATTGGCCATCCCGTACAGGAGAAGATTGGCAGGGTCGAGATTGATGCCAACGTTGTCGAGGCCGATATCCTGGATAGCGCGTAACAAGATGACGGGCGCCTCCTGACCTGTTTCGAACCAGAACTCCTGGTTATTCCCCTTGCAGTGCTCGACAACGATCTTGAGTGCCTCGATGGTGCCGACGTAGTCACCGTCTCGCGGATCGACTGGCAGAAATCCCACGTGGGTAGTGATGCTCGGAATGCCGCCCACTGCAGCAGCAAAGTCCGACCAGCGCCGGAGAGCATCGACGCCGCGCTGGCGGTTCTGTGGAGGAACGAGACCGATTGTCGATGGGCCCTCGTCGAAATCCCATACGCGGCGGCCTGGAATACCTGCCCACAAGCTGCTGATGCGGACACCAGAGCTCTCCGCCACTGAACGGAGACGTTCAGCGACATCCGACCGGCACAGCTCGAGGTTCCAACTATTGACCTGGCACGTAGGGAGGTTGAACTCTCGCACTCGCGCGACGCTCTCCGAGGGGTCTTCACGCAGCGAGACGATGATCCCGAGTGGTAACGGTGCCAAACAACTCTCCTTCCCGATGACTCGACGGCATGATAGCCTGTGCGCCACTGCACGAGGGGAGGATTGCGTTGGCCATTGTTGGGTCTATCGATCATTGCGTCCGCCTGGCGGCTGGTGATCCTCGACTTCGCAGGGGATTCCAAATCTTGCGATCCGCCCTCAACACGGGCTCTTCTCTCAATCAACAGCTCAACGCATCAAGCCTTGGAGGCTCTGTTCGGGTCGATCTCGAAGAGGGCTTCAGCGCCATCTTACAGCGTGCTTCCCTCGCTGATGCCACCGTGTTGCGCTGGGAGGCACATCAGCGCTTTATCGACATTCAGTGTGTCGTGGATGGTCTCGAATGGATGGGGCTTGTAGATGTGAACAGTCTGATCGCCAGCGAACCATACAGCGCCGAGCGAGACATCACCTTCTTCCGTGCCCCAGTCCAATTCACGAGGTTACTGCTTCCGGATGGCCAGTGCGCCGTGCTCTTTCCCGAGGAGGCCCACGCTCCTCAGGGGCTGGTTGATGCCAGCCGGTCCGTTTCATTGAGAGTCGTGATCAAAGTGCCGGTGTGATCTGGCGCTGACGATTCCAGAGTACAGTGAGCCACAGCGCGAACGTGCCCGCAAGTACTGTGACAAGCACGAGCAGATCCAAAGTACGGATAAATCCCAAGTGTTGCGCTACCTGACCCAAGAGAGCCACGAGAAAGCCGCCGATTCCGCTCGTTACTCCAATAGTGAGGCTCGCAGCTACGCCAGCCCTGTTGGGAAGTAGCTCCTGTCCCATGACCACCGTAACCGCAAAGGTGGAGATGAGGAATCCTCCGGCTGCCACAAGTGAAATGGCGGAGAGTACCCCGCTCGTGTGGTAGTACAGTACGAGGAAAGGCGCCGAAAAGACGAAGCTCACGAAGAGTGTCAACGTCCGGCCAATGCGGTCTGCCGCGATGCCTCCAAGCACAGTCCCCAAGGCACCGCTCAGCAAGAAGCACGTCATGAGAAGGCTCGCAAAGCCAGCACTGTGATGCCGTTGAGTGACTTCAAACAGCGGTACGAACGTCATCAACCCGACCTGCAGCGCTGACCTCAGCGTGGTGATAAGAAGCAACAGTATCAAGGCTGCGGTGACCGCAGATTGACCCTGCCCCACGTTCGTCTTCAGGGTCGAACGGTGCTTCTCGGGTATGGCAATGCCATGAGTGACCGCAAACATCACCGTCACGAGACATGCGGGTACAAGAAACAGCAAGTAGGCAGCCGTACTGTGCAGCGAGTTGATTGCCGACGCTGTGATAGGACCAAGCGCAAAGCCGAGATTGCCACCAACTGAGAAGATCGACATGCCGGTGGCCTTGCGTCTTCCGCTCAAGGCTCCGGCGGTCCGTGCTCCCTCCGGGTGGTAGACGGCCACGCCAGCGCCACTTAGACAGACTGCCGCGATCAGTGCAGGAAACGAGTGGGTGAATGCGGTCAATGCGAGACCAATCGAAGCCGTTGCGCAACCGAGTGGAATGAGGAAACGCAGGGAGACGCGATCTGCCAGGTAGCCGAAAGGGAGCTGTGCAAGAGAATTGGCAATCTGGGATGCTCCTGTGAGTACGGCCGTCTGCCCAATAGACAGGTGAAGAGAGAGGTAGAACACGGGGAGAAGAGCCGCAATCGCGCTGGGGTTGAGGTCCACAGACGCGTGAGTAAAGCTGAGAAGGAAAACTTGTCCAGTACGGAGACGCTCTTCTACGTAGTCACCGCGGACGTTCACGGTTTGCTCACCAAGGATCGAGGCGCTAGCGCTCGCAGAGCGGCCCATCACAGCGTTCCCCTCCCGTTACGGAGCAAGACTACCACCGGAACCTCAGGCCACTCGCGCAGAGTTGTAGGCAAGATGTCTAGGAGAGGTACGCTGCCAGGGTGGTACACTCGCCGGGACTTGGTGGGAGTGTGACGTGCTTCTTGCTCGCCCCGCATGGATCACTGTCGATCTCGGAAGTATTCAGCAGAATCTCGAGCTGATACGGCAGCGGATCGGAGCGGCTACATCCGTGCTTGCTGTGGTGAAGGCGCACGCGTACGGCCACGGAGCGGTTCCTGTCGCCAAAGTCGCCCTTGCCTCCGGCGCCCGGATTCTCGGGGTGACTTGCCTGGATGAAGCGATCGAGCTGCGCAATAGTGGCATCACTGCCGATATTCTCATGTTGGGATACACGCCGGCCTGGCAAGCAAACACCGTTGTCGCACACAACATCATCGCTACCGCATTCGATCCAGAGCTGCTAGAGCCTCTTCATCGCGCCTCTGTGCTCATGGGGCGTCCCGCGAGAGTGCATATCAAAGTCGATACCGGCATGAGCCGGCTCGGGCCCCTTATCGATGACATCGACCAGCTCTGCGATCGGGCACGAGCTCTCTCGAGCATCAGCGTCGAAGGCCTCTTCACGCACTTCGCAACCGCTGATGCCGTCGACAGTCAGCACACTCGGGAACAGCTCGGTCGCTTTACACGGGCAATTGCTATTGTGCGGGAACGTGGACTCGACCCACGGTGGATCCACGCTGCCAACAGCGCAGCCATGTTTCGCCATCCGGAGAGTCACTTCAACCTCGTGCGTCCTGGAGCTGCTCTTTACGGCCTCAACCCGTGCTCGGAGGCCATGCGCCCGCCGGGGCTCGTGCCCGCACTGAGCTTCCAGGCACTGGTCGCGCAAGTAAAGCTTGTGCCGAGCGGGACCAGTGTAAGCTACGGTGCTACCTGGATAGCTGCGCGCCCTACCAAGCTTGCAGTTCTTCAGGCTGGCTACGCTGATGGCATCAGGCGTGCGCCGCAGCCATGGCCAGAGGTTCTCATCCGGGGAAAGCGGGCCAAACTGGTAGGAGTCATCTGCATGGATATGAGTATTGCCGACGTCACGGACATACCCGGGGTACAGGAAGGTGACGTGGCGACGTTTCTGGGAGCACAGGGCGACGACAGAATCTCAGTAGAAGAAGTGGCGGGACAACTGGGCACACTAGGGTACGAGGTGCTGACCAGCTTGGCGCCACGTGTCCCTCGGGTCTACGTGCCAACCCAGGGCGATAGGTCATCGACCCACACAGTGCCGGGAGCAGCAGAACCCCTGGTAAGGGGAGTTCGAACACTATGATGATCTCTCTCGAAGATGTAGCTCAACTCACCGCAGGCAGGCTCCTTGCCTCTGGTGGCCAGCTTCTTGAACAGCTAACTGGCGTGGAGATCGACAGCCGCCGGATCCTACCTGGTCAACTCTTTGTCGCCTACCGTGGAGAGCACCTGGATGGGCACGACTATGCCGGCGCGGCAGTGGCAGCAGGTGCCGCAGCGCTACTCGTGGAGCATCCTGTGGAGGGGCTCCCCCATCCCGTTCCGCAGGTCGTGGTACCACAGCCACGTGCTGCGCTCATCCGTCTAGCCAACCGCGCCTTACTGCGCTCACAGATCGACACCGTGATAGGCATCACTGGGAGCGCTGGGAAGACAACGACGCGACACATTATCTCTACGATCTTGTCTGCCGCTTATCCCGGTCAGGTCCTCGAGCCGCCAGCGTCGTATAACACTGACACCGGACTTTCAATGACAATACTGAACCACCTGCAGCCAGAGCATCGCTTCGCCGTATTCGAAATGGCCGCACAGCGGATTGGGGAGATCGCCAGTCTGTGTGAGCTCGCTCCCCCGACGATTGGATTGGTGACGAACGTAGGACCGGCCCACTTGGAGTTCTTTGGCTCACTCGCCAACGTCGCCCAGGCCAAAGGCGAGCTGATCGAGGCGCTTTCCGCATCTGGACTGGCTGTGCTGAACGCGGAAGATGCAGCCGTCCGGGCGATGGTGCACCGCTCACCGGCTCCAGCCGCGTTCTATGGTTTTGGCGAGGCAGCAGACTATCGCGGGAGGATCGTTCGCGAAGACGACCTCGGCATGGAGATCGCCTGGACCACGCCGACTGCTAGTGGCGATGCCTATGTGCATCTCCTCGGTGAGCACAATCTGCTCAATGTGCTCGGGGCTTTGGCAGTTGCAGAGCGCTGTGATGTCCCAGCTGCTGTCGCTCGTCGCGCGTTGGGCTCCCTACGACCTGTAGCCTCGAGACTCCAAGTGTTAGCCGGGCCGCGTGGCACCACCATCATAGACGATTGCTATAATGCTAATCGCCTGTCTGCCATTGCCGGTCTTCAAGTACTGGCTACCAGAGCGAAGCCTGGTCACCGTATCGCTGTTCTTGGCGACATGTTCGAGCTTGGGCAATACGGGCCTGAAGAGCACCACGCAGTGGGCATGGCTGCAGCCGCGTCTGTAGACTATCTCTTCACTATCGGGACACTGGCTGCGCACATTGCCCAAGGAGCCATCCAGGCGGGGATGTCGAGTGCACGAGTATGTCACATTTCCGCTCCAGCAGACCAAGCTTTCCGCCGGCAATCCCAGCCTCAAGACCAAGTTGCGCTCTCCCGACAGACTCTTGCGGAGGCGCTACTCGGACGCTTGTCATCCGGTGACGTGGTGCTATTCAAAGCAGGCCGAGGCATGCGACTGGACTATGTCATCGACCTTCTCCGCCAGAACCTGTAAGAGCTTGAGAGGACACTGTCCCAAATGGCAAAGATGCGCATCTTGCTGCTCTTCGGTGGAAAGTCTGCCGAACACGAAGTCTCAGTTGCATCGGCGCGCTCTGTTGCGCAGGTACTGAGCTCTAAGCATTATGAGTATGAGATTGTGCCGCTCTACATCGATGCACGCGGGCGCTGGCTCCCGGGAGCACGCAGTGGGGCCGTCCTCGCCGCTGGGCAGATCGCGGTCGAAGACAGATCGAACGGCGATTCCAGCCGCAACGTACTCGACGTGCGTGATGGCTATGGCTCGGAGATGCTGTCTCCGATTGCCGCTAGCCTATCTCAGATCGATGTGGTGCTGCCGCTCGTTCATGGCCCTAATGGTGAAGATGGAACCCTTCAAGGCGTCCTCGAGCTTGCTGGAGTCCCCTACGTCGGCGCGGGTGTCCTCGGCTCTGCCGTCGGGATGGACAAACACACAGCCAAGATGGTTCTAAAAGCAGCTGAAATACCCGTCGTCGACTGGGTAACGGTGGCGCGTCACGAATGGGAAAATAATGGCAGCGACGTAACCTCTCTCGTCGCTCGCACTGTTGGCTACCCGTGCTTTGTCAAGCCTTCCAATCTTGGCTCGAGTGTCGGCGTGCACAAAGTTCTCGTTCCCAACGAACTGACTGCGGCGGTGAGCGATGCCCTTCGCTATGATGTACGCGTCCTCGTCGAGAGGGCGGTGTCTCCGGTGCGGGAAATCGAATGTGCCGTGCTCGGAAATCACGATCCGCAAGTCTCGGTGTGCGGGGAAGTCACGACCTCACATGAATTCTATGACTATCGAGCGAAATACGTGGACGATGCCTCCATGCTCCATATTCCTGCCGACCTGGATCACGTCGTTGCAGGACGCGTTCAAGAACTGGCTCGAAGGACGTTCGAAGCTCTGAGCTGCGCCGGGATGGCAAGGGTCGATTGCTTTGTGCGTGGGGATGAGGTCTGGGTCAACGAGATCAATACGATCCCTGGATTCACCGAAAAGAGCATGTATTCCAAGCTCTGGGCGGCATCAGGGATGA
This sequence comes from Chloroflexota bacterium, assembly GCA_023381555.1. Taxonomy (GTDB): domain Bacteria; phylum Chloroflexota; class UBA4733; order UBA4733; family UBA4733; genus JAMDCW01. The sequence continues at coordinate 13,918 of JAMCRV010000044.1, read as the reverse complement.
GCTATGCCGATCTCCTCCAGAGACTAATAGACCTAGCCATCGAGCGTTTCACGGAGCGTCGCTCCCTGGATGCTCACTGGGAAGACTAGAGACTCACGAGGATAACGCACGGCCAGTGTCGTGATGGCTCAGCGACTGCTTTGTCCGGTCCGGCACGATGCCGTGAGTAGTCACCTAAGGAGCCTCTATTCTGACAGAAGCTCCGTGAACAGCTATCGGAACGGTCACCACGCTGCCAGCTATACCCATGGCCTGGACAGTCTCCGCTACCGTTTGAGCAACGCCAGCAGCAGCACCTTCGTCGACAAAGGCGACCATCGATGGCCCTGCGCCACTGACGGATGCACCGTAAGCGCCTGCATCTGTAGCCGCTCGAATCAGACTGTCCATTCCCCGATACAGAGGTAGCCGGTACGGCTGATGCAAACGATCATTCATCGCCTCGCCGAGATGGTCTAATCGGTTAGTCATCAAAGCTGAAACGAAGAGGGCCACGCGCGAGATATTGAATACGGCATCAGCGCGCCGATACCTTTCTGGCAGCACTCGTCTCGCCAGCTCAGTCGAGACCTGATAGTCCGGGATGAACAGAACGCACTGCAGCCCCAGCGGCGCGGGCAGAGCTTCGGCAACAATGCCATCGTCGGTGGGTACACAGACCGTAAAGCCACCGAGGAGCGCGGCGCTCGTGTTGTCTCCGTGACCCTCCAGGCGCGCGGCCACCGGCAACAGCGCGGCGCTGTCGACGGCATTCTCGAGCAGGGCTTGACCAATGAGCAAACCCGTCACCAAGGCCGCAGCACTGCTGCCCAGACCTCGCCCCAGTGGTATGGCATTGCGACAACGAATGACCAAAGGGGGTCGCCGCACTCCACACAGCCGGAACATCTCTTCGATCGCGCGATGAATGAGATTGGGAGCACCCGATTGCAGCTCGGCCATACCCTCGCCCACCACCTCCAAAGACTCGCGATCTGCAGTCTCGACAACCGTATCGTTGTAGATGCCGAGAGCCACACCGAGCGTATCGAAGCCTGGGCCGAGGTTCGCAGAGGTTGCCGGAACTTGCACGTGCAGCCTCTTCAAAATGATGCTCCTTCTCTTCGCATATGAATACTTTCAACGATCCCGATCGCAATGAGCGACGTCACTAACGAGCTGCCACCCGCAGAAATCAGCGGGAGAGGGATGCCAGTGACGGGCGTGAGCTGTAGGTTCATTCCCACATTGACAAAGGTTTGGAATAAGAGCATCCAGAATACGCCGATAGCAACCAGGCGCCCATAGAGATCCTGGGAGACTGCCGCTGCTCTCACAATCCTGTTGAACAGTAGACCGAAGAGCATAAGGATGAGAAAAGATCCCAGGAACCCGAGCTGTTCTGCAATTACCGAGAAGATGAAGTCACTCTGTTGCACGCGGAGGAAATGGAACTGCGTCTGAGTCCCAAACGTCCATCCCTGACCGAGGAGCCCTCCCGACCCGATGGCAATCAGGGCCTGAATGATGTTATAGCCAGCCCCTTTGGGATCGGATTCCGGACGGAGAAAAATAGTGAGGCGCTGAATCTGGTAACCGTGCAAAAAGTGCAATAAGAATGGCATGAGGGCTAGTGAGACCAAGACGAGCGCGCCGAGGTGTCGCCATCGTGCCCCGGCCCCGATGATCATCCCCACCCAGATCGCGCCATAGACCAGCGCTGTGCCAAGGTCCGGCTGTGGAAAGACGAGTGCTGCAGGCAACAAGGCAATAGGCAGCGAGCGGAGGATCGTGGTGAACTTGGTGATCTGATCATCGGCGTCTGCCAGCACTCGCGCCAGGGTCAAGATCACGAGGAGCTTGCCAAGCTCAGATGGTTGAATCGGCAGCACGCCGATGCGCAGCCAGCGCTGCGCTCCGTAGGACGCGTGACCAAGCACGAGCACGGCGAGCAGGAAGAGGCAGTTGAACGCGACCAGAGGCCAGAAGAGCCCTCGAAATATGCGATAGTCGATAAAGCAGGTTCCGATGAGTAACGTAAGGCCAAGCGTCCCGAAGACGGCCTCTCTGATAGCTCCATCACGCGCAGCGACATCTTGTCCTGGACCAGCAAGAGCAGCGTACACCATTGTCACACCGATGGCCGTGAGCAGCACTGCTACAGCAAAGAGGAGCGGGTCAAAACTGCGCCAAAGTCTAGGGGACATTGCTTACCTCGGCCGCGTGTGAGGGATGGAAGAATTCCGTGAGAATCTTCTCCGCAACATTACCAGCCTGACGACCGTCGGTGGCATCCTGAACCAGAACGGTAACGGCGATCTGGGGATCATATGTTGGGCCAAAGCCCGTCCACCAGGAGTCGATAACGGGAAGGAAGCCTGTGGTGTTCGGTGACGTTGCGTAGCCGCCAAGACCAGCGATGGTGAAACCGGGAACGCTGACACTGTTCCGCGCCCTATTTGCCTCTGCGAGCCCTTGGATGATTGTAGACGTCGTCGACGTAGACAAAGCGAGGTTACGTGTGAGGTGCGGAGAGAGTTCTGTCAATACACGCCCCGATGGAGTGATCAAGCGCTGGAGTAGCTGCGGTTGCCATACCTTACCGCCGTTCGCCAGGGCAGCCGTAGCGACGGCGAGTTGAATCGGGGTGATGGCATCGGGCCCTGCCCCGGAAGCCACCAGGTAGGTGTCGACAGAAGTCCAGGCTGCGTTCAAGGAACGCTCATACCAGGATGGGGTGGGCAGAAAGCCTGTCGTCTCTCCAGGTAGGATGATTCCTGTTGGCTGCCGGAACCCAAATGCCTCGAGCCAGTGCAGAAGATTCACGTGACCCAGGCCCTGCTTCACTCCCGTCACTGCTGGTTGCTGGCCGGTCAGTCCCAGGAAGAGCGTGCTGCATCCTTGTCCAAGCGCGCCCAGCGTATTGACCGGCGCTGTTGGAACAGTGCGACTGTTGAAGAAAAGCCAGCCGTTCACATCAATTCGCTGCGGACAGACCCAGTTACGTTGCGGTTGAAGCACTCCAGCCTGGAGCTCGGCGGCCGCCAGGAAGGGGTCAAGCATCGGGCCAGGAGGGTACTGAGAGGATATCGCGTGGTCGACGAGAGGATGGGCGGGGTTGGACATCAACCGTGACCATTCAGCAGCGGTCAGACCGCTCGACAGCACATTGGGGTCGTAGGAAGGAACGGAAGCAAGGACCACGACGGCCCCATTGCGAGGGTCGACTGCCACCACAGCGCCCCCAGTAGCCTTGCCCTGCTGAACAAGCGAGTTCAATGCCTGGTAGGCGACGCGCTGAACGTCCGCCGCGACGGTGAGCTCGACGCTGTCACCAGGAATAGCCTTGGAGGTGCTGATAGTCTGAACCGTTTGCCCCGACGCGTCGATCTCCAGGGTTTGATGGCCCAGTATTCCCCGTAGCTGCTGCTCGAACACCTGCTCGACGCCTGCCTTCCCGACGAAGGAGTTGACTGGATATGGGTCAGGTGTTTTCAGCGCGGCCTTGTACTGCTGGCTGCTAATGAGGCCGACGTACCCTACCACCGGAGCAAACGCTGGTCCATCAATGTACTGCCGTTGCGGAATGTAGTCGACGTGCACTCCTGGAAGTGAGTCAAGATGCTCCAATACAGAAAAGGCGACGTCCCGCTGCACGCCATCGACCAGGGTGAGCGCCTGGACTGGACTTCCTTTATCATCCCGCACGCGCACGTCGAGGCTCTCTAACTCGATGTGGGTCAAGGCGCTGAGGCGCCTGAGAACCGCTGTCATTTCGCCGTTTGGCACGTCGGCAGGAATGAGCGTAATCTGCCACGACGGCGCATTTTCAACGAGCTGCTGGTCATATCGGTCGTAGACGATGCCCCGCAACGGCTGGATAGTAACGACGCGCTCATGGTTGAAGTTTGCGCGCCGCTGATATTGCGGGCCCAAAACGATCTGTACCCACCATAGCCGGGCGAGGAGGATCGTGATGAGCACAGGTGTGAGTACGAGGAAGATGGAGATGCGTCGCTCTCGTTCCTGCTGTATTGGAAGGCGGCGTTGGATGCTCAAGGTATGGACTCCTGTCCATCCGGCAAGCAGACCCACTCGGCGACCTTGCTCAGTGGCGCGGCACAAACCGCGTTGATGAGGACGCTTGGAAGGACAATGTGCTTCATGGTTCCCGTGACGCTCGCCGGATCGTGCAGCGCCAGCAAAGCCAGCAATAGCACCCCGTCGAATACCACTGTCGCCACTCCGGCAGCGAGAAGAAATACGGCGATTCCGCGGTAGACCACGACTTCTCTCCACCAACCGACAGCCAGCACCACCAGAACAAAGCCGAGTGACGTGAGGCCCAGAGGTGTACCGCCAAGTGCGTCGAGTACAATCCCCAGGGCGACAGCGGTTACAAACACGATCGGTCGCCAGCCAGCAATCACCGCAATGCTCGCAGTGGCGGTCAGCACAGCGTCTGGCGCCACTTCAAAGGGGGCTAGGCGCTTTAGCAACGTCACCTGAAGCACGACCAAAATCACCAGAGTGACAATACCGACCGTCCTCATTGCGGCTGGGCCGGCAGCTGGAGAGGGACGAAGTCAGTGATGACGAGAACGATCGTGTCCGCTTCCAGCGACGACGCAGGCCGGAGCATTGCCTGCTGAAACACGTCGACTTGCCCTTGTTGAATGGCGGTGATCCGTCCAATCGGCAGGTCTGGAGGAAAGGTTCCGCCCATCCCAGAAGTGACGACCCAGTCACCGATGCGCAATGGAGCTGTAGCCTGTGCAAAACGAAGGAGCAGCCCTTCGCCTTCTTCTTCCTGCACAATACCCGTTGTTATAGCGCTTTGCCCCACAACCTTCGCGGCTACTGCACTGCTCGGATTGGTGATCGGCAGCACCACTGCGGCGTCCCGGCTGACTTGAGTAACTCTACCAATGAGGGCATCTCCGTCGACCACGGCCATGCCGGGCTTGATGCCGGCGGTACTACCGGCATCAAGCGTGATCATCGGATCAATGTTATTGCCACTGCGGGTAATGATTCTGGCCGGATAGTAGGTGTGCTTGGGATAGAGCTGCTTGAAGCCGAGAAGCTGACGGAGATGGGCATTCTCTGACCCGAGGGCTTGAAGTCGGAGATTCTCAGCCTGCAGACGCGCATTTTCTGCGCGCAGCTTGCGATTCTCGGTAATGAGGTTGCTAATTGCGGCAAGATTGGCAGCGCCAGACTCGATTTGGTCTGTGAGTACTGACGCCCCCCACGCCAAGGGAACGAGCGGCGCCCGGACCCACGCCCCGAACTGGTCTAGTGTCCCACGACTGTCGAGTGCCAGGATGCCAACGGCGGCAATGAGAAGAATCACGACCCAGCGCAACGGGCGTTGGAAGCGCATCAGCGGCCAATCAAAGCTGCTGGGGTGCCGGTGGAGGGGGTTGCGTGAGCGAGACCTTCTCCAACAGGCCGAGCTCCTCGAGACACTTACCTGTCCCCCGTACCACACACTGCAGCGGCTCTTCTGCTACATGAACCGGCATGAGGGTCTCTTCACGCAATCGCTGCGAGAGCCCTTGAAGAAGCGCTCCACCACCTGCCAGCATGATGCCACGATCCATAATGTCAGCGACCAGCTCAGGTGGAGTCTCCTCAAGAGCCGCTTTAACCTCTGTGACGATCGCATTGACAGGACCAGCAATTGCGTCGCGAAGATCCTTGCTACCGACTTCGACTGAGGCCGGCAGCCCCGTCCGGAGATCGCGACCCCGTAACACTACTGCTTTTTCCTCCGGGAGCGGGTAGGCTGATCCAATCTCGATCTTGGTTTGCTCAGCCATGCGCTCCCCGATGAGGAGATTATACTCCCGTCGCATGTACTGCGTGATCATCTCATCGATCTCGTCGCCGGCGATCCGGATAGATCGATTCACAACGATGCCTCCCAGAGATATGACGGCGATCTCTGTCGTGCCTCCACCGATATCCACGACCATGTTTCCAGCCGGCTCGGATACTGGCAACCCAGAGCCAATCGCTGATGCCATCGGCTCTTCGATGAGATAGGCTTCACGGGCCCCCGAATTGAGCGCTGCTTCTCGCACCGCGCGCCATTCAACTTCAGTTGCGCCGCTGGGGATCCCTATCGCAACGCGGGGGGCCGGTGCAAAGAGATAACGATCGTGCACCATCTTGATCCAGTGGCGCAACATGGCGTGAACGATCTCGAAATCGGAAATGACGCCGTCACGCAGAGGACGAATGGCGACGATAGAGGCAGGGGTACGCCCCACCATCCGCTTGGCCTCCATACCGACGGCGAAGATCTTGCCCGTACGAAGATCTTTCGCGACAACCGAGGGCTCGGAAATTACCACTCCCTGGCCACGAACGTACACAAGAGTGTTCGCTGTTCCGAGGTCGATACCGAGATCCTTGGAAAAAAGACCAAACACAGAGTTTAGAGGCCGGAACAAGCGAGATATCCTCCGTTGTTCACGTCAGCACGCTTGGCTGAGCATCATGTACCAACACATTGACCTATCGCTCGGATAATAGCGCTGCCATTCTTTCCAAGTGACGATACTTGGCCACCAAGTCGCTTCTCTTCATTGCTCGACACGACAGTATAGCAGCGGTTCAGCCAGCCTCAGGATGTACCAAACACGCGCCAACAGCACCGCCGTCGCTGCGCTAACCTTCATCACCACCCGAAATAATGCACTCAACCAGATCTTGCAATGCACGTAGAGCGAACAGCCGCTGTAGCTGTGCTCGTTCAGCCGGGTCGATGTGCCACTCGTGCTCCACTGCTTGGCTTGGCCCAATGGCACAGGTGTACAAGAGTCCCTCCGGCTTACGGGTGCGGCGCCCGGCCTGCGGGCCAGCGATTCCAGTCTCGCTGACGCTCCACTGGACGCCAAAGCGCTCCCGGCCAGCGCGAGCGAGCAGCCGCCCTGAACGAGCAGAGACGATTCCCTCGCTGCTGAACTGCGCATCGTCCAACCCCAGTGCACCGGCGCGCAGCACAGAACCATAGGCAACAATGCCTCCCGCAAACCATCGCGAAGCTCCTGGAACCGCTGTGAGGAGTCGCGAAAGGTTTCCGCCGGCCGAGGTCTCGACCACGACAAGCTGTTCATTACGACTCAGCAAATAGGTGGCGATCTGCTCGATCGCCGCTCTATCGTTTTCCACCGTAGGGGCACTCCCTCCCGACTGCCTGTGTTCGCTAGCATGCGTTATGCACATCGAGCAGTTGGTACTCACAGACTTCCGCAACTTCGCGCGATTGCATCTTACGTTGAGCGGCGGCGTGACGTTGTTGCACGGGGACAACGGCCAGGGCAAGAGTAATATCCTGGAAGCGATCTACCTGCTTGCAATGGCACGCTCGTTCCGAGCTCGCTATGATCGCGACCTCGTCAACTGGTTCGCTCGCGACACCGCCGGCCTGGGATATTTCGCTCGTGTCGCCGGTCACGTCAAACGCGGAACCGGTGGCCTTCGGATAGAGGTGATCCTGGCGGCTGTCGAAGAGAAGCCGGACGAACGTCTCGCCGTCCGAAAGCAAGTACTCGTCAATGGTATCAAGCGCACTCCGTCGGAGCTCATAGGTCTCTTCAATGCCACGCTGTTCTCTCCAGATGACGTAGAGATTGTGGTGGGTTCGCCGGATCTCCGCCGCCGCTTCCTGGACATCGTCCTTGCTCAGATCGACCGGCAGTACGTTCGCGCACTCGCACGGTACCAACGCATAGTCGCTCAAAGGAATTCATTGCTCAGGACAATCCGTGACGGATCGGCGAAGAGCGACCAGCTGGACTTCTGGGATGGTGAAATGGCTGCAAGCGCCAGCCGGATTCTGCAGACTCGGGCCCGCGGTACCGTGGACCTCCAAAGCTTTCTTTCCTCACGTCACGAGACGCTGTCCTCGACTCGAGCGGAACTTGGTGTGACCTACGAGTGCACACTGAAGCACCACGGAGCAGCCACCGCATCGATAGAAGATGTTCGCGAGGAGCTGCGCCAGGCACGAAAGCAAGACGTTCTCGCTGGCGTGTGTACGGTTGGTCCACATCGAGATGATCTCTTGTTCACGTACAATCAACGGCCTCTCGCCAGCAGCAGCTCACGCGGACAAATCCGAGTGGCCACGATCGCCCTCAAGCTCGCTGAAGCCGATCTCCTAGCAGCGCACACTCGAGAGTCCCCGGTTCTGCTCTTGGACGACGTGTTCTCAGAGCTAGATCGGCGGCATCGTTTGCTTCTCCTAGAGGTAGTCCGTACCTGGGAGCAGGCCATCGTGACGACCACCGATCTCGACCACTTCCCCTCAGAGTTTCTTGGAGAAGCGCATTCCCTGAGAATCAGCGAGAGCCAGGTAGTCGAGACTTGATGCCCGGTCAGTGAACAAGCCCTCGCCCTGGGCACGATCGCGAAGCGTGACGCGGAGGTGTACCAGATTTCACCTATACTCTGTCAGCTAAGAAAGGTAGAGGAATGTTCAAGAGCCTGAATCCCGGGGCTTTGGGGGTAAGAGCCTCCCTCCCTGACACAATCACCTACGCGATCGAGTACGGGTTTGGCGGCATCGACGTTCCGATGGGAGAGGTCACCCGGCTCGTAGAGTCCGACGGTATCGACAACATCGCCGCACTGCTCGACAACTCTGGCCTTCAGCTCGGTCCCTGGGGGCTGACTGTTGACTGGCGTAAGGACGAGGACGTATTCCAGAAGGGGCTCTCGGAGCTGCCTCGAATCGCGGCGTTGGCGCAGCGATTCGGCGCATTTCGGGTCACTACGTGGGTACCGTCAGGCCAGGACGAACGCACCAAGGAAGAACAGCACGACCTGCTTCTGCGCCGCTTTCGTGCGATAGCGCGTATCCTGGCTGACCACGGCTGTAAGCTTGGGCTTGAGTTCATTGGACCGAAGACGCTACGAGATCGCTTCAAGTACCCCTTCATCTACACTGCACCCGACATGCTCTCTTTTGCGCGAGAAATTGGGCATAACGTCGGCTTGCTTCACGATTGCTGGCACTGGTACACGTCAGGGGGAACGTTGAGCGAGCTACGTGCCCTTATCAATGACGATATCGTGGCTGTTCACGTCAACGACGCCCCCGCCGGAGTTGCCCGAGATGAGCAGGTCGACAACGTCAGACTTCTGCCGATGGAGTCAGGCGTCATCGATCTTCCCAATTATCTCCGCACGCTGCACACGATCCGCTACACCGGACCCGTGACTGTGGAGCCGTTCAGCGCCCGCTTGCGCTCACTGCCTCCAGAGCAAGCCATTGCTGAGACTGCGGCTGCACTCGACAAGGCGTGGAAGGCTGCGGGCCTCAGCCGCTAGCATCCATTGCTCCAGGGCGAGGGGGAATGACGTGCATTGAGCCAGCCTCACTGGAGGAAAGTGCCAGCGGTAGATTCGGGTCTATATCGAGATCGAGCGCGTGCTGGCATCCGCGCTGGATCCTGAAATGTGCCGCACCCGCAACCATGGCGGCGTTGTCTGTGCAGTAGCGCAGAGGAGGCACCCACACTGGCACCGTGCTGCGCTCGCGAATGAGGGTGCGCAGGCGGACATTGGCGGCCACCCCACCGGCAAGGAGCAGCGAGCGGGGCTGATACAGCCGGAGTGCCGTGAGCGTTTGAGAGATGAGCGCAGCAACGACGGCTTCCTGAAAGCTCGCGGCGAGATCAGCGAGCAGGTCTGCAGGAATGGTAGGGTTTGCCAGGGCCTCGCGTTGTTTCTGGATAAGGCGTTGGGCAGCGGTCTTGAGGCCGCTGAAGCTGAAATCCAGCGTCTCTCCGAGATGTGCCCGTGGAAGGAGGAACGCCTGAGGATTCCCCGGCCGCGAAGATCCCAGCTGTCCCTCTGCGGCACGCTGAATCGCGGGGCCGCCAGGATAGGGAAGTCCAACAATACGTGCCACTTTATCGAAGGCTTCGCCTGCCGCGTCGTCACGCGTGCTTCCCAAGCGCTCAAATCGCCCGTGATCGCGCATCAGAATGAGCTCGGTGTGTCCACCGGAGACGATGAGGGCGACGGCGGGGAGTTCAGGCTCTGATCTCGCTTCCTCACCTGCCTCGTACAGCCAGTTGCCATAGATGTGTGCTTCCAGGTGATTGACGCCGACCAAGGGCAGATTACGAGAAAAGGCAAGCGTCTTAGCCGCATTAACACCGATGAGGAGGGCGCCAGCTAGTCCGGGGCCATGCGTGACGGCAACTGCTCGAACTCTGCTCCAAGCATCCGGAACACGAGTGAAAGCCTCGTCGAGCACTGGCAGAATGTTCGCAAGATGTTGCCTAGCCGCGATCTCGGGAACTACTCCCCCGTACTGGCGGTGCAGCTCCACCTGCGATGAGACGATGTTGCAAAGCACCCTGCGTCCTGCTGCCACGAGCGCCACAGCGGTCTCGTCGCAGCTCGTCTCTATTCCCAGCACGATATTCTCTTCGGGATCTCGCCGCGCTAAATCCGGGCCCTGCAAGTCACGTCCAGTGCTCACGACGGGCGCTTCCTTTCTTCGGCTGCAGAGCGCCTTACATACAGAGCCTGTTGCAACGCTGGGACATCCCGTTCTCCGTTCTTCCAACGTCGCCAGGCAAGACGAGCGACACCGATCGCCGCGACGTATCCCGCCTGCGGTGAGCTGTCAAGCAGCACGTGCTTACCGGCGAATCCTTCCGGTAACCGGAGGCTCTCCCCAACGATGGCTGCCGTCGCGTTGCAAGCCGCGAGAATCACAGGAGGTGAACCGACAGCGGGCGGAGACAGTTCGATGACGCCACGGTCATCCCGCCGGTAGCGAGCCCAGTACCACTCGCCCCGTCCTGCGTCTGTCGCACTCACAATTTCGCCGTTCAGCTGATAGAGCTCAGCACGAGCGTGCAGCGAGCCAACAGCGAGCAATGGAATATCCAGCGACCAGCACAAAAGTTTGGCAGTCGTCACTCCTACACGTAGGCCAGAAAAAGCCCCTGGGCCGGTAGCCACTCCCACAGCGCCCACGTCCGCGGGAGTGCATCCAGCAGCAGCGAGCGTGCGCTGCAGCTCGGGGACGAGCCTCGTGGTGTGATTACTGTGCGACCTCCACACGCGAGCATCTTCGACCTCTCCATCTCGCAAGAGTGCCACGCTGGCGAGCACTCCAGACGTGTCAATTGCCAAGACACGCATCACGCGGCGTCTCCAAGCTCTTCCTTCAGCGTGTCCAAGAGTTCCTCGTAGCGCGTTCCGTGGGCCGCACAGCTGAAGGCCCGCTGGTTGTCTCCCTGCTGTGTGATGTGGACACTCAGATGCTCAGGTGGTAGACCAGTGACTCGCTCGGGCCATTCGGCCACCGTCACCCCTTCTCCCCAGAAGTACTCGGCGAATCCTAAAATGTCGAGATTCCCATCCTCAGTGAACCGGTAGAAGTCAAGATGATAAAGAGGAAGCCGCCCTTTGAACTCGTGGGCGATCACGAACGTAGGGCTATTGACGTCCGCGTGTACGCTCAGGCCTTGAGCCAGCCCTTGCGTCAGCGTTGTTTTACCCGTGCCCAGCTCGCCGCTCAGTAGAATCACCGCTCCCGGCTGAAGTAGGCGCGCCAGCGCTGCGCCGAATGCTCTGGTTTCCTCGGGCGAAGAAGTCGTGATGTCCAGCCGCTTCACTGCGTCTCGCTCCCAAAGTGAGAAAACCGGTGGATCCCAGCCGGCGAATGTGCCACCGTCACCCATTGGACACCATCTGGTAGCACCTCACACCGACCAATCACAGTGAGCGGTAACTCGAAGCTTCTCCCCCATTCCTCAAGAAGGTCTGAGAGCGCATCTGGTGTCACTGTGAAGACGAGCTCGTAGTCCTCACCGCCATAGAGGGCGTAGTCCTTCGACTCTTCACGGGCAAATCTTACGAGGTCATCGTGCACCGGCAACACACGAGCATCGATGTTCACCTGCACACGACTTGCCTCCGCAATCAAGCGGCACGACTCGAATACGCCGTCACTCGTGTCTGTGGCGCATTCGATTCCACGAGACAGGAGCCACTGCGCTTCCCGTACCCGCGGCAATGGTCGCTGATGAGCGAGAACGAGAGACTGAACCCCCCCGCACTCACGCAGCAGAACGTCCAGTCCCGCGGCCGAGCTTCCACACCAGCCGGTGACCACGACAATATCGCCGGGGCGAGCCGCACTGCGCCGCAGCACCCGAGCCGGTCCCCGGTCCGGTGCGAGTGCAGTGCCGGCTACTGTCCATCCGACGATGACGAAGTCGCTACGGATCGTATCGCCACCCGCAATAGTGACTCCGAAAGTTTGCGCGCACTCAGTAGCTCCTGCAAAGAGCTGATCAACAGCTTCAACACTCTCGTTCCCAGTCAGCCCTAGTGTCATCAGTGCGACGACCGGCACTCCACCCATGGCTGCAATGTCGCTCACGCTGGCAGCGAGACTCTTCCAGCCGAGGTCGCGCCAGGAAACTGTCTGTTGAAGGAAATGAACGCCTTCGACAAGCGTGTCGGTGGTGAGCAAGACCGAGGGGTACGACGACTCGCTCGGTTGCCAGACTGCACAATCATCGCCTATGCCGAGAGAAACATCGGGGTTCTGCATCCCCACAGACGAGAAGTACTTGCTGGCTCGAGCGATGAGCGGAAACTCGCCGAGTTCCGAAATCTTCATCTGGTTCCTACCGAATGAGATCTTTCTAGGTTTCGAGACGTTCCAGTGTAACCCTGCAGAGGCGAAGCGACCTGGTTGCCCAAGCCCTACCACCCACGTACAACGCAATCATCGAGGGAATACTGTCCCATCTTCCGGACAGTCACGCTGCCGGCGGTCATCCGCCCTATCACCACCCTTACAGTGATGTGGACAGAGGTTAGTGGTCACGTGGAACGAACATGGAGGAAGATGTGGATCTTGGACCGGCATCACGTACTGCACAGATCATTGAGGAGATCGTGGAAGTGCGCTCGCGCGAGCTGGAGCTTCGCCTTCGAAACCGCCGGCTATTGCCCGGCGATCGGCGAACTGGAGGCAGAGCAGAGATGCAACAGCTTCATGCGCGGCTTGGTGCGCTGCGGTCTGCTTTGATCTCGAACGAGCACATGGTGGGAGAGTCGAATCCGCGCTGATGTTTCCACAAGAATCCAGGCTCGCTTGAGCCTACGGTCCAACACCAGAGCCGTTCACTCGGGCTTGCTCTCGGGACTAAGCTTACTCACGGCAGTCGCGTTCGTTCTATTCGTGCGCACAGGCGCCACGACTATCACTCTCGCTAACGGGGGTGGAGATGGCGGAGAGCTCGTCCGCGCTGCTTACGAAGTCGGTGTACCCCATCCCACCGGATACCCGTTATGGATCATCTTGGCACATCTTTCGATGATCGTTATCCCGGTCGAGCCAGCGCACTCGGTAGCGATCTTTTCGGCGTTGTGCGCCGCAGTCGCCGCTGGTGTTGCGGGACTGCTCACCTTCGAGCTGCTCCAACAGTGGATCGCTCCGCCCGATGCATGGTTGAGCCTCGTGGCTAGCTTATGCGTGCCAGCCATCCTTACTACCGAGCGCCTATTTTGGCAGCAGGCGACTATCCAAGAGACGTATGCACTGGACTCATTGCTGCAGCTCTGCGGCTACTTCTTCCTGCTGCGCTGGATACACGGAACCTCTCGCTTCTGGCCGGTAGCGTTGTTCACGGCTCTTGGTCTGGCAAACCACTTGGCAGCCATTTCTCTCTTGGGAGCGACTCTGGTCGCCATCGTCGCCAATCGAGAGCGCTTCCACCGACGGGATCAAGTTGCCGCTGCTTGTTGCTGTGCTCTCACTGGTGCGTTCTACGCTTTCCTCCTGATTCGCGCCCGTATGCACCCCCTTGCCAACTGGGGTGACCCTTCCACCTTCCAGCGCCTGCTGAGCCTGATATCAGCGTCAGAGTACCAACATTTCCTCACC